>ONRS01000161.1 GCA_900320255.1 uncultured Prevotellaceae bacterium
TATTTCTGAAAAATACCAACAGAAATATACACCTAAGGCCCAAGCTGGTCAATTCCTTTCTCTTATGGAAGGCTTGTTGCGTGAGGGATGATTCTCACATTTGATAGAAAAATAGTAATCTATGGAACAAAGAATCAAGGTGTTGGAAGTCATCCGTCAGGGACAGATTGGGGGAGGGGAGTCCCATCTCCTTGACTTGGCGTATTATTTGGACAAGGAACAGTTTGAACCTGTTGGATTGGCTTTTACTTCCGGTGAGATGGTTGACCGTTTGGAGTGTATGGGAATCAAGTGTCATGTCATTCCGACGTTGAAAGCTTTCGACTGGCATGTGCAACAACAGGTCATCGACCTGTTGCGTCATGAGAATATCCAGATAGTTCATGCCCATGGCAGTCGTGCCGCGTCCAATATGCTGTGGCCTGCGCGTCGTTTGAAGTTGCCCTTTGTCTATACCGTTCATGGTTGGAGTTTCCATGATGACCAGTCTTGGGCTGTCAAGACTGCTCGCGGTCTGAGTGAGAAGCTTATCTGCCACTTCGCTCAACGTGTCATCTGCGTTTCCCAAAGCAATGCCGACACTGGTCGTAAGGTCTTTGGCCTAAAACATGCCGATGTCATAGAGAACGGAATCAATCTGGAACGCTTTAATCCCGATGGTCAGTACCGTGATTTAAGACCAGAGTTTGGCTTCTGCAAAGATGACTTCGTTGCAGGCTTCATTGCCCGTTGTACCAAGCAGAAGTCCCCCATCGATTTTCTGGAGGCTGTGCGTCTGGCCCATCAGCAGGACGAACATGTAAAAGGACTGTTCGTGGGTGAAGGCGATTTGGATGCAGAAGTTGATGCCTATATTTCCTGTCACCAGATGTCAGCCTACGTCTGGCGTACCAAGTTCCGTACAGATGTTCCAGACCTTTTGCATTGTATCGATGTCTATTGCCTGCCAAGTTTATGGGAAGGCTTGTCCATCGCTCTGCTTGAGGCAATGGCTATGCGAAAGGCGATAATTGCCACGCCTACCGATGGTACTAAGGAATTATTGACCGATGGGCAGAACGGACTTGTTATCCCCTTCGGGCAACCGCAGCAGTTAGCCGATGCCATTTGTCGCCTGCACAACCATCATGAATTGCTCGTGCGATGTGGTGAACAAGCGCACGAAATGGTGGCTCGCCGTTTTAATGCGAAGCGCGTTGCAGAAAGTGTGGAAAAGATTTACGTAGAGCTCTACCAATAGATAATAGCCACAAACGAGGCAATCCAACCCGCTATGCAAAGCTGTATGAAGTGATCCTTCACCAGCGCCTTCGTGGGGCTGCCGCTACGCTGATAGACCAGCATGTTCTGCAGGTGGCGCAGCAGTCCGGCAATAACCCAGATGCTGGTCAGGTACAGGTAGCTGGACCCCATGCGCTCAATGACGCTGTCGCTCATGGTGTACATAATGTAACAGACGATGGTGATGGTAGCCACAATCGTTACACTCAGGTCAATGAACTGTGCGTTATAGCCCACTATGCTCTTACGTGGCATGATGCCCGTCTGCTCAAAGATGCGGTAGTCGTCCTTCCGTTTGGCAAAGGCCAGGAACAACGCTAAAAGGAACGTCATCAGCACCAGCCATTCGGAAACGAAGATGTGAGCAGCGAAACCACCAATCAGTACTCGCAAGACAAACCCCATAGCAATTAGGAATACGTCGATAATGGCATATTGCTTCAGCTTGACGCAGTAGGCCACGTTCATCAGCCAATAGCCAATCAGCCCTATCAGACAAACCATTCCGATTCGCCCCAGCACACCGATGGTTACTGCCAACAGCAGGCAGCAGACCATTGCTACATAGCCGGCTTTGACCGAAACGGCACCCGAAGCTATCGGCCGTTTGCATTTGCGCGGATGCTGTCGGTCGGCTTCCACGTCATAAATGTCGTTAAAACAGTAGATGCTGCTCGACACCAGACAGAAGGCGGCAAAGGCATAGAGGGTAGGGAACAGCAGTTCCGTATTCAGCAGGTTGTTGCTGAAGAACAACGGTGCCAGAACAAATACGTTCTTCACCCATTGCAGCGGTCGGAGTAGTCTTAGCAGGTCGTACATTATTTCTATTTGTGATTATTTAACTTGTTCCAATGCCTTGAAGAATTCCTGAGCATAGCGTTGCTTGCTGAAGAGCTGTGAGCGACAGCGTGCTGCATTGCTCATTGCCTGTCGCCTCTCCGGGTGGTGGTACAGGTCGAGAATGGCTTCTGCAAGGTGGTGAGGCAGCTCTTCTGTGGCATCCAGCAGAATGGCGCACTCCTCATTGACCACTTCAGGTATGCCCCCTTGACGGGTTGTTATTACAGGGAGCCTTGCTGCCAAAGCCTCAGCGCAGGTCAGACCGAAAGGCTCTTCCCAAAGTGACGGCAATACTGCAACATTAGCCAGATGGAGGTAATGCCCCATGTCCTGATAGTTGATATATCCTGTAAAAAGAATGTTGTTGCGGTCTTTCGCCTTTTCGTAAACCTCCTGCAGGAATGGGGTGGTAACTTGTGAGTCGCCTAAGTCGGCACTACCCAGTATCATCAGTTTGATATCACGGTAACTCTCCAGAAGCCCCATCGCTTCCACGAGTGGCTTGATGCCTTTCTCCTTTATCAGCCGCCCGCTAAATGACAGTACGAAGTCACTTTCTTTCAGACCGAGGTCAGTCCTCTTAACTTGTAATGGTTCAGTACAGGAAAAGTCCGCAATGTTTATACCATTCAGAACTGTCTGACACTTTGTGTCTTCTGCCTGTATGGTTCTCACTCGTCGTGTAATATAGTCCGAGATGGTGATAATGCTGTTTGCGGCATTGTAAAGTTCTTGATGCTGCAGAGTCTGCTGATTCAGAATGTCATTATGCAGATGATAGACAAGTTTGGCATTTGTCTTTCCCGCTAATCTGAGTGCATACGCAGGGCGGTTTTCCAGCACAATCATGTCGTAGTCATGTTGCTCTATGTGTCTGAAAGCCTCATGGAAATAGTATTCTATGGAGTGGTGATAGTAACCGCCTGTGTGCGTTTGCTTGAAAAAAGCCTTTTTAATCTTTGCCCACAGGCTTTGCATTTCTATGTAATAATAATGATTAACTTCCGATTGCAATGCCGGGTGGTTCCTGGTTCCTGGGTCGGCCACGCTATAGATTGTAATATCGTGCAGGCGGTGCTGCTCATTATACTCTAAATAGAAGTCAATGAGATTCTCTACGGCCCCGCCCCTGACGGCTGGTACCGGAAGTATGCCCGATGTCAGTATGGCTATTCTCATAGGCGTTTACCAGTCAAATATTTCCTTACCATTCTCGAAGTGGAAGAAATCCACAATCTTAGAGAAGCTCTCCTCCGTGAACTGCTGGTTTTTTGATTCAAGGAAGCAGAGGGGAACCTCGCCGATGAATGATGCCCATCGGCTGTAACTGCTAAAAGGTCCCATGATGCGGTCACATAGAGACAGAGTATAAAGATCGAGGATGGCACCTGATGGCTCGTGGCCAAAACGCTGGCATTGGCAACCCTCAAATACTTTCAAGTCAAAGGTCTCGTTGCTACTGATAAAGAATCTGACATGTTTGTCTTTATATAAATTCTGTACAGTGAGCATGAATTGATGGTAATCTTCTAATTCGTAAAAGAAACGCCCGCCATGCCATGTGGCATAGTCACCACGTCGAATATGAACACCTATTACCATGTTGTTTTCTTGGCGAAGATTATTTACCATGTTTTCTGCCTTCTGCATGATTTCTTCTTTTGGCCGGAATATCATTTGCAGTTGTGGCATGGTCTTCTGAAGATATCGAGTGTCTGTACGTGTCTGCCAGCCTTTGGTAAACCCTAAAAACTTGAAGATTTTGTCCCAAGTCTTGTTGTGGGTGATCTTCCACGTAAGTCCCTTATAGTTGTTCCAGCCATTGCCCCGCTCTAAGTACCATTTGTGATATAGGGGGAAATAGATAAACGGACAATGCAGAAGATTGGGGAAGTCCTCAATAGTCCAGTCATAGAAGATGATGACCATCTTCTTGTTTTCGGCAACGCATTGGGCCACAGAAGTTACATAGGTCCACAGCCGGTTGCACGTCTGTCCAGGGGCGTCACAAATCACTCTCATCGCTATGTCCTTGTTATGGGTGTATCATGATACATCTTCATTTGGGTACAAAGATACAAAGAATTTTTGGAAAAACCTCATAACCTCTCCTTTTTAACGTGTTTTACGAAGTTTTCCCGCATCACAGGGGGAGAGTGAGGTTTCGTAAGTTTAGCGAAATATTACACTTTTTCAGTCGTAAGCGCGAGAAGGTCATCCAGCAGGAATTGGCTCAGCGTGTGTGAACCAACAAGTCGTATATCTCTCGCATAGAGAATGGCAGCGTGGAGCCAGGTGCAGGCATGTTCCTTAGAATTCTCAGCGCCCTTGGCCTTCGCTTCTAGGTTTTGCAGACTTTAGCAATCGGCTAAGAATGATATTGATTCATTCACCTCAAAGTGGGGCAGGCCCCGCGTGAGGTGACCGACAGCCTGAATCTCGTTCTTGTAGGCAATATCCTCTCGAAATATGGGTTTCCTCGAAATCAGTACACCTCAAAAAAAGAATCCGACCAAAGAAAACGCTCGTACCCCTTTACGGGATTGTAATTCGTTGGCGAGATGAGGAAGATATTTATCGGCAGGATAAATTAATCGCTGAACAGTTACTGCCCCCTTTTTTCGTGAAATCCATATAAATGTGGATTGCGCAATAAAGAAATAGTGCGTACCTTTGCAGCCAAAAAGAAAGAACATATCAATGATCATTATGAAGGAAAAGAAGATTCAGGTAACCCTGCTCCTGGCAGCATTGGCACTTAACGCCCAGGCAAACGACGTGTTTACTGACGACTCATCGCGCGTGCAGAACCTCGACGAGGTCATCGTCGTGGCCCAGCCGAAGGAAACGGCGGCACTTCGCCTGCAACCCCTGAGCAGCAGCGTGCTCACTAGTTACGAAATGCGTAAACTCCAGATACACGACCTCGGACAGCTGTCTGACTTCGTGCCGTCGTTCCAGATGCCGCAGTACGGCTCGCGCCTCACCTCGTCCATCTATGTGCGTGGCATAGGCTCGCGCATTGAGAACCCCTCCGTCGGCGTGTATTATGACAACATTCCCCTGCTGTCGAAGGCTGCCTTCAACCACCATTTCTACATGATTGACCGTGTTGACGTGCTGCGCGGCCCACAGAGCACCCTCTACGGGCAAAACGCCGAGGGTGGACTGGTGCGCATCTACTCCAAGAACCCCATGAACTATCAGGGTACCGACATACGGCTCGGCATCGGGACGGGACTCTGGCGTAACGTCGAGGTAGCCCACCACCACCGGCCCAGCGACCGGCTGGCCTTTACTGTAGCCGGTTTCTACAGCGGGCTGAAGGGCTTTATTGACAACCAGAACTTCTCTGACAAGAACGACAAGAGCTTAGAGGCAGGCGCCAAGCTGCGCCTGATTTATGCCCCCACGCAGAAGCTCACTTTCGACCTGACCGGCGACTACCAATGGGTCAACCAGAACGGCTTTGGCTATGGCGAGTTCCAGCCTATTGAATCCAGCTCGGTCAGCCCCTACAGCCTTGACGTGCAGGACCCCGCCACCACCATCATGAACGGCTACCGTCGCAACATGGTGAACTCAGGACTGACCGTCAGCTATCAGATGCCCCGACTGCTCTTCACATCGACCACGAGCTACCAGTTTCTGCAAGACCGCATGAAGATGGACCAGGACTACATGACGCCCGACTTCCTGCAGCTTGTGCAGCGGCAGAAGCAGAATGCCATTACCCAGGAGTTTGTGCTGCGTAGCCGAGGCCAGCAGACCTGGCAGCATGCCAGCGGACTCTTCGGTGCCTACCAATGGCTGCATACCGACGCGCCCGTCTGCTTCGGCGATGCTATTACGGGCCCCATCGGCTCGGCCATTACCAACGCCATGAAGAGTGCCATGCTACAGTCGATGGTAGCCCAGATGAAACAGCAGATGATGGAGCGGGGCATGCCCGAGGCAGCTGCCGAGGCCGCCGCCCAGAAGGCTGCCGAGGCCGCCATTGAGAAGGCTGGCATCACCATGTCGGCTGAAATGGCTGTGCCCGAGACGTTCCGTTCAAGGACCTTCAACTTCGGAGCCTTCCACGAGTCGAACATCATGCTGACCGACAGGCTGAAGCTCACTCTCGGCCTGCGCCTGAACTACGACCGCGTGAAGGTTGACTACGATGCGCTGGCCTACATGGCCATGACGGGTGGAACGGCAGAACGTCAGGCTACCTACACGCTCACGTCCCATCTGGTTGACAACCGCTCGAAGGGCTACACCCAGCTGCTGCCCAAGTTCGGGCTCACCTGGATGCTCGACGACGGCCTCGGCAACATCTATGGCCTCGTGTCGAAGGGCTACCGCATGGGTGGCTACAACATTCAGATGTTCTCCGACATTCTGCAGACCGACCTGAACGCAAATCAGCAGAAGGCCATGCGCGGCGACTACGACGTGGAACATACAACACAAGACTACGATAATATTGAGGAGACCATCAGCTACAAGCCCGAAGAGTCGTGGAACTTTGAACTGGGCACCCACCTTAACCTCTTCGACGGACGGCTGCATGCCGACCTCAGCCTCTTCTACATGAAGATTCGCAACCAGCAGCTCTCCGTCATGAGCCCGGGCTACAACTACGGCCGCATTATGACGAATGCCGGAAAGAGCCACTCGTGCGGCATGGAGTTGGCTTTGCGCGGCAGAGCCTTCGACAACCAGTTAGAGTGGGGGGCCTCTTACGCCTTCACCAATGCCAAGTTCGACGAGTACGACACCTACGAGGACAACTACGTGCCCTTCGTGCCCCAGCACTCCTTCAGCCTCATGGCCGACTATCACGTCAGCCGGTTCACCATAGGTGCCAACCTGATGGGTCAGGGCAAAATATGGTGGAACGAGGCCAACACCTTCAGCCAGAAGTTCTATGCCGTATTGGGTGCCCATGCCGACTACGACTTCGGCCCTGTGGTTGTCAGCCTGTGGGGCCGTAACCTAACCGACACCAAGTTCAACACCTTTGCCATCATGTCGTCAGCCGCAAGGGGTGAGCATTACTTTGCCCAGCGTGCCAATCCGCTTCAGGTGGGCATGGATGTGGCGGTGCATTTTTGAGGACTGGCCCCCGGACCCCCTTTAACTCCTGACCCCCTCTAACTCCCCCTGTAGGGGGAGTACTAATACCATACAAGGTGTCATGTTCAGCGGGATTCCTGAATCCCGCTGCGTTGAGTATCAGCATTTTCAATGCAAAACAACTGCCACCGAAAGTAATTTTACGGATTGCAAATCCTGATACTCAACGCAGCGGGAGTCGGAAATCCGCCTGAACCCGAGATTGACCTCAGCAGTAGGTCAAAGAGTTGCTAAAATATTTTTGCTAATAAGGAGGACAATTCCTTGGAACCGCCCTTCTTTTCGAACAGTCTCTGCATGATGTCGGCGCACAACAGCGACACTTGAGACTTCGAAATGTCCAACATGTCGGCTATATCGACGGCCTTGAAGTGCAAACGAAGTAACAGGCAAATCGGGTATTCGTTGGCTTTCAGCTGTGACTTGTTTGTAACCATGAAGTCATCAAAGCCTGGAAGATATTCGGACACAAGCAGACGGACGTCCCCCCAGTCTGCTTCGGTAAGGTTACGTCCCCTGACCGCTATGCTGCTTATTCGCTTGTAAGTAACTGACTCCTGAAGGCACCTTTCGGCATTGGCTTTCGTAAAATACAACTGCTTACCGTACTTGCTAAGGAACCTTTCCAGTTCGGTGATTCTCTTCTCCTTCGTAGCAATGAGCTGCTCATATTCTGACTCATGGGCTTTCAGGGAGTCTCTTTCGGAGCGGACAGACTTCAGTTCCCCGAGTGTTTCCCGGTATAGCGTCAGCCCCTTCTTTTCTTTACGGATGAAACGGATGACGATAACGCTAAAGAGCAGCAAAAGAATGATGATGACTCCTACAGCCAGATAGCGATTCGTTCTTTCTATTCGCGCTTCTTCCGTCTTTTTGCTTGCTATCTGCTGATGACGGCTGTAGTCGTACATGGCCTGCATCCTCGCCACTTCCTCAGTTGCCATTTGTGCATACACGGAGTCGTTCATGGCATAGGCATACTGGTAGTATTTAGCGGCAGAGTCGGGCTGGTGGCGCTGCTCAAAGACCATGGCAAGGCCAAGGGCACTCCCATTTTGGTTGCTGAAATCCAAGCCATTTTGTAACTCTCGTCTATATCAATATTCTGCAGAATCAAGCTTTTGCTCTTTCAGAAATAGGTTCCCTTTAAAGAAATAGTACGTTTCTCTTCCTTTTTCAATATCTCCATATCTGTTAAATAGGCCTGATTCTTCTTCGTACCTTTTCATATAGCGGCTTGCCTTTTCATAATTACCTTGGGAAATCAGTGTATTGATAATACTGCCCAATGCAATCGCTGAGTTCTTAGGATAGCCATTTTGAGTGTACTAGTCTGATACTTTTTCCGAAATAATTATGGCAGAATCTAAAACGCCCATTTCAATTAAAGCAATACCTTGTTGTTCGTAACATAAGA
>ONRS01000107.1 GCA_900320255.1 uncultured Prevotellaceae bacterium
TGCTATTGCGCTTTTTTGTACCGTTCAATTCTGGAAACACCGCGTTTCTATCTGTGTTTCAGTTACTTGTAAAAGTTTAAAGCAATCCTACATGAAGTAAGGAGTGTATTGAGCCATCTCCGACCGATAGAGATTCAACTCTGCACGCTGGTTGTAATAAGCAATACGGGTGACTGTGGAAAGTTGTGCCGGCTTAATGCTGTCCAACAATAGACGGGCATTATTAAAAATTCCTGACACACTGAGGATGTGAGCCATGCGTATGGCACTGACGGCATGGCGCTCAGCATCAGCAGAAGCCAACGGGTGCTGCATATTACGGTGAATGTAACTGTAGGCGGAGTCGAAGCGGAAAGCCAGGTACTCGTCGAAGAGCCGCAGGTTCATATCGTACTCCTGCTCGGGTGTCAACTTCACTCCTTGCAAGCCATTAGTAAGCGACATGATTTGTTTTTCCTTTGCAGCAACTAACTGGTCGTGACACACTATCAGACTGTCAAGTGTCTGGTACAGCCTGACCGTCTGTTTGTCAGGGTTCTGTTCTCCGCAGGCTACGATGAGCAGGGTTGTAAACAGGGTGGCAACTAATTTTTTCATCTTCTTCAGTCTTTAGTCATTGCTTCCGTATGCAAAGGTAGGAAAATTCTTTTGAACCGCCAAACATAAGGTCATCAAAAAGCGCAAAAAAGGGCCATATTCTATTTGTAAATGTTTTGATTTTCTTTAGGGGTATAGACCTGAACTATATTGAATCACAAATATTTACATTTTTCTGTGTTTTGATTTTTGTTTGAGCCATTTGCAGGTGCAAGGAGAACCCTTTATCTTTGCAACCGAAATCGAAACAATAACTAAAAAAATAATGATTTACATGCATAAGTTAGTTAGTATATTAGTAGTTAGTATGATTTGTAGTTGGTTCTTTGCAACAGTACAGGCAAAGAATTTTTTGGTTAGTTCACCCGACGGCACCGTGACGGTAGCCGTCGGCGTGAAGGCCAACAGATCATATTATACTATAATGTATGCGGCTAAACCACTTGTACTTCCTTCTCAGCTGGGCTTTCTCTTCAATGACGGACAGTTAGGAACGAACGTCACTATGACAGGTTCCCACCGCGACTCAAAGGACGAGATTTGGGTGCAGCCGTGGGGTGAAGAGGATACAGTGCGCAATCACTATAACGAGTTGATAGTAAGTTTCAGACAAAAGGGTGGCCGGAGCATGGATGTTTGTTTCCGCGTGTTTAACGACGGTGTGGGCTTCCGCTATATGGTGCACGGCAGCGGCTCGTACTGCATCATGGACGAACTGACGGAGTTTAACCTGGCCCACGATGCCACGGCATGGTCGATTCCTACGAACCGCACAGCATATTTTGAGGGCATATATACTCCTGACCTGCTGAGCAGGAAGGACACCGTTTGTACGCCACTGACCATAGAATATGAACCTGACATCTTTCTGGCCATCCACGAGGCAGCACTGGAAGATTATGCCAGCATCAATTTAGCCTCCCATCCTGCCTCCGAGGGAGTTGTGTGTTTGCGCACTGCCCTTTCCCCTTGGCAGAATGGAGTAAAGGTATATTGTGAAGATGAAACGAAGTCGCCCTGGCGTACTATTATTATAGGTAAAACAGCAGGTGAGCTGATGACTTCGCGACTGATGCTGAACCTGAATGAACCATCGCGCATTGACGACACATCATGGATAGAACCAGGCCGTTACATCGGTGTATGGTGGAGCATACACAAGAAACAAAATACATGGGAAATGGGACCTAAGCACGGTGCCACGACCGCCAACGTGAAACGCTACATAGACTTTGCCGCCCGCCACGGTTTCAGTGGTGTACTGGCCGAGGGCTGGAACCCAGGGTGGGGCGAAGGTGAGCAAATCAGCTACCTGAAGGCCTACCCCGACTTCGACATAGAGGAGGTATGCCGCTATGCGCTGTCGCAGGGGGTACGTTTCATCGGCCACACAGAGACATGGGGGAACACCCGTCTGCTGGAGGAGCAGATGGACTCTGCCTTCGCTTGGTACAGCCGTCTGGGCATACGTGCCGTGAAGACAGGCTACGTAGAGCACCTGTTCGATGGAAAGGAACTGGCCAAGTCTCAGTACGGGATTCGCCACTACCGCAAGGTGATTGAGACGGCAGCAAAGTACCACATCATGATTGATAACCACGAGCCGGCCATGCCTACGGGCATTCAGCGAACATGGCCGAATCTGATGACACAGGAGGGTGTGCGCGGACAGGAGTATAACGCATGGGACAGGAACGGAGGCAACCCGCCAGCCCACACCGTGACACTGCCTTTCACCCGTTGTCTGGCTGGTCCGACTGACTTCACGCCTGCCATCTTCAACTTCTCAGAGATAGTGCCGGGAACCCATCCTCATAGCACATTGGCCAAACAGCTGGGCGAGTTTGTGGTCATTTACAGCCCGTTGCAGATGGCAGCCGATGCCATCGAAAACTATGAGGGACAGCCCGCCCTGACATTCATCGAGGGCTGCCCTACGACGTGGAACAGAACGTTGGTTCCCAATGGTGAAATAGGGAAATACGTCACTGTGGCCCGTCAGGAGCGCAATGGCGACCGCTGGTTCATTGGCAGCATCACCAACGAGGAGGCCCGCAACATAGACCTGACGCTCGACTTCCTCGATGCTGACGCCACCTATCTCGCCATCATCTACGAAGACGGCCCTGATGCCGACTACGAGACCAATCCCTACGCCATGACCATTCGTCAGGTAGAGGTAAACAGCCAAAGCATACTGCACCTGAAACTATCCCGCAGCGGAGGAGCTGCGATAGAGGTTAAAAAGATAAAGCATTAAAGTTAATATATACTCTCTAATTAATAATTAAAAATCATCAGACAATGGAAAAAACAAAGAGTCTTTTCGACCGCCTGCTGTTATTACTGGCGGTTGTGTTTTTTGCCTTGGATGTTTCGGCACAGACCACCATTAGTGGACTTGTGAAGGACGAAACGGGTGAGGGCATCATTGGTGCCAGCATCATGGAGAAGGGAACATCCAATGGTACCGTCACTGACTTTGACGGAAATTTTAAGCTTCAGTGTAAGCCTGGTGCCACGCTGACCATTACCTACATCGGCTACACGCCGCAGGAGGTGAAGGCTCAGGACGGCATGGAGGTTATGCTGTCGGAAGATGTAGCCCAGCTGAATGAAGTAGTTGTGGTGGGCTACGGCTCAATGGCCAAGAAAGAGATTTCGAGCTCGGTGGTACAGGTGAGCAGGGAACAGTTTAACCAGGGTGCTGCCAGCGATGCCATGGCACTGATAGCCGGTAAGGTGACGGGCCTGAACGTAGCCGCCACGGCCGATGCTAACCCGAACGCCATGACCGACATTCAGGTACGCGGTGCGGGGTCGCTGACGGCCTCCAACGGTCCGCTGATTGTTATTGACGGTATTGCGGGCGGTGACCTGCGCAACATTGCCACTCAGGACGTGGAGAGTATCACCGTGCTGAAGGATGCCGGCTCTGCCGCCATCTATGGTACGCGCGGTGCCAACGGTGTCATACTCGTCACCACCAAGAAGGGCTCAGGCACGCAGGGAGTGACGAACGTGACCTACGACAGCTACATTGCCCTGAACTTTGCCAAGGCTAAGCCTGACATCCTCACAACAGAGGAGTTCCGCCGCTCACGCCGCGGTCAGGACTACGGCGGCGACACTGACTGGTGGGACGAGATTACCCGCCCCATGAGCTACAACCTGAACCAGTACCTTTCTATTGACAGCTCTACGAAGAACGGTTACTTTGGCCTCTCACTGAACTACAAAAAGGGTAACGGTCTCGACATCGTCTCCGGACGTGAGGAGTATGGTGCACGCTTTGTCGGCGAACAGCGCGTGCTCGACAACCGCCTGCAGTTCAATGCCTCGCTCTCGGGGCGCCGTGTTCACGAGGACTGGGGCAACGACGGACTATTTGACACGGCGCTGACCATGAATCCCACCATTCCTGTGAAGAATGCTGATGGAACGTACTATCAGCCTAACTCTCCCACCGACATTCACAATCCCGTGAACGACCTGCGCGAAAACATCAGCAATGGCGACCGCGTCTATCTGCTGGGTAATGCCGACGTGAAACTGAACATTTTGCAGCTCGACCAGCACTACCTGAACACGTCGCTGAGCTACGCCATGCAGTATAACGACCTGAAGTCGAACTTCTACACCCCCTCCACGTCGAGTGAGTCGTACTGGAACGGCTACGACGGACGTGCGAACGTGAACTACCAGAAGTGGTGGACTAACCGGTTGGAGTGGCTTGTCAACTACACGCTGACTCTCAAGGAGCACCAGCTGAAGGCTGTGCTGGGATACAGCTGGGAGCGCACCAAGTGGGAGCAGAGCGGCAACGAGAACAAGGACTTCGTCTATGACAGCATGGGATGGTATGGCATTGGCAACGGCACGGCCCTGCAGGATGGCAAGGCCAGCCTCTGGGGCGGCTCGTCGGAGGCGACGCTCATAGGCTTCTTCGGCCGTCTGAACTATAATTTTAACGACATGCTGTTTGCGTCGGTATCCATGCGCCGTGAGGGCAGCACCAAGTTCGGCACCAACACCAAGTGGGGCAGCTTCCCCTCAGCCTCTCTGGCATGGGAAATTACCCGCACACCGTTTGCCGCCAGTCTGGCCAAGACGTTCCAAAGCCTGAAGCCCCGCGTCAGCTACGGTGTGACGGGACGCTCCGACTTTAACGCCTACCAGTCGCTGGCTACCTACAGCAGCTACAGCGCCTACCTGATGAACAACCAGTGGGTGAACGGCTATGCGCCCTCGCTGAACGCCAACCCCGACCTGGCATGGGAGAAATCGACCGCCTTCAACATCGGTCTGGACTTCGTGGCCTTCGACAGCCGCCTACGCGGTAGCGTGGAGTACTTCGACCGTCGCTCGCAGGATCTGCTCTACAATTACACGGCTCCGCAGCCGCCTTTTATCTACAACAGCATTCTGGTGAACGTGGGGACGACAAAGAACACGGGCGTAGAGGTGTCGTTAGAATATGACGTGCTGGCCAAGACCGCCGTGAAGTGGACTACCGGTGTGAACTGGAGCATGGGCGACACGAAGCTCACCAAGCTGTCGAGCGATGTCTATAAGATGGCGTACCTCGACCTCTACCAGAAGCCGGGTGTGGGAACCAGCGAATACTTCTTCCGCGTGGAGGAGGGCGGCAAGATAGGACAGTTCTACGGCTATCAGCATGCGGGCATCGACGAGAACGGTCTGCTACTCATTTTAGACAACGAGGGTAACAAGGTGCCTGCCGCACAGGCTGACCCCTCGTGGAAGCGTAACATCGGCAACGGTGCACCCAAGCACTTCCTGTCGTGGAACAACAGCGTACGCTATAAAAACTGGGACCTGAGCGCCCTCTTCCGCTCGGCACTGGGCTACAAGATTTTCAACATGCGCAAGTACGGCATGGGACTGAAGGGATGCGGTACTGACAATGTGCTGCGCACGGCCTACACCGACTATGACGACATACTCTCGGGCGGCGGCATCATCAGTAGCTACTTCTTAGAGAACGGTGACTACCTGAAGCTGGACAATGTGACGCTGGGCTACACCTTCACACCGAAGAACCGCCAACTGCTGGAGAGCCTGCGCGTCTATCTGACCGCCAAGAACCTTTTCACCCTGACGGGCTACAAGGGCAACGACCCCTCGATTGTCACTTCTACTGGCATCACCCCGGGCATCGACTCTAACAGTGCCTACCCACAGGCTACACAGCTGAGCCTTGGCGTAACGGTAAGATTCCACTAATTTATTTAAATGAAGAGTGATTTTTTTAATGAAAAGTGAAGAGTGAAGAATGAAGGTCAAAGGTACGAGGTCAAAGGTACGAGGTACGAGGTGCGAAGACACGCTCAACGCTCAACCCTTAAGCCCTTAGACCGGTTCCCTTAGACCTTAGACAAAAAATAAATCTCAAATCAAAACAGTATGAAAAAGATAATTAGCAATAAAGGAAAAAGAGGCATGAACATGACGATGAAGTTGCTCGGCGCAGCATTCTTCATTCTTCATTCTTCGTTCTTCATTTCCTGTACCGATTTGGACGAGAAGGTCTATGACCGCATTGATGCCAGCCTCTATTATCAGAACGAGGCCAGCGTAGAGGGGGCTGTGGCCGCCATCTACGGACAGACATCGCAGACGCTGGCAGGTGAGAATTTCTTCCACCTCGCAGAATATCCCGCCGACCAGCTTACCTGGCGCGTGTGGAACGGTGGACAGTGGGGCTGGGACGAGGCCATGAAGACCGTGCTCTCCTGGCATAACTGGAACTCGGAATCGACCATCATTCAGAATGCGTGGTCAGGGGCATGGACGGCCATCGGACTGGCCAACCTGCTGCTCAACGACCTGGAGGGGCTGAGTGCCGCTTCGGTGGGTATGAGCGACGGGAAACTGGCACAGTACGTGGCAGAGGTCCGCACCATCAGGGCCTGGAACTACTACTGCATCTTCGAGATATGGGGAGGTGCACTACCGCTGAACACGTCGGCCAGCAGCGAGGTGCCGGGGACGGCTGACGCGGACTGGAACACGTCGTGCAGGAAGATTTATGACTTCATAGCCACTGAACTGGACGAGACGGTGGGTGCACTGGCCAAGGACGACCAGAACCACTCTATGGTGAACCGTGCCAACCAGGCCATGAACCGCATGCTGAAAGCCCGTCTGCTGCTCAATGCAGAGGTATTTATCGGTGAGAGCCACTACGACGAGTGTGAAGCCCTGTCGAAACAGATTATCAACGGTGAGTTTGGCAGCTATGCGCTGGCCGACAACTATCGTGACCTGTACAGCATTGACAACGTGAAGTGCCCCGAGGTCATCTTCGCACTGGCTGCCGAGGACGGACAGGGTGCTGCCAACGCTATATCGAACGTGCGCACCATGGTGGGCATGTGGTATGGATATGCCGACTACTTCGGACAGTCGTACGACGGCATTGGTGCATGGAACTGCGTTTGCCTGGTACCGTCATTCGACAATGCTGGCGAGGTGCTGCCCACGGGTGGAACCATCGGTGCTAAGTGTTTCCTTGATGCTCCCTACAACGACAAGCTGGGTGCTCCGTACGAGCGCTTCGACAACCGTGACATTCGCAAGCAGAACTACACGTACGACGTGGTGACGAAGACTCACGGACCGGGCATGTTCCTGAAGGGCACCATGCGCGCCAACTTCGGAACGGGCGACGTGCTGAAGGCTGATGCCGACCGCGACGGGCAGGACCTGGTGTATGTTGACCAGGTAGGCACGTTCCTCAATACGGGTCGTACGCTCGAAGTGGTCATGAACCCCCGCTGGGGTGAGACTAACTCGGGGGTCCGTCTGGTGAAGTACCCGCTCTATCCTAACGACGAGGCGGGTGGCTTCAAGAGCATTGACGACGTACAGTTCCGACTGGCAGAGGCTTACCTGAACGTGGCCGAGTGCGAAATGCGCAAGGGCAACAGCAGCGAGGCCAAGAAGTATGTCGATAACGTGCGCCAGCGCTACTTCAAGAGTGCCGACCGCACGCAGGCACTGAGCGTGCCAGGACCGGGATTCCAGAACTTCGACATGGACTGGATGCTCTCTGAGTGGGGCAAGGAATACCTGGGCGAGGGTAACCGCCGCCGCACTGACCTGCGCCGCTTCGACAAGTTTACGCAGGGCACATGGTGGTTCTGGGGACGTGCCACGGAGGACGGCGTCAGCCTGCCTGCCAAGCGCGACCGTAAGTATGAGTGGTACCCCCTGCCGCAGTCGGCACTGGGCGTGAACCCGGGACTGATTCAGAACCCCAACTATTAATTAAATGAAGAATGAAAAGTGAAGAATTTGCTTCTGCACTGAAGAAATAATATAATATTGTGAGTTATGAATAAGAATATAGTCAAAACGACAAAAGGAATGGTAATGGGACTTTTACCCTTTTACCTTCTTGCCCTTTTACTTTCCATGACAGGCTGTAAGAGCAACGACGACATCATTTTCGACCACGAACGTCAGCAGTTTGAGACACGCAACGACCGCATCCTGCTGGAGTTTATAGCACCCTTCGGCACCACTGCCGACGAGGAACTCTACATCGTAGGTGCCTTTAACGGTACTGACGTTGAAGGAGCTGAACCGAAACTGGAACAGTACAAGCTGACCAAGGCACCCAACAGTAACCAGAAATGGGGCATCTACCTGGACCCCAGCACCTTCGCGGGCGGTAAGACGCTGGCTGACGGATTCCGCTTCTATTCAGCCACACAAGGACTCGAATACACCGTCAGCGGCGAACTGGCCACTCACACCGACAACCCCGTCGTGGGCAGTTTCACCAACATCTGGGGACAACGCTGGGAGGCCTATTACTGGGAAGGCGGAGAGGCACCAGAGCCAGACCATAACGGCATTCGCATCTACGTGGACGACCAGACAGGATGGGACGCTCTGAACCTCTACATGTGGGGCGACGTGAACGACCTTAACGGCGGATGGCCCGGCATGTCACCAACGGGAACCTACACTCACGAAGGCATGACGTGGAAATACTTCGACATGGGCGAGGAGAACACGGGACTGGCCGAGAACCTCATCTTCAACAATGGAGGCAACGGACTGCAGCTGCCTGACTTCGCCTTTACTCTGGACCGTGACATTTACCTGCGCATCACGGCAGAGGGAGTGGAAGAGATTGGTGCTGAACCCGTCATACAGCACGACGGCTATGCACTGTTCATCCTGAACGAGTCGAGCCAGACAGACCTGGCACTCTATGCCTGGGGCGATGCAGAGGCGTTCGGCGGCTGGCCAGGCATGCCTGCCACTGGCATTCAGACCATCAACGGACTGGAATATACTTACTTCGACCTGGGCGAGGCCAACACCGGACTGAACCTCAACCTCATTCCCAACAACAATAACGGCGGTGTACAGTGGGAAGGCGGTGACCTGAACTTCACCATCGACCACGACATCTATCTCCGCATCTTCGACGGTGGCTACGAGGTAATCAGCAAGGACTACCAGGGCGGTGGCGGCAGCGTGACACCGGAGCCAACAGACGGCAGCCATAAGATTTACATTGACAACCAGACGGGCTGGGACGCACTCGGACTCTATGCCTGGGGCGACGGACTGCCCGAGCTCTTCGGCGGCTGGCCTGGTAACACCAGCTATTCGCAGGAGACGGTAGGCGGTGTGACCTATCAGGTGTTCACCTACGACGGTGAAGGACAGGAGTACCATCTCATTCTGAACAATGCCGGAAACGGTCTGCAGGTTGACGGACCAGCCATCATTACCGGCAGCGACTATTACTTCACGGTAACTGAGAACGGATGGACGGAGAAATAACCATGGAGCATCAATTAAAGATAATAACAAGGCGCAACCTGCTTCTTTCCCTGGCCCTGCTGCTTCTGGCAGCATGCGGCCAGGCGCCTTGCGCCTTTAAGGTTGACAACACGGAGCCTGTCACACCTGAAAACCGCATCATCTACCAACTGAACATCGGGGCCTTCACCGCTGAGGGAACCTTCAAGGCCGCACAGCAGCAGCTGGACCGGCTGGACACGCTGGGCGTGGATATCGTCTGGCTCATGCCCATCTACCCGCGTGGTGAAACCATGCACAGCCCATACGCCTCGATGAACTTCAGGGACGTGAATCCTGCCTATGGCACGGTGAGCGACCTGAAGGCCTTCGTGGCCCGTGCCCACGAGCTGGGCATGAAGGTGTGGCTCGACTGGGTGCCCAACCATGTGGCAGTGGAGAACTCCTGGGTGCAGGAGCATCCCGAATACTTCACGAAGGACGACAAGGGACAGATGATTCACCCCCACGGCTGGGGCGACGTCTTCGAACTGAACTACCGGGACCAGGGACTCGTCAGCGAGATGAACGGTGCGATGAAGTTCTGGATAAGCGAGTGCGACGTGGATGGCTTCCGCTGCGATTACGTCTCAAGCCCCACCATTCCCGTCAGCTACTGGCAGGACATCATTGCCCAACTGAAGACGCTGACCCCAAAAGCCTCCTCTCGGGGAGGTTGGAGGGGAGGGGACCCCATAGAGTTCCTCAGCGAGACTGACATCAGCAATCCAGAGAACATCCGCATTGACAGCTGTGGCTTCGACTACGACTACGCATGGGACTTCCAGGCAGACCTGGCATGGAAGTTCAGGGACAGCGACAAGGCTGACTCACTCAGGGCGGTCTGTGAGAAGTTCCTGAAAGCCTCTGATGCCATTAAGAACCGCCGCATGGTCTATCTGACCAACCACGATCAGAACTATAACGACGGCGGTCACACGCTGAAGGACTTCTATGGAGACAACCGCTATGCGCTGACCGTGCTGCAGTTCACCTTCTACGGTATGCCCCTGCTCTATCAAGGACAGGAGATAGGCGACCCCGACACTCTGAACTATTTTACTGATGCCAAAGTGAAGTGGAACCAGGTGGACCGCAAGATGCTGAACACCGTACGCACCCTCGTGGCGCTGCACCACTCGCAACTCTCGCTGGCCGCCTCGGCACCCGTAAAGTTCCTCGCAGTCAGCAGTCCCACGGTGCTGGCCTACCAGCGCGGCGACGTACTCGTGCTACTGAACTTAGGCACTTCACCCAGCCCGGTCACAGGCGCAGACATTCCTGCCGGCCAATATACCCAGTGGCTCGACAGCCAGACCGTCAGCGACGGACCGTCAGCCAAAGAGGTAACACTCGATGCCAACACCCCGATAACGCTTGAGGCCAAGGGCTTTGCGGTTTATGTTAAGGGGTAAGGTCGAAGGTGCGAGGTACGAGGTGCGAAGACACGCTCAACGCTAACGTTAACGCTAACGATAACGCTAACCCTAACACCCAACACCTAACACCCAACCCCCAACACCCAACCCCCAACCCCCAACACCCAACCCCCAACACCCAACACCCAACAAATAAATCTCAAATCAACATGGTGAAAAAAGCATCAATATTACTAACCATTTTCTGCATGCTAACCCTGTCCACGGGCAGGTTAGCAGCGCAGACCGACTACATTGACAACATCAACTCTGCCGCGGCGGTGAATGAGGCTGGCCACCAGGTCATCTACGAAATGAACGTAGGCGCCTTTACCCAGGCAGGCACCTTCACGGCAGCCAGTGACCGACTGGACGAGCTGAAGACGCTGGGCGTTGACATCGTGTGGCTCATGCCCATCTACCCCCGTGGGGCATCTGGTAGCCCCTACGCTGCTACCGACTTCAAGGCGGTGAATGCCAAGTACGGCACGCTGACAGACCTCAAGAACTTCGTCAGCCGTGCTCACGAGCTGCACATGGAGGTGTGGCTCGACTGGGTGCCCAACCATACGGCGACAGAAGCCACGTGGGTAACCACTCATCCCGAATACTACGGATACAACGGTCAGCAGGAGTTCCGCCACCCCTCTTCGGGCTACATCACTTATAACGACGTGTGGCAGCTCAACTATTACAAGCCTGAACTGAGGCAGGCCATGAACGACTGTATGAAGTTCTGGATTGACGAGGCTGACATCGACGGCTTCCGCTGTGACTTCGTGTCGAGCCAGCAGATTCCCGCCACCTATTGGACAGCAGCCATTCCCGAGATAAAAGGGCACAAAAGCGGAAAGACCATTACTTTCCTGGCCGAGGCCGACCTCACTGACGTTACACGGCTGGCCGACGTGGGCTTCGACTACGACTATGCCTGGGGCTTCCAGAGTCAGCTGGCACAGTTTAAGAACGGCACCAGCGCCAACACGCTGCAGAGCCGCGTCAACAGCCTGCTGACAGCTTCCAGCGGGAAGAGTTTCAAGCGTATGCTCTACCTGACCAACCACGACCAGAACATGGATGCCGGCACCCTTGCCACCGTCTATGGCGACAACCGCTACAGCCTCACCGTGCTCACATTCACGCTGGGCAGCATGCCCCTGCTCTACAACGGACAGGAGACGGGCGGAAGCCAGAAGCTGGACTACTTTGCCGACACCAAAATTAACTGGGGCAATGTAGATAAGAAAATGCTCAACACGGTGCGTACGCTCTGTGCCATGAAACACAGCGTGGGTGCCTTCGCCGAGGGGGCTGCCGTCAGCAGTCTTTCCACAGGCAACAGCTCCGTCTATGCCTATAAGGTCAGCAACGGTGGCAGCGAGGCTCTGGTAGTGCTCAACCTGGGCACGGCACAGGCCACGGTCAACGTCTCGGGAGTCAGCGCTGGCGAATACGGTCTGTGGCTGAATAGTGAGACCATTCAGCAGGGGGTCAGCCGCAGCAAGGTGAACCTCCAGTCGTCAGCAGCCGTCAGCCTTGAGGCCAAGGGGTATAAGGTATATGTGAAAGGCAGCTTCAGCGAAGAGACGCTCCCCGAACTCGAGGTCTATAACCCCACACTGGAGCATGCCGACGAAATCAGCATCTTCTTTGAGACAGCCACCGAGCGTGACTATGCCGTGTGGGCTTGGGACGGCGGCAAGGGCGGAGACTACTTCTGCATCAACACCAACTGGCCCGGTGACCCCATGACGCTGATGGGGCAGACCGCAACGGGACGTTACGTCTATAAGTACGTGCTGACAAAGACTGACGAGGTGCCAGCCAGCCTGATCATCTCGTACAACGGCGGCAACAACAAGGTGTATGACGGAGTCAGCTTCGTCAACCACGGCTACTACGTTGAGGGACAGACCGCGCCGACGCAAGTCATCACCACCACGGGCATTAACGTTAACCCTAACACCCAACACCCAACACCCAACACCCAGCACCCAACACCCGCCTACAACCTGCAAGGGCAGCAAATAAAAGACAGCCAACTGTCCCCCGGTCTTTACATCAGGAACGGGAAAAAGATTTTGGTGAAGAATTCTTTGGCATTTCAAGAATAAATGCTTACATTTGCACCCATGAAGACAATCATTGGGTTCGATGCAAAACGGGTGGTGCGCAACGCCACGGGACTGGGCAGCTACAGTCGTACGCTGGTGAACGACCTTGCCGCGACAGGCGCCAACGAACTGCAGCTGCTGCTCTATGCCCCTGACGAGGGGCATTACGAGCTGCGCTCACAGATAGCCGTGCGCCCGAATGTCAGCTTCCGCTATCCTGCATCCCTCTCTCCTTACTCCCCTCTCCTCTCTCCCCTCGCAAAGAACTACTGGCGAAGCCGCGGAGTGGTGAAAGACCTGGTAGCTGACGGCGTACAGCTCTTCCACGGACTGTCAGGCGAGCTGCCTTCAGGACTACGCAAGGCAGGCATTCGTAGTGTGGTGACCATTCACGACCTGATATTCATCCGGCATCCGGAGTACTACCATTGGATTGACACCAAGCTCTACACATGGAAGTTCAGACAGACGGTGCGCGAGGCCGACCACATCATAGCCATTAGCGAGTGTACGAAGCGTGACATCATGGAGCTCGGACATGTGCCCGAAGAGAAAATCAGCGTCATCTACCAGAGCTTCTCGCCAAGGTTCAAAGGAGGGGGGACTATGCCGGGAGCCCCCTACCTGCTCAGCGTCGGCACCATCGAGGAGCGGAAGAACGCGTTGCTGGCAGTAAAGGCCTTGGAGTTCCTGCCCGACGAGCTGTCGCTCGTGCTGGTGGGCCGCTCTACCGACTATGCCAAACAGGTGCGCCGATATGCCGACCACCACGGACTGGGACGGCGCGTGGTGATGCGCCACGACGTCTCTGACGATGAGCTGCCGCGGCTCTATGCCGGAGCAGAGGCCTTTGTCTATCCCTCACGCTACGAGGGTTTCGGCATTCCTATCATCGAGGCTGCCAGCATGGGACTCCCCGTAGTAGCTGCCACCGGCTCATGCTTAGAGGAGGCAGGAGGGCCCCACTCACTCTACGTCAGCCCCGACGACCCTGCAGCGCTGGCCGCCGCCGTGAAACGGGTGCGCCGTGGCTCTGCGGAGCGTGAGGAGCGCATCAGGGCCACCCGGCAGTACATCAGCCGCTTCTGCGGAACCGACGTGGCCCGGCAGGTCATCAACGTCTATCAACGGGTGTTAGGGACTGAGGGCTAAGGGAACCGGTCTAAGGGAGCCCCCTCCAACCTCCCCCCACTGGGGGAGGCTTCAAGCGCATCGGAACACTCCCTCCAGTTGGAGGGGGCAGGGGGGAGAGGCCGTCACCTTTTCACCTTTTCACCTTTTCACCTTTCACGAATTACGGGAGTCATTTGCCAGACCAAATTGAGGTGTAGGGCTCTACGACACACTCGAGGTTGGGCTCCTGTTGGTTCAGCTTCAGCCAGCGGCTCCAGCCGGTAATCTGGTCGAAGCGCAGCTGGCCGTAGGTCGCGTCGAGTGTGGAACCCCACGGAGTGCCTTCGCCAGATCGCTCGCCGTCCTGCAGTAAGTAGCGCAAGCCATCGGCTTCGTAGAGATAGTCGTTGCCGTACTCCTTATTGATGAAGTGACCCTGACAGCCGAGCAGCACGCTGAGTGACTCCAACCTTCTTCGGGCCACTTTCCAACCTTCTTCAGGCCACTTTCCAACCTTCTTCGGGTCACTTTCCACTCTTCTTTGGGCCACTTTCCACTCTTCTTCGGGCCAAACAAGGGTGGAGAGAGGCTTGCGTTAGGGTGAAGTTTGGTGCAAACCACGGCTCTCTCCAGTTCTCCACCAATCATGCGCAGCCAAAAACGTAGGGAAAAACTCTTTCAACTCTGCGGCTCTGCGCGAGACAAAACTACATTATCTCTACAAAATTTTTATTCGTTGCAACAATGCCACCTTTGCAACAGTCGCTGACAATCAGCCTGTTACGCGTGGCATTATGGTGGCAAAAGTGGCAAAGAACA
>ONRS01000001.1 GCA_900320255.1 uncultured Prevotellaceae bacterium
GAGTGGCGGCGGAACGAGCTTGCCGGTCTTCGGGTCGCGTGTGCACTGCTCGGGCTTGAACTTGTAAGCACCGTGAGAGGTACCGATGGAGATGGCCAGCGAGTCGCAGCCTGTGCGGGTAGCGAAGTCGATGACTTCCTCGGGCTTGGTGTAGTGGCTGACCTCTGAGGCTACCTCGTCCTCAACACCAGCGAGCACGCCGAGCTCACACTCAACGGTAACATCGTACTGGTGAGCATATTCTACTACCTGACGAGAGATGCGGATGTTCTCCTCGTAGGGCAGTGAGCTGCCGTCGTACATTACTGAAGAGAAGCCCATGTCGATGCAGTCCTTGCAGAGCTCGAAGCTGTCACCGTGATCGAGGTGGAGCACGATTTCAGGATGTTTGCATCCTAACTCCTTGGCGTATGCCACAGCACCCTCGGCCATGTAACGCAGGATGGTTGCGTTAGCATAGTTACGGGCACCCTTTGACACCTGCATGATGACGGGTGACTTTGTCTCAACAGCAGCCTGGACGATGGCCTGCATCTGCTCCATGGTGTTGAAATTGAATGCGGGGATAGCATATCCACCGGCTACTGCTCTCTTGAACATCTCGCGTGTATTGACGAGACCTAATTCCTTGTAGTTTACCATAATGTTTTTACAATTTTACTTTTTACAATTAACTATTTAATATTAATTTTTTGTTTTCTGCCGCAAAGGTAATAAAAAGTTGGGTGTTGGATGAACTGTAACGGGTGTTTTTTTTAACCAGCACTCCCCTTTTTTTGTTTTATTAGCAATTCTTTTATCTTTCTTCCTCCGATTTGCAAAATCTACATTGCAACGCTCAACAATGGTCAAAGGTCTAATGTCAAAAGTCTAAGGGTGCCGAAAGCGTCCCTCAAGGGGGAGGTTTGGAGGGAGCCCCATGCTCAACCCAACTCCTTGACCTGACGCTCAAAGGCCTCACGATTGCCGATGGCACCGTTCTTGATGCGGGCGCGGTAGTTATAGATGGTGTTGACGGAGTAATGCAGGAACTCTGCTATCTTCGACGAGTCGTCGATGCCCAGACGTATGAGGGCAAAGATGCGTATGTCGGTGGTGAGCTTGTTCTCCTCCTTGGGGTGTACCTGCATGTCGGGCTGCAACAGGGCGTTAAAGCCGTCGATGAAGTTGGGGAACAGGTGCAGGAACACGGAGTCGAAGTTCTGGTAGAGCTCTTCTATCTCCTTCTCCTTCAGTTCGGTAGATTTGGTCATACGGAACAGCTCGTCGAGCTCTTTGTTCTTCATCTTTCGGTTCACCATCTTACGGTAGTCGTCGAGCTTGTCGATGTACTGTGAGCAGAGCGAGAGGAAGCGTCCGATGTACTCCTCCTTGATGCGGTTGGCCTCTGAGAGCTGGGTGTTGAGAGTTGAGAGTTGAGTGTTGAGTGTTGAGAGTTGAGCGTTGAGGGTGGAGAGTTGGGCGTTGCTGGCTGAGAGCCGGGTGTTAGCGTCGCGCAGCTCGTTACGTGCCACGGCCAGCTGCTTGTTACGGCGGTGGAGGAAGAACAGCACGCCAAGCAGCAGCAGCGCAAGGACGCTGAGTATGCCCAAGAGCACGCGCAGCTGGCTGGTGGTGTGTTCACTTTTCTCCTTGTAGGTCTTGGCTATCTGCGTCATGAGGGGTGCTATCTGCCAGTTACGCTGACGTGAGCCGTAGCGTATGGCACACTCGCTGGTGTAGCTGATGTAGCGGTTGGCATGTTCGACGTCGCCTTCCTGCATGAGCAGGTTAGCGAGCTCCCACATAGAGCCCTGGTCGAGCACGCCATTGTGGATGTCGGCCAGCACCGACTCTGCGAGCCAGTGCATCATCTGGTCTTTGTCGTCGCGCGCCTTAAACTCTAAATAGCGGTAGAGGGCCACCATGGCATAGGGATGTGAGCCGGGCTCCACCATCTTGAGCCACTCATCGTTAACAGCCATGGACTGTTCGAGCTTGTTGTTGTTGAGGAAGCTCATTTCGCGGCGCAGCATGATGCGGGGGTCGTCGCCCGGCAGTGTCTCGTACATCATGTTCTGATAGTAGTCGGCACGCTGGGAGTAGGCCTGCTTCATCTCAGGCATCTGCGTGTAGTAGGCCATCTCGTTATAGACGTTGTTGTAAGCATGGGCATACTCGCCGAGGGCAGCCTGGTCAGCCCCCTCGGTACGTATGGAGTCGAGGATGTTAAGGGCCTCTTCGTACATGCCTGTGCAGGAGCAGCGCCACGCCAGCAATGCCTGACAGCGCACCTCGTCGGAGTGGTTGCCAACCTTCTGCGCCAGCTCGATGCACTCCTTCAGGAAGAAGATGGCCGAATCGTTCACAAAGGGGCGGTACAGGTCGTAGAGCGCATAACTGGCATCATAGCGCTGCAAGTCGGTTTGCACATGCTCCAGCTTCTGGCGTGCCTGGGTTATCTTCGCCTCGTGGGCTGCCACATAGCGTGATGATGTCTCGATGGCTTCGTCAATCTCCTGCAGATACTGAGCAGGACAACAGACGAACACCATGAGACAACAGACGACGCTGAATAGCCGCCGTCTGTCTGGGTGACTTAATATTACCATGTACGGGTCATTTTAACCTCGAAGTTCAGTTAGTTTTGGAAAATCAGTCTTTCAGAGAATAGGTAATGGTGGATACCACACGAACCTTCTTCTTGAACGGGATGTCGGCGCTCTCGATGGAGAACTCACCCTGACCAGCCTCCACTATCTTGTTGATGGTGGAGTGGCTGTTCTCGGCAAACTGCTGTGCCGTCTTCTCGGCAGCGGCAATGGCCTCGCTCATCATTTCGGGCTTCAGCTCCTGGAACTTGGTGTATTCGTATTCTGCATAGTCGCCGTCCAGAATGACGTTACGCTCCAGCAGCTCGTCGGCAGCCTTCTGCTTCAGTTCGCTGATGAATTTGGTGTCGTTGGAGACGATGCTCAGGCTGCGCGTCACCGAATAGCGGAAGGCAGGGCGCTGCTCGCTCCATGCGTTGGCATGGTTGTCGGTGATGGAAAACGGCTGGATGGTCACCGTTGCCTTACCCTCGAGCTTGTTCTCCTTCAGATAACGCTGTATGATATCAACTTTCCCGTTCAGCAGGGAGAAGATGGCGTTAAGGTCGTCGCCGATGCCGCTGACCGAGATGTTCCATGTTACATGGTCGGCATCGACAACCTTTTCTGCCAGTCCCTTCACGGTGACACGACGGTCCTTATTGGTAAAATTATCAATACCGCTCTTGATGCAAAGACCGAGCAACAAGAGTCCCAGTGCCAAAATGGCTGACTGAATTAGTTTTCCGTATTTTTCCATAATTGCTTTGTCTTATTTATTGTTGAAAGGTCAATTGCGTTGAGGAGCCCAGCCCCATCTTATCCCCCCTTAAAGCTCTGCATCCGAGCACTGGAAGGTAGTGCCACGGCTGACGTCGCCAGTCTCCAGTCCGAGCTTAAACCACTTCATGCGCTGCTTCGACGTGCCGTGGTTAAACGATTCGGGCACGGCGTAGCCCTGAGCCTTCTTCTGCAGGTAGTCGTCGCCAATGACCTGTGCACACTTGATGGCCTCCTCGATGTCGCCGTCTTCAAGCGAACCGAACATCTTGTTGTCGTAGTGTGCCCATACGCCGGCATAGAAGTCGGCCAGCAGTTCCAGACGCACGCTCACCTTGTTGGCCTCAGCCTGCGACAAGCGCTGCATCTGCTGGTGGGCCTGCTGCAGCGTTCCCGTCAGGTACTCCACATGGTGTCCCACCTCGTGGGCTATGACATAGGCATAGGCAAAGTCGCCGTCGGCACCCAGCTGACGCTTCATCGTGGTAAAGAACGACAGGTCAATGTACAGCTTCTCGTCGCCTGAGCAGTAGAACGGGCCCATCTGTGCCGAGCCAGTACCGCAGGCTGTCTGCACACCGTCGGTATAGAGCACCATGGTAGGCTTCTTATACTCGCCCCAGCGCTGTTCCTGGAAGATCTTGGTCCAAACATCCTCCGTGCCGCCAAGAATCTGGCTGGAGAAAGTGGCCAGCTCCTGTTCCTCTGCGGTAAACTCACGGTTGTTGGTGGCCGTTGTCTGATGCTGCGACTGGGTCACCTCGTTCACTACTGCGTTGATGGCACCCTCGGTACCACCACTAAAATATCCTACTACGGCAGCCAACAGTATGGCACCGATGCCTAAACCGGCCTTGGCACCACCGCCCATGCGGCGGCGGTCGTCCACGTTAGAGCTTTCTCTTCTTCCGTCTAATTTCATCGTTTTTGATTTTTATGGATTATTATTTACTGTTCATCATCTTGATATAGCTCATGATGAGCTCAACAGCCTGATCTTCAGTGATACCGGCCATGTTGATGACGAGGTCGTAGTTGCGGGTGTCGTAGCGTGAAGAGTCCGTATATTTGTTGATGTAGTTCTCGCGCATGGTATCCACCTTCTTGATAATTTCCTGTGCCTCGTCACGGAACACCTCCTGCTTCACCATCACACGCGTCAGGCGCTGCTCCATAGGAGCCTGAATGAGGACATTCAGATGGTTAGGATGCTCACGGAACACATAGAAGCCGCTACGTCCGGCTATCACACACGACTCGTTCTGAGCAATGCCCAGCAATATTTCCTGCTCTGCCTCAAACATCTCGTCGGTTGTCAGCAAGTCAGGCAATTCGCCAGCTGCCACCTTGTAATAGTGCTGGTCATTAGCAGCCGGTCCAAGGGCGATGATGCGCTTGAAGTCTGCCCACCAGTTGTGTTTGCGGCCTTTCAGTCGCTCAATCTCCTCTACTGTCAAGTGGTACTTCTCTTCAAGAGCCTTAATAAGGGCCTTGTCATAAAAGTCAACTCCCAGCTTTTCGGCCAGTTTCCTACCTACTGTACGACCACCGGAACCCAGTTCGCGGTTGATGGTAATCACAAATTGCTCGTTAGTTTTCATATCATTATTATTATTGTTTTAGTTATTTCTTTAATAAATCGTGGCAAATTTACAAAATATTTCTCAATTATCCATTTTAAATGCCAATTATTTTGTAAATTTGCACTTATGAAAGCAATAATTCATCTCATTGCAGTATGCATACTGGCTTGTATGGCTACTGCCGAGGCGTCAGCCCAGCCGCTGACCTATAGCGTAGAAAACTCAGGGAGCAGTTTTGTGCCCCCCAGCATGCCGGCAGCTAACGAGCTGCCTATAGTGAGAGAACTGCCCGACCCGCTGGCATGGCACGACGGCAGCGGCAGCGTAACCAGCTTCGCCGACTGGGAGCGCCGCCGAAACGAGATAGCCGCCCTGATACAGCACTACGGCATTGGCACGAAGCCCACAGCCGGCGACTGTCTGGTCAAGGCCCGCATGGATGCTGACACGCTCATCGTGGATGTCACCCGCAACGGCCAGACACTCACCCTCCGCTCAGAGATACACTACCCCGAGACAGGGCAGCCGCCCTATGCCGTCATGGTGGGCACCAGTATGATAGCGCTGCCCAGGCCTCTCTTCGAGGGGAAGCCCATTGCCACGATGACGTTCCACGAAGACCAGGTGAACGACTACTCACAGTGGAGGCCCCACCACGAGAGGGGCGAGCATGCGTTCGACAGGCTCTACCCCGAACTGAAGGACAACGGGGCCTACAGCGAATGGGCATGGGGACTGAGCCGACTCATAGACGGTCTGCAGCAGCTGGGACCTGAGGCTACACGTATTGACACCCGCCGCATTGGCGTGACAGGCTGTTCGTACGCAGGCAAGATGGCCTTGTTCTGTGGTGCCTTCGACGAGCGTGTGGCCCTGACTATTGCCCAGGAGCCTGGTGGTGGCGGTGCAGCAGCATGGCGACTGTCGCACCAGATGGACAGCGTGGAATGTTTAGACAAGACCGACTACCACTGGTTCCTAGAGCGGCAACGTGACGACTTCGGCGGCGATAACGTCTATCGGCTGCCCTATGACCACCATGAACTGTGCGCCATGGTCTGCCCGAGGGCACTACTGCTGTTAGGCAATCCTGACTTTAAGTGGCTGGCTGACGAGTCGATGGAAGGGTCTGCACGTGCCGCCAAGAAGGTATGGGAGCAGTTCGGCATTGGCGAGCGTATGCAGTGGAGCATCGTTGGCGGACACGGGCACTGTCAGCTGCCGGAATCGCAGTTTCCCATTGTAGAAGAATTTCTCAACAAATACTTATTAGGCCTATGAAACGCATGGTATTGAGCCTCCTGGCTATTCTTAGCCTTTGTGCTGCCAACGACGCGGCAGCACAGCAGCTGCAACTGAACACTGCATCGACAGACATCAGCGTGGAGTTCTACACGCCAACAATAGTAAGAGTAGTGAAACGTCCCGCCGGGAGTACGGCTACTGACGAGCGGCTGGTAGTGACAGCCCGCCCGGAAAAGGTGAGCGTTACCACCAAGGGGATCACCATATCGAGTGGAGCGCTGACGGTGAAGGCCGACCCCAAGACAGGGGCTTTGACCTTCATGGCGAAAGGACGGACACTGCTGCGTGAAGGGAAGCACAGCTTCGAGGCGTGCAGCAGCGGGGCTGACCACGGTGCATGGCAGGTGGCACAGTCGTTCACGCTGGACAAGGAGGAGGCCATCTACGGCCTCGGCACATGGCAGAACGGCAAGATGAACCGCCGCGGCGAACACAAGCGAATGGAGCAATCGAACCTGGAGGATTTCCAGAACGTGCTACAAAGCATTAAGGGCTGGGGCATCTACTGGGACAACTACTCGCCCACACAGTTTGACGATGACAACCAGGGCATGCGGCTCACGTCGGAAGTGGGACGGGCCATTGACTATTACTTCATGTTTGGCGGTTCGGCCGACGGAGTGATTGCACAGATGCGCCATCTTACGGGCAATGTACCGATGTTCCCGCTATGGACGTTCGGCTACTGGCAGTCGAAGGAACGCTACAAGACAGCTGCTGAAACTGAGGGGGTGGTCAGCCGCTACCGTCAGTTACAAGTGCCGTTGGACGGCATCATACAGGACTGGCAGTACTGGGGCTCCAACTACCTGTGGAACGCCATGGACTTCCTGGCAGAGGACTTTGCTGACGGGGAGCAGATGATCAAGAATATACATAGCCAGCATGCACACTTCATGATTTCCGTCTGGGCAAGCTTCGGACCACACACCAAGGCATACCGACAACTGGACGAGCAGGGGCTGCTCTTCGACTTCGAAACGTGGCCGCAGAGCGGACTGTCACACATCTGGCCTCCACGTACCGACTACCCGTCGGGTGTCAGGGTTTACGATGCCTTCAGCCAGAAAGCACGCGACATCTACTGGCAGAACCTGAAACGCCTCTACGACATGGGCACCGATGGCTGGTGGATGGACTCTACTGACCCGGACTTCTTCAACCCCCGTGAGGCTGACTACGCCCATAAGGCAGGCGACGGGAACGGCACATGGCGTTCACTGCGCAATGCCTTCCCCCTGGCCACCGTGAAAGGTGTCTATGAGCACCAACGCGCCACATCGCCCCAAACCCAAAAGCGCGTATTCATCATGACTCGTTCGGCATTTGCCGGACAACAGCATTACGGCTCTAACATGTGGAGCGGTGACGTCACCTCGTCATGGGACATGCTGCGGAAGCAGATTCCTGCCGGACTGAGTTTTACGCTTACAGGCAATCCTAACTTCAATACCGACATTGGCGGATTCTTCTGCGGGGCCTATAACACAATGGGGCCTGGGTCTGCCCCGCGTAACCCGCAGTATCAGGAACTATACGTCCGCTGGATGCAGTATGGGCTGTTTTGTCCCATCTTCCGCAGCCACGGTGCCGACGCTCCCCGTGAGATATGGCAGTTCGGCCAGAAGGGAGAACCTGTCTATGATGCCATTGAGGACATGATACGGCTTCGCTATCGCCTTATACCTTATTTATATAGCACGGCACATCAGGTAACGAGCCATGACGAGAGCTACCTGCGCCCACTCTTCAGCGACTTTGCCAGCGACAAGCGGGTATGGGACATGACCGACGAACTAATGTTCGGAAGAAGCATCCTGGCGGCACCTATCGTCGAGCCGCAATATACGGTGACTGACAGCATCGCACCCGACTGGAAACAGCTGAAGACTGCCGTCAAGTATCTGCCGAAGGGTACCCGATGGTACGACTTCTGGACCAACCAGACATACAAAGGCGGACAAGACATCAACCTGCAGACGGCACTCAACCGCGTACCTATGTTTGTACGTGCTGGCAGCATACTGCCACTGGGGTCTGTCATGCAATACACTGGCCAGCAGGCATGGGACAAGCTGGAAATACGCGTCTATCCGGGTGCTGACGGAACGTTTACGCTCTACGAAGACGAGGGCGACAACTATAACTACGAGCAGGGTGTCTTCAGCACCATCACCTTCAGTTGGGACGAGAGCCGGCAGGTGCTGACCATTGGCAGCAGACAAGGCTCCTTCCCCGGAATGCTGAACAGCCGCCTGTTCCATGTGGTATGGCCTGACGGTACGTCGAAGGACATAAAATATGAAGGTGAAGAGATAACCGTGAAAGCTCAATAGGCCACGGTATAGACATAGCTCCTGGTCTTATTGACGAAGGTTTCCAAGGCATGCTGACCGCTAAGCACGTCTTTCATGTTGTTACGGATTCCTTCGCCTGAGCGTTTCAGCGTTGCCTCCTTCATGGTCCATAGCCGTATAAATGCTTCGGCAGGAGTGTCAGACTGTAGTATCTGATGCAGCTCTGACTCGTTCATGGTGTAGCGGGCCAGCGACTCCCTAAATTCACGAATGCTCTCAATGTCAACACCCACAGGCCGGTCACTCAGCACGCAGATAGCGGCTTCGCGACAATGGCTCAAGTTGAAGAAAGGAAGAGAGGACTCGTACCCCGGCGGCGTTTTAATAAAAGGCTTGCCATGCTCGCCATACTCGAACACGGGAGGTTTGGTAAAGCCATATTCTCTGCTTAGTCCCTCACACAGCAGCAGATAGGCAGCCACGCTCTGCCTTCTGCCTGCCTCAAACTTGAAACTTAAGGCTTGCTCACGGCGCTGCTCCGGCAGCAGAAGCAGGGCTGCGCCGAGGTCAAACTCGTTCAGACGGTCACATATATAGACATGAATGGTGGGTGACAGGTGACGGATGATAGGTGACAGGTGACGGGAGATGGGTGAGTCGTTCATTGTGAATTGTGAATTGGCATTGTGAATTGTTCATTGTGAATTGTGCATTACGAACTTCTCCGGCCAGTTGACAAGGAACAGCTGCTCGGTAGCTCGTGTGAATGCGGTATAGAGCCAGCGGAAGTAGTCGGGAGTGAACATGTCGTCAGTCATATAGCCCTGGTCAATATAGACATGTGCCCACTGACCACCCTGCGCCTTATGACAGGTAACAGCGTAGGCAAACTTCACCTGCAGGGCATTATAGAAGCGGTCTTCCTTTAGTTTCTTCATACGTTCGCTCTTGAAGCGGATGTCCTGATAGTCGGCCAGCACCCCTTCGTAGAGTTTTGTCTGCTGTTCACGCGTCAGTGCAGGAGCCTCGCTCATCAGTGTGTCTAAAAGCACTTTGCAGGTCAGTTCATAATCATCGTAATCAGGGAAGCTGAGGGTCACGTCGGCAAAGCGGAAACCATACAGTTCCTGTTCGTTGCGCACACGGCGCACTACAGCACGGTCGCCGTTGGCAATGAAGTCAAAAGGAGGATTGGGGGCTGGGGGCTGGGTGTTGGGTGATGGGTGTTGGGTGATGGGTGATGGGATGATACTATAGTTATTCTTCACTATCATCAGCATGTCACCTCTGCACAGTTCCTCATCGCGGTCGAGCACGGTGTTACGTATGCCTTGGTTGTAGATGTTGGCACGCTTGTTGGAGCGGGTTATGACAATGGTATCGTCAGTCCCCGCCCTACTGTAGCTGGTACCAAGCTGGTCAATGAGCTCGTCGCCTGTAACGACATGAATATCAGGAAAACCCTTGAAACGAATCTTCGGCAACGGCAGCTGTTCGCCGTCCCCTTCAGGAAAACAGGGAGTAAGGTTCCTCAATCTCGTTGCATTCCACAGAATACCAGATTCCTCGCTTTGCCGAAGCACCTGGTTCAGGTCTGCCTCATAGACCCGCAGGTAATAGGAACGCAGAACGTCAGCTGACAATGCCGGTGACTCCTCTTCGCCGACGGGAGGAAGCTGAGCACGGTCGCCAATGAGCAGCAGCCGACAGTTGCGCCCGCCATAGACGTACTCCACCAAATCATCAAGTAAGCCTCTGTCCCCTCTCCATTCTCCACTCTCCTCTCTCCACTCTCCCCTCCCATTACTAATCATTGAAGCCTCATCAACGACAAACAGCGTATCCTTCGCCACGTTGTAGTTCAACTGGAAGGACGACATCAAGTCGCCAGCCTGACGCTGACGGTATATACGCCGATGAATAGTAGAGGCTGGCATGCCAGAATAAAGCGAGAACACCTTGGCAGCCCGGCCTGTAGGAGCCATCAGCACCAACTGCTGATTGAGCTGCTTCAATGCACGAACCACGGCAGCAGCCAGCGTTGTCTTTCCCGTTCCTGCAGAACCACGCAGCACCATGGTCACACGGTCATGGCGGTCAGTAAGGAACCTGCACACTTCGTCTATAGCATGATACTGCTCGTCGGTAGGTGTCAGACCCATCGCAGAGCGGATACGAAATGCCAGTTCGTCAATTATCATAAAAATTACTAATTAGGATGATGAATTACGAATTAATTATTACCTTTGCAAAGGTAAACAAAATTCCGGACATGACAAACGTATGAACGAAAAACTATTCATAAGAATAAGCAGAAAGCACATCGCCTTTGCCGTCTTTGACCCTGCTGACACGGCACAACCCGTCAGTTATCAGCCTTACCAAGCAAAGGCCGGCATCTCCATAGCTGCCAACATGCGCGAAGCCTTTAAGACGGAGCCACTGCTGTCGGCAAGCTACCAGCGCGTCATGGTACTTATCAATTCGCCAGTGCTCATGGTACCCATTGACCTGTACGACGAACAGCAGAAGGAGACGTTCTATCTGCACTCCTTCCCTTCGCAACGTGCAGACTGCCTGCTGACCGACGTATTGCCCGACCTGAGCTGCGTGGCCATCTATGCTGTGGGCCGCGATTTGAAGATGGTTATCGACGACCATTTCCCTCAGGCACAGTATCTCTGCAGTAACATGCCCGTATGGCGTCACCTGCACCAGCGCAGCTTTACCGGACTACGCTCCAAGCTCTACGCCTATTTCCATGATGACAGCCTTGAACTGTTCAGTTTCCAGCAGAATCGTTTTAAGTTCTGCAACACCTTCGAGGTCACCAGCTTGAACGACTCACTCTATTTCCTGCTCTACGTATGGCGGCAGCTCAATCTTCAGCAGCAACATGACGAGCTGCACTTAGTGGGTGACATTCCCCACCAGGAAGAACTCATGGCCGATTTACGGCGTTACCTGCGACGTGCCTATGTCATTAATCCCACAGCCGACTTTAACCGGCAACCCATAACGCAGATCAAGGGCATGCCCTACGACCTGATGACACTCATAGTTAAAGGAAGATGAGAATTATCACTGGAAAATATAAAGGCCGTCATTTCGACATTCCACGCACATTTAAGGCACGGCCTACCACCGACTTCGCCAAGGAAAACATTTTTAATGTGCTGACGGGCTACACAGATTTCGAAGACTGCGCTGCCCTCGACCTCTTTGCTGGCACGGGAAGCATCTCATTAGAACTGCTGTCGCGAGGTTGTGATAACGTTACAAGTGTAGAACTGGACCGTGATCACTATCGGTTCATCTGCGAGTGTGTGAACAAACTGTCAGTTCCGACTTCCGCATGGAGGGGCATTAAGGGTGATGTCTTCCGTTTCCTGAAGACCTGCAAACAACAATATGACATTATCTTTGCCGACCCGCCCTACGCTCTTCATGAACTGCCGCAGATTCCCGACCTGGTGTTAGGAACAGCAGCGCCTGTCACCCGGCAACCACTTTTAAAGCCCGACGGTGTCTTCGTCTTCGAACATGGTAAAGACCACGATTTCTCGCAGCACCCACGCTTCGTAGAGCACCGTCAGTATGGCAGCGTCAATTTCTCCCTGTTCCGATAAGCCTTTGGTGTAACGCCCTTCAGCCGCGAAAAGAAACGGGTGAAATTGGCATTGTCAGCAAAATGCAGGTGCTCGGCAATCTTCACTATCGGCATGTCAGTGTTTCGTAAAAGCCACGAAGCCTCCTCTAACAGCCGCTCATTGATAAGATCCACCACCGTACGTCCCGTTCTCTGCTTCACTATGCGCGATAAATAAATGGCAGTAATGCCCAATTTGTCGGCATAAAACGGAATGTCATGATGGTCCATAAAGTGACGTGGCAGCAACTCAAGGAACGCATAGAAAAAGCCTTCCATGCGTTCCGTAGGTACTGCTGTTGATTCTTCCATGCTGTGCATGTCTTCTCTCATGATTATTCTGGCAGCAGCAGCACGGTGACACTACGGGCAGCCTGAGCACCCATGACGAGAACCTGTGCTATATCGGCAGTCTTCGACGGCCCGCTGATGAACGTTCCGTAGCCATAATCATCAAATTGCGCCGTGTCATCCCCACCCTTCGAGAGCCGGGCGTATGCCTCGTGCATGTTATTCACTATCTGCGACTTTGGCAACAGAATAACGAGGTTCTCAGAGATAAAACAGACGGCTTTCTCTTTCATCTGCTGTGGAATCCAGATACAGCCATTCTCTGCCACACCGAACTTACCACGAATGATACCGACGTCGGTACCGTTCAAGTCACGGGCACGACCTACGGTGTCAGGGTTACGGGTGGCAATAGTGATTTCGGGCAGGTTCGACGCAATCTCCTTGGCATCGGGAAAAAGTTCACGGATGAGTTCATTCAAGTCGCGGCCTTCAGCCACTTCGAGCACCTGTCCACCCACACTCTCACTCATGCGGATGAACTGCACCAGCGGGTCTGAATAAGTGATGGCCTTGATGTCGTCGAGCGACGGCATGTCGAACTTCTCCCTCACGTTAGCACGGTATTTCTTCAGTATATCTTCTTTGCTTGCCATAGTTTCTACTTCTTTATATCCTTAAAAATGGAATGGAACGGTTTCTTGGGGAACTTCATCATTTCATGGCCCTCAGCCCACGGGTTGATGCCAGAGTTGATGAGGAATGGAGGAATGACGTTCGCTACAGGCGACACGGCAGTTGCCATCTTGTAAATGGCAGGGTTACCGAAGAGCACACTCATGCCACGGCACATCTGCTTCTTCTCAGCGTTAGCCGTTCCGAAGCGATCCAGTTTCTGGCGCCACTTGTAAATCTGGTCACCCAGGTCTATCTTCACAGGGCACACCGTCTGACAACTCAGGCAGAGCGTGCAAGCTGACACGTTCCCCGAATGGTGGTACGGATTACGCAGCATACCCAGGTTGATGCCTACAGGTCCGGGAATGAAATAACTGTAGCTATAGCCACCGGAACGTCGATAGACAGGACAAGTGTTCATGCACGAGCCGCAGCGTATGCACTTCAGCACTTCCCAGTGGTCAGGATTTCCCACCCATTCAGAGCGGCCGTTATCCACCAGGATGATGTGCATTTCCTTGGCTGTGGGGCGCGCCTTACGGAAGTGGCTGGTGTAGGTCGTAGTCGGCTGACCCGTTCCGGCACGGCAGAGCATGCGTTGGAACACTGCCAGACACTCATAGTTAGGAATAACCTTCTCCAGACCGATGGCGGCAATGTGCAGCTTAGGGCACGAGGTGGACATGTCGGCATTACCTTCATTGGTGCACACCACAATGTCACCCGTCTCAGCAATACCGAAGTTCGCACCTGTCATGCCCGCATCAGCCGTCAGAAACTCGTTGCGCAGGCTAAGACGTGCCATATAGGTCAGATACGTGGGGTCATGGTTACCCTTCTCCTTGGAGATACCCTTCGCCTCAAACAACTCTCCCACATCGTCGTGATTCAGGTGAATGGCCGGCATTACGATATGGCTCGGCTTCTGACCCTTCAGTTGGATAATACGCTCACCCAGATCCGTCTCCACCACCTCAATGCCACGGGCTTCCAGATAGGGATTCATCTCGCATTCCTCGGTCAGCATCGACTTCGACTTGACCATCTTCTTCACGTCGTGCTGCTTCAGTATGCCATACACTATCTGGTTAAACTCCTCAGCATCCTTTGCCCAATGAACGATGACACCATTTTTCTCGGCATTGGTGGCAAATTGGTCCAAATATTCATCCAGATGAGTGATGGTGTGACGTTTAATGGCAGAAGCCTTGTCACGCAGCTGTTCCCACTCATCCAGGCCTTGAGCCATGTTGTCGCGCTTGCTGCGCACAGCCCAGAATGTGGCGTCATGCCACTTGGCATAGGTTCCGTTCTTTAAGAACTTCTTTGCGTTTTTGCTATGTTGTGTACCCATGATGTTATTTGACGATTTTACTTTTTCACTTTTTCACCTTTTCACTTTTTCACAGTCCTGCGGCTAAAATTTCAACGACATGTTTAAATTCAATCTTCTTGCCCTGCTTCTTGGCCACACCGGCCATGTGCATCAGGCATGAACAGTCAGGACCGGTGATAAACTCTGCACCCGTCTGAATATGGCGTTCCACCTTGTCGAGACCCATCTGTGCTGAGACGGCCGTCTCCTCAATGGCAAACATGCCGCCGAAA
>ONRS01000069.1 GCA_900320255.1 uncultured Prevotellaceae bacterium
AGCTTCGTCACAAAGATGAAGGAGATGGCTAAATGAGGTTACGATTTGGCAACCTAACTCCTTCACCAATCCTCCCCAATTTGCTTTTAGCCCAAAATTGAACTTCCACGTTCTTCCCCTCTTTGCCTTTATTTTAGGCCGAATTGCGTTAATCTTCCAAAATCGCTTTCTTTTTACAAGCTTTTTTCGTAACTTTGCAGGCAAAACTAAAAGGATGGAAGTATGAAGAAATTTTTGTTAATCGGTTGGGCGCTGATGGCAGCGCTGATGGCATCGGCACAGAGTAAGGTGTATTTCACGAAGGAAATAACGCCAGAGTCGTTGGTTAAAATCTATAAGGCACTGGGCGTGGAGGCTACAGGCCGCGTCTGCGTGAAAATATCTACTGGTGAAGGCGGTAACACGCACTATCTGAAACCGCCGTTTATTCGCCAACTGGTGGAAGAGCTGAACGGCACCATCGTGGAGTGCTGCACGGCCTACGGCGGCTCCCGCCAGGACCCCAGGAAGCACTGGCAGACTATTCATGAGCACGGCTTCGACTCTATCTTTGCTGTCGATCTGATGGACGAGTTCGGCGAGATTCGCATCCCCATTAAGGACCATAAGCACCTGAAGTACGACATCGTGGGGGAGCACTTGGCCAACTACGACTTCATGATTAACCTGGCCCACTTCAAGGGACACGCCATGGGCGGTTTCGGCGGCGTGATGAAGAATGCCAGCATCGGCGTGGCTTCAACAAACGGAAAGGCTTACATCCACTCGGCTGGAAAGACGACCGACCCCAAACTGACCTGGACTCCCGAATACATTGCTGCTGGCCCTACGCAGGACCTGTTCCTCGAGTCGATGGCTGCCGCTGCACAGGCTGTTCACAACTACTTCGGCGGGCGCGTCATCTACATCAACGTGATGAACAACATGTCGGTGGATTGCGACTGCGACGGCCATCCTGCCAAGCCTGAGCTGCAGGACATGGGCATCATGGCAAGCCTCGACCCCGTGGCCGTTGACCAGGCCTGTCTGGACAAGGTGTTCAACTACCAGGGACGACCCGGCGACGACAACCAGCCGCTCATTAAGCGCATTAACCGCCAGCACGGCACGTACATCACCGACTATGCCGAGCAGATTGGCCTGGGCTCGAAGAAGTACGAGCTGATTGACTTGGACCAGCAATAATAAAGAGAGGCTTAATAGTCATAGTTATACAGGGCGATGTTCAGCAGCGTACACATGGCCTCCTCGCCTGTGAACGAGCTGAGCCGCTTGTCAAGATGATCCTCCATGAAGTCTATGGAACGGCGGTTGCGGTTGGCATCACGGCACTTCTTGCGTATTTCGTCGGCAGCATACTCAAAGCAGGGATAGCGGCTGCTGCCCGATTCGCAACGTGAGCTGACCTTGGTGAAGTGACCATAGCCATCCACATCGATGGTGATGGTACAGATGTACGTGCCGCCAAACAGCGCACTCAAGAAACCGTCAGACTCAAACGATGCCTTGACGACCACCTGGTCGCTGTCTATTCGCTTGATTTCAATGCCGTTGAACTCGGCGGCATTCGGATGGGCATAGTAAAAGTAGTTCTGAACATAACGCTCAGTAAAGAAACTGCGCAGCTTGCGCGTGCTCTGCCCAAAGGCCGTGACGGTGGCCGAAACCAGCAATACGAGTAATAACAGTTTTTTCATCATGCCAAATCTTGATTTTAGGTCGATGCTGCAAAGATAGTAACTTTCTTCATCATCACCAAATAAAAAGGTGAATAAAACACGGCAGCCGCATTTCCCGGGCGAAGAATGCAGCTGCCGTTGTCAGTTCCTGTAAGGAGGCAGGTCACAGGATTCCGGCTCAATCCTGCTCCTCATTCATATCCAGTTCTATGCTGGAGTCGTAGGCGTTCGTGGCCTTCATGTTGATGACCGGACGGATGAAGTACTCCACCTCTACCGTGTCCTCAATCAGCCGCAGAATCTCCTTCGGGTCCTTGTAGGCCATCGGGCTCTCGTCAATGGTACCCGTACCGACTGACGTTGAGTAGATGCCCTTCATTGACTCCCTGAATTCATCAAGTCCGATGAGTTCTTTGGCGTCGGCACGCGACAGCAGACGGCCTGCACCGTGAGGAGCACTCTGGTTCCAGTCCTCGTTTCCCTTGCCGTGGGCAATAATCAGACCGTCGCGCATGTTGAACGGAATCACTATCCGTCTGCCCTCAGGAGCAGCCACGGCACCCTTGCGCATCATCTTCATCGAGAAGTCAATGTAGTTATGGGTGGTGTATATCTGCTCCACTATGCTGACCTTCTTGCCGCTGCCCCGGCTGATGGCATCCTTTACCAACTGGTCAATCACCATGTGGTTATACTCGGCGTAGGCCTGAGCCACCACCATGTCGGTGATGTAGCCCTTCATGGACTCCTCCACCAGGAAACCGTTGGCCACGCCCGTCAGCTTTCCGGCCTCCATCTTCCAGTATTTCCACACCTTCTGACCCAGGTTGCGGCTGCCGCAGTGAACGGTGAAGGCATAGTTACCTTCGGGTGTCACGCCCACCTCAACAAAGTGGTTGCCGCCGCCCACGGTACCGATGCTGTTGTAGAACATGTTCTCCTTCTGGTCAACACGCTTCAGCATGGCAGTGATGCCGCGCTCCGACACGTCCATCGCACCCACCATCTCCGGCCACTGCTGGCGAGCCTGCCGCAGACGCAGCTGCAGATGCTTGTAAAGGTCGGCAACCGGATAGACCGGTTTCTGCTGAATGGACATGCCGAACCGCACGTTCTCACGAATCAGCTTCTCTATCATCGGGTAGTCCTCAGGACGAATGGGCTGGTCCGTGATGGCCGTCGATACCGAGCAGCCTATGTCACCGCCCACGTGGTCGGGGTTCACATGGTCCGTAAACGGCACCGTAAATCCCACCACTATATCCTTACCGGCATACACGTCGGGCATAATCCTGATTTTGGAGCCGTCGAACATCGGGTTATCAAGGAAGTGATACACCATTGAGAGGGCTTCCTGTTCTATATTATCTGTGAATATCTTGCAATCCTTGCAATACTTTCCTTTTAATTCTAACATTGTCGTATCTTTTTTATATAGTTAAACACTTAGTGAACGGGCAGTCATGCCGATACTGTGATACGACCTGCACCTATACCTTCTGCTCGGTGCGGCATGACTGTGAAAAAAGGTCTGCGAAGGAAGAGGATGAACGACACGCCACCACCACCCTACTGTCAGCCATCGTGATCAGTAGCTTATCGTTGGCTTTTCTCTTTGTTGTTGTTAATTACATGATGTTTAATGAGTCTGCTTACTCCTGTTCTGTTTGCTTCGGGCTCCTTGACTGTTTGTTGGCTAAGAAGAATGAGCCGAAACCCTACAAACTCATTTCTCAGCGTCCTTAGTGCTGCCGTTGCGCAGCTCCTGTTTACTGATTTTCATCATATTCTTTTTGATAGTTTTTTCAAAATCGGCCGCAAAAGTACAACATTTTTTCTATACCGCCAAATTTTTTACCTCATTTTTTCGCCCAGGTTTTAATTGGGACTCTCAAAAATAATCGGCGTTAAAAACCATCAACACCTACCTCCAAATGGCTGATAGGCCGTGACATTACCGACGAGATTCGTGAGATGACGCGCAAATGCAGCCGCGACTTCACGGCCACCTGTGGCCAGCTGAAGGTGCTCACCGCCGCCGACATGGAAGCCATCTACCACATGGCCCGCTGACGAGGTGCGAGGTACGAGGTGCGAAGTAAGGGGTTAGTCGCCGAAGATTTTGCGGAGGCGGCTTTTGAGGGCATTGCCCCGCAGGGCACGGTCGATGATCTTGCCTTGTGGGTCGATGAGGATGTTATCGGGAATGCTATTAATCATATAGACCGGAGCAGCGGCACAGTTCCAACCCCTGAGGTCGGAAATCTGCAGCCACGGCATCTTGAGCTGACCGATGGCATTTACCCATGCCTCCTTTTTCTGGTCGAACGATACACCAATCACCTCGAAACCCTTGGTGTGGTACTCGTTGTAAGCCTCGACCACGTTGGGCATCTCGGCACGGCAAGGGCCACACCATGAGGCCCAAAAATCGACCAGCACCCACTTACCAGGGCCTACCAGTTCGCTGATTTTGTGCATTGTGCCGTCGGGGGCGGCCATCTCCAGGTCGGTATATTGCTGACCGATGAAGGCCGTCTTCTGATCGTCCTTCGGATGCAGTGCCCTGATTACCTCGTCACAAGCTTTCCTGAGGTAAGGATGGCTGGCAAACGGCACCTGCTCGCTGACCAGTCGGTCGTAGGCTTCCACGCCATGATTAAAGAAATAGGTTGCAGCAAAAGCCAAGGGGACAAGGGAGTTTCGTTCTTCCTTAAATACTTTATTGATGAAATCCAATTGACTGGCCATCAATTTATTATATTCACTCACAAAATCGGCCTCACGCAACTTTTTCTCTTCGTTGCTCAGGCTGTTGTACTTCAGCATGAATGCCTTTATGGGTTTGTCCAAGTCAGCGTAATAATGCGCCAGACGCTCATTCTGCGCAGAGCCCGTCAGTGTACTGTCGTTGAGGTTGACAGTAATCGGCGTGCCGTCGTTGAAGAACTCTGTGACCCAGTTCTGATTCTCTGCGACAACAGCCATGAAGGCATCTTTGGCAGCGGTGCCACTGAACGAGAACTTACCGTCGGCAACCACCAGGCTGTCGATGGCCTTGTCGGTCAGCCGGTCAAAGAGATACACCTTCTTTCCACTGTCAGCGTAGGTTCCGCTGACGGAATATTTCACCTGTTGTGCCATGACGGGCAAAGCTGCAGCGACGAGGACTGCTGAAAGAATGGTTTGTTTCATACTTTATTTTTTATTTTGAGGTTCGGGGTACGAGGTACGGATGCAAAAGTACACATTTTGGTGGAAGAAACGAAAGAATGGGGTTAGTTTTATACTTTTTTTCAAAGCATCCCCTGTTAAATAGTGTCAAAACCACACCTTTTGTAAAAATAATTGGGAAAATTCATGGTAGTTTCAAAATTTAGTTGTAATTTTACACCCAAATTTAGAAATACCAATAACTAAAACAAAATTTTAAACAAAACAATGAAGAACCTAAAAGGACTTTTATTGGGTGTCGGCGTTGCAGCTGCAATGTTGACAGCCTGTTCGTCTGCCGACAAGCAGGCGACAACAGTTTCGGGTCTGAATCCTGCCGCTTTTGATTCTACCATCAACGGCAAGAAGACCGCGTTATTCATTCTGAAAAACCAGAACGGCATGGAGGTGTGCATCACCAACTACGGTGGCCGCGTGGTCAGCCTGGTGGTGCCCGACAAGGACGGCAAGCCGACAGACGTGGTGCTGGGTTTCGACAACATTCGCCAGTATGCTGACACGCTGAACTCTCCGAGTGACTACGGTTCGACCGTCGGCCGCTATGCCAACCGCATCAACGACGGTAAGATAGTGCTGAACGGTGACACCATCCAGCTGCGCCAGAACGACACGGGCAACGGTGCGAAGCACTGTCTGCACGGCGGCGGTAACACGGGCTGGATGCACCAGGTGTGGGACGCTGAACAGCCTAACGACACGACGCTCATTCTGACACTGGTTAGCCCCGACGGCGACAACGGTTTCCCCGGCAACGTGGAGGCCAAGGCAACGTTCACCGTGCTGCCCGACAATACCATCGACATTCTTATGGAGGCCACTACCGACAAGGAGACCGTCATCAACATGACCAACCACTCGTACTTCAACCTGAACGGCGACCCCACACGCGAGGGTGACAACATGGTGCTGATGGTGAATGCCGACAACTACACCCCGAGTGACTCCACCTACATGACGACGGGCGAGATTAAGCCTGTAGAGGGCACGCCGATGGATTTCCGCGTAGCCACCCCGCTGAGCCTGAACATTAACAACCAGGAATTCGACCAGATCAAGAATGCCACAGGCTTCGACCACAACTGGTGCCTGAACACCTACAAGGACGGTAAGGGCGACGACCATACGGTATGCGCCTCGCTGTACTCACCCGAGACGGGCATCTTCTTGGAGATGTTTACCAACGAGCCTGGCGTACAGGTATATAGCGGAAACTTCCAGGGCGTAGGCCGCGATGCCGACATCGTGCGCAAGCTGGGCAAGAAGTACCCGAAGCACGTCTCTGTCTGCTTGGAGAGCCAAAAGTATCCCGACAGCCCGAACAAGCCTGAGTGGCCCAGCCCCGTTGTGAAGCCCGGTGAGACTTACATGAGCCACGTGGCATACCGCTTTTCGGTGAAATAACAGATTAATTTAATGAATTAATGAATAATTGAAAATAAAGAAAAATAAGACATGGAATCATTAACTATTTGGGAGAGAATCACCAATTCGGGTTTCGCAACCATCGACTTTGTAATTCTTGTGTTCTACCTCATTCTGTTGGTCAGCTTAGGTTTGTTCCTGAGCCGCAACAAGGACGGTAAAGAGAAGAGTGCCAACGATTACTTCCTGGCCGGTAACACATTAACCTGGTGGGCAGTGGGTGCATCACTGATTGCCGCCAACATCTCAGCCGAGCAGTTCATCGGTATGTCGGGAACAGGTTTCCGCGACGGTATAGCCATTGCCGCCTACGAGGTGATGGCCGCAGTGACGCTGGTAGTCATTGGTAAATTCCTGCTGCCGATTATGCTGGACCGTAAGATATTCACCATCCCGCAATTCCTGCGTGAGCGTTACAACGACGGTGTAGGTCTTGCCTTCTCTATTCTCTGGCTGTTCCTCTATGTATTTGTCAACCTGACATCAGTGGCATGGCTGGGTGCACTGGCCATTGAGCAGATTCTGGGTCTGCAGGGAGCCATGGTGAGCATCGGCGGATGGGAAATTTCCATGCGTATGATTATCATCCTCTGCCTCTTCGTGGTAGCTGGTGTTTATTCTATCTACGGTGGTCTGGCCTCAGTGGCCTGGACTGACGTGATGCAGGTGACATTCCTGGTGGGCGGTGGTCTGATTACGGCCTACGTAGCCCTGAGCGAGATGGGTAAGGTGTTGGGCACCGATGCCATTGGCGCCTTCACCAAGGTATTTACCGACCTGACGACTGGTGAGCACGCCCAGGACGTACACTTCCACCTGATTATTCAGGAAAGCCACAATCCAGAAGCCTACGCCAACGTGCCCGGTATAGCAGCCGTGGTAGGCGGTGTGTGGCTGACAAACCTGGGTTATTGGGGTTTCAACCAGTACATTATTCAGAAGGGTCTGGCTGCCAAGAGCACCGAAGAAGCCCAGAAGGGTCTTGTCTTCGCCGGTTTCCTGAAGATTTTGATTCCGTTCATCGTTGTGCTGCCCGGTATCTGCGCTTACTACATCATGGGTAACCCCGACACGTTCCGTTCCATGAACCTGGCCGGTGAAATCAACGTAGCTGACGATGCCTATCCCTGGCTCATTCGTAACTTTACCCCGACGGGCATCAAGGGTCTGAGCTTCGCAGCCCTGACAGCAGCCATTATCAGCTCGCTGGCTTCGATGTTCAACTCCACCTCTACCCTCTTCACGATGGACATCTACAAGAAGTACATCAACAAGGATGCAAAGGACAAGACGCTGGTGAACGTTGGTCGTATTACTTCTGTCTGCGCACTGATCATCGCCCTCATCGCCGTGAAGCCGCTGTTGGGCGGTCTCGATCAGGCCTTCCAGTACATCCAGGAGTACTCTGGTTTCATTTATCCGGGTATCATCACCGTATTCGGTTTGGGTCTGCTGTGGAAGCGTGCATCGTCAAGAGCCGCCGTATGGACAGCTATTCTCACTATCCCCTTGGGCGTGCTGTTCAAGGTGTTCTTCCCCGAGATTCCGTTCCAGTTCCGCGCCGGTAACATCTTCATCATCCTCGTTACGTTCTTCATCTACATGAGCTACTACGACAAGAACTTCGTAAAGGCCGAGGAAATCAGCAAAAAGGACAAGTTGCAGATGTACTGGTGGGCACGTACGCTGGGCGTTGTCGGTCTGTTCTTCATCTTCATGGCAGGAGTGCTGATGATTATCGACTCCACCAACGCCGTTGACAACCCCAACGAAAGCTTTGCCGACTACATGGGCGACATCGGCGTGGGTGCCTTCATCTTCTTCGGTGTGCTGGTAGGTGTGAATGCCGTATGGCTGAGAAGTAACTACCGCGACGGCATCAAGGACCCGAAGGCCCTGCCCGTCCGTCTGGATTTGTTCCACACGTCACGCGCATACAACCTGGGTGCCCTGGGCATCTGCCTTATCACCTTGGTGCTCTATGCCCTGCTGTGGTAATATGCTTTACATATATATTATAAGACATCAACAATGACTACTTACTATAGCGAGTATTCGAAGGTCTATGTATCAGTAGATTGCATCATCTTCGGCTTCGACGAGGGCCATCTGCGCGTGCTGATAGGCAAGCGCCAGATGGACCCCGGGCGGGGCGAGTGGTCACTGTATGGCGGATTCGTCGGTGCCAACGAGAGCATTGATGACGCAGCAAGCCGTACACTGTTTGAACTGACTGGTCTTCGCAATCTATACATGCGTCAGGTCGGTGCCTTTGGTAATATTGACCGCGACCCGGGTGAACGCGTTATCTCAGTGGCCTACTATGCCCTCATCAACGTGAAGGACTACGACGACAATCTGCGTAGGGAGCACGGAGTGGAATGGGTAAACATCAAGCAACTGCCGCCGATGTACTCTGACCACCGCGACATGATTCGCAAGGCGCGCAGGATGATGCGCGAGAAGATCAAGTCGGAGCCCATCAGTTTCCGACTGCTTCCGTCGCTCTTCACGCTAACGCAGCTGCAGCGGCTCTACGAGGCCGTCAACGGTGAAGAGGTCGATAAGCGCAATTTCCGCAAGCGCGTCAAAGAAATGGAATTCATTGAGAAAACAGAACTCATTGACAAGACAGGGTCGAAGCGTGGTGCCTACCTCTACAGGTTCAACAGCAACACCTACGATGAGGACCCGATCTTTAAGCTTTAGGCTTCATGTATCATAGACAATGGATAATTGATAATTGACAATCTTATGTTAGAAGAACTTAAACAAAAAGTATTTAAGGCCAACCTTGATTTGGTTAAACAAGGACTCGTTATCTTTACATGGGGTAACGTAAGCGGCATAGACCGCGAAAAAGGACTGGTAGTGATTAAGCCGTCGGGCGTCAGCTACGACGAGATGAAAGCTGAGGACATGGTCGTCGTTGACCTGGAGACGGGAAAAGTCGTAGAAGGCGACCTGAACCCGTCGAGCGACACGCCGACCCACCTTGTGCTCTATAAGGCTTTCCCCAATATTCAGGGCGTTGTTCACACCCACAGCACTTATGCCACCGCCTTCGCACAAGCCGGTCGTGACATTCCCAACATCGGCACCACACACGCCGACTACTTCTACCAGGATATTCCCTGCACCCGCGACATGACCGAGGCCGAAGTGAAGGGACAGTACGAACTGGAGACGGGTAACGTCATCGTGGATGAGATACTGAACATTCGCAAGATTAACCCCGACCACACGCCTGCCGTGCTGGTGAAGAACCACGGTCCGTTCTCATGGGGCACGTCGCCCGACAACGCCGTCTATAACGCCAAGGTGATGGAGCAGTGCGCCAAGATGGCCTTCGTCTCGTTCAGCGTCAACCCGAATACGACGATGAACCCTCTGCTCATTGAGAAGCACTACATGCGCAAGCACGGTCCGAACGCCTACTACGGTCAGAAAGGTCAGAAACACTAACTTAAATAACTTAAAAACTTAAAAAACAATGAACGCATTTGAGAATTTAGAAGTATGGTGGGTAACTGGTGCACAGTTGCTGTATGGAGGTGACGCTGTCGTTGCAGTTGACGGTCACTCGAAGGAAATGGTGGAAGGCCTGAACAACAGCGGCATCATTCCCATAAAGGTAGTATATAAAGGTACGGCCAACAGCTCGAAGGAAGTGGAGGACGTGATGAAGGCTGCCAACAACGACGCGAAGTGCGTGGGTATCATTACCTGGATGCACACCTTCTCACCCGCCAAGATGTGGATCAAGGGCCTGCAGGACCTGCAGAAGCCGCTGCTGCACTTCCACACACAGTATAACGCCGAGATTCCCTGGGAGACGATGGACATGGACTTCATGAACCTGAACCAGAGTGCCCACGGTGACATTGAGTTTGGCCACATCTGCACCCGTATGCGCGTTGCCCGCAAGGTGGTTTGCGGCTACTGGAAGGACGAGGCTGTACAGAAGCAGATTGCCGTCTGGGCCCGCGTAGCTGCCGGTGTCAGAGACGCCCACAACGTGCGCTGCCTCATGTTCGGCATGAACATGAACAACGTAGCCGTGACCGACGGCGACCGCGTGGAGTTCGAACAGCGTCTCGGCTACCATGTCGACTACTACCCCGTCTCCTCGCTGATGGACTACTTCAAGCGCGTCACCGACGCAGAGGCCGACGCCCTCGTCGAGGAGAATAAGAAGCTGTATACCATCAAGATAGACGAGAGCGGTGAAGAAGTTTACTGGGAGAAGGTGAAGAACGCCGCCAAGGCCGAGATTGCCCTGCGCCGCGTGCTGAAGGATGAGGGCGCAACAGCCTTCACCACCAAC
>ONRS01000016.1 GCA_900320255.1 uncultured Prevotellaceae bacterium
CGAGAGCATACTTGTTGTTGCCAATTAATTTTCTGTTCACTCAGTTTTAGGAGGTAGCCAACGAGCCTCCGCGTGCTTACGTACCATCTCATCTTGCCGTCAAATCCAGTCATCCCCGGTTTGGTCAAGCGTTAAGCGTTGAACGTTTTGCGGGGCAAAAGTACAAATATTCAGCCAAAGTTCAAAATATTTTCCAAAAAAAATGCCATGAATAACAATATTTCCACGAAATAGGGGTTAATAAATATGGATAATTATATATAATAAGTAACAAAATGAAACGATATATACTCTCTTTATGGGTGTTGCTGACCTTGGCCACAGGTGCCATGGCCCAGACAATGACTGACCAGCAGATCATTCAGTTCGTAATGGAGCAGCGGCAGCAGGGCGCCAGCCAGCAACAGATTGTAACCAAGCTGATGCAGCGTGGCGTGAAGATTGACCAGCTGCAACGGCTGCGTAAGAAATACGAGGCACAAGCCAACCAGCATGGGCTGGGCGTGGTGAACATTACCACCGACCCCAACAACACCCGGCTGCGCCAGAACAACGGCCAGGAGAAAGTGGACCCGAACACCACCACCCACAGGCGTTCTGCCGACCCGTCGGTCAGGGTGCCCAACACCTACGACGAGAACGACCCGGAATACATGATGATGAACAGCGAGATGAACGCCTTTCTGCCCGACTCGGTGGAAATGGAACGTCTGCGCATTGAGGAAGAGGTACTGAACAGGAACCGCAGAAGGGTGTTCGGCCGTGACATCTTCAACAACAAGAACCTGACCTTCGAGCCCACCATGAACATAGCCACCCCGCAGAACTACACGTTGGGTGCCGGCGACGCCGTGAACGTCGATGTGTGGGGAGCGTCACAAAAGTCGTTCCAGAGTACCGTCTCGCCTGACGGCACCATACAGATAGAGGGCTTCGGCCCCGTCAGCGTGGCGGGTCTCACCGTGGGACAGGCTAACGCAAGGCTCCGCTCACAACTGGGCGCCCGCTATCAGGACTCGCAGATACGCCTGACCGTAGGCCAGACGAAGACCATCATCGTCAACGTGATGGGTGAGGTGAACGTACCTGGCACCTACACGCTGTCGGCCTTCTCCACCGTGTTCAACGCGCTCTACATGGCAGGCGGCATCAGCGACATTGGTACGCTGCGTAACATCAAGGTCTTTAGGAACAACCGCCAGATTTCCACGGTCGATGTGTATGACTACATACTGAACGGCAACCAGAACGGCAACGTGCGACTGGCTGACAACGACGTCATCATCGTAGGCCCCTACGAGAGTCTGGTCAACATCACAGGTAAGGTGAAGCGCCCCATGTTCTACGAAATGAAGAAGACGGAGAGCGTAGGCGCCCTGCTGAACTATGCCGGCGGCTTTACGGGCGATGCCTATAAGAAGTCGGTAAGAATCGTACGAAAGGCCGGCTCACAGTACTCGGTGTATAACGTCAGCGAGTTCGACATGGCCCGTTTCCCCGTGAGCGACGAAGACTCGGTGAGCGTTGACTCCATCCTGCCGCGCTTCTCGAACATGGTAGAGGTGAAGGGAGCCGTGTTCCGTCCCGGCATGTACCAGGTGGGCGGCGACATACAAACCGTGCGCCAGCTCATTGAGAGTGCAGAGGGCGTGACCGAAGAGGCCTTCACGCCACATGCCGTCATGCACCGCATGAAGCCCGACCGCACGCTGGAAGTGCTGTCGGTTGACCTGCAGGGCATTCTGGCTGGTACCTCGGCTGACATCGCGCTGAGAAACGAGGACGTGCTCTTCGTCCCCAGCAAACAGGACATGCAGGAAGAGAAGACGCTGACCATACACGGCGAGGTGCGCAACCCCGGCGTCTATAAATATGCCGACAACGAGACGCTTGAAGACTTCGTGCTGCAGGCTGGCGGCCTGACCGATGCCGCCTCCATCGTCAAGGTCGATGTGGCACGCCGTCTGAAGAACCCGTTGGCCACTACGGCATCAGACACCATTGCCCACACCTTCTCGTTCGCCCTGAAGGACGGCTTCGTCATTGACGGCGAGCAGGCATTCAAGCTGCAGCCATACGACGAGGTATATGTCCGCACCAGCCCGGGATACATCAAACAGCAGAACATCCGCGTGGAGGGTGAGGTGAACTTCGAGGGCACCTACACACTCAGCAAGAAGAACCAGCGACTGAGCGAGGTCATCAAGCAGTCGGGCGGACTCACCTCGACAGCCTATCCCGAAGGTGCCCGACTGGAGCGCCGCATCACCGACGACGAACGCCTGCGCATGCAGACCGTGCTGAAGATGGTGCAGGCACAGAGCGGCGACCGCGACACGCTGGACGTGACGAAGCTTGACCTGGGCACCACCTACTGGGTGGGCATACACCTGGACCAGGCAATGGCCAACCCCGGCGGCGACGAGGACATCGTGCTGCGCGAGAACGACCGCATCATCGTGCCGCAGTATTCGGGCACGGTGAAGATCAGCGGTGACGTGATGTACCCCAACACCGTGGCCTACCGCGACGGCAAGAGCGTGAAATACTACATCAACCAAGCCGGCGGATGGGGTAACCGCGCCAAGAAGAGCCACACCTATATTATATATATGAACGGTACGGTGGCCCGCATCGGCTACGGCACGGAGATACGCCCAGGCTGCGAGATTGTGGTGCCGAGCAAACCGAAGAACAGCCGTCTGACGCTGCCTGAAATCATGTCAATAGGAACGAGCACCGCCTCCATTGCCACGATGATAGCCTCTATTGCGAACCTGCTAAAATAGTTGAGCGTTGAGCGTTGAGGGTTGAGCGTTGAGAGACTTTTGATATAAAGTTGACAAATATGGAAGAGAAAAAAGAAATGAAGGCCATTGACCTTCAGCAGATTATCCAGAAATTATGGAAGCACAAGATGCTTTTTGCCAAGGTTCTTCCTGTGGTATTCGTGTTGTCGTGCCTATATATAATATGTATCCCGCGTACTTATAGTAGTGACATCAAGCTGGCTCCCGAGATGGACAACTCCATGGGCGGCGGTACGCTGGGCGACATAGCCTCGTCGCTGGGTTTCAACCTTTCAGACATGCAGACCAGCGATGCTATCACCCCTCTGCTCTACCCCGACCTGATGGACGACAACAAGTTTGTGAGTGACATATTGGACTTCCAGGTAGGAAGCCTTGACGGAACCATCAAGTGCAGCTATGGCGACTACCTCAAGGAACACCAAAAGAAACCTTGGTGGGGCGACGTCATTGACTGGGTCAAGAGTTTCCTGCCGAAGGGTGAGGAGGAAGACCCCATAAAGGCCAGCGGACTGGAAAAGAGCCCCTACCTGCTCACCATGGATGAAGACCAGCTGCTGGAAGCCGTCAGGGGCAACATCACGCTGCGGGTAGATAAGAAGACCGGCATCATCACCATAGCCACGAAAGCTCAAGACGCCTTGATATGCAAGACGCTGGCTGACAGCATGTGTGCTCACCTGCAGTCCTTCATTACCGACTACCGCACAAAGAAAGCCCGCATAGACAGCGACCACTACCGCCAGCTCATGGAGGAGTCGAAAGCTAACTACGAGAAGGCCCGCCAGCTCTACGGCAGCTATGCCGACGCCAACACCGACATTGTGCTGGAGAGCTACAGAGCCAAGCGTAACGACCTGGAGAACGACATGCAGCTGAAGTACAACAGCTACACCACGATGACAGCACAGTACCAAGCAGCACAGGCCAAGGTGCAGGAGCGTACGCCCGCCTTCACCATGATCAAGGGCGCCACCGTCCCCATCAAGCCAACAGGCCCCAAGCGCATGTTCTTTGTAGCCGGCATGCTGGTCTTTGCCACCTTGCTGACGTCACTGTATATATACATCAAAAAATAAGAGCCTTCTTTTTTATTGGCAGCCGCTAACGAATGGTCATCGCTATTCTGACAATGATACTCATCTGTATGGCTTTTTCTCTGATAGAAGAAGACATGAAGAGGAGTGACGTGTTGGCGGTGATTGGCTTGACCGGCATCTGCATGATTATCGTGGCCGGTACGAGAAGCATCTATGACACTCCCGACTCGGACAACTACGAAATCATGTACTACAGCATCAACTCTACGGAAGACGACATCCGCGAGCCTTCCATGGTCTATCTGTCGTACTACCTGAACCAGCTCGGCCTGGGGGTTAATGCGCTCTTCTTTGCCTACGCCCTCATGTCGATACCCCTCCGGCTGGGAGCTATCCTGAAGCTCTCGCCGCTGCCCATACTGACGCTGGCCATTTACATTTCCTACTTCTACCAGTTACACGACCTGATGCAGATACGCTGTGCCGTGGCCTCAGCACTCTTTCTCTTTGCCATTTACTATCGGGCGGAGAAGAAGTGGTGGCGCGCCGTGCTGCTCATTCTCGTTGGTATATTGTTTCACTACTCGGCTTTTGCCGGACTGGTCATTCTCTTCTTCAGCAACAAGGAACTCCGCTGGTGGGAGCGTTACCTGCTGGCAGCCGCTGTGCCGCTGTGCCTGCTGTTCTACTTCTTCGGCTTCGACTACTCGTACTTCATACCCGACGAGCTGGGCGGCGACCGTCTGGCTGCCTACCGGGAACTGAAGGACAAGGGCAAGGAGGATGCCATGACGTGGGTGTTCTACCAGCACCCTGTCTTCCTGCTCAACGTAGCACTCTACTACGGCTGCCTGTTCTACTACGACTTGCTGGCAAAGAAGTACAAGTACATGTCCATCATGCTCAAGACGCTGGCCTTTGCCTTCTTCTGCATGCTGACGCTGAGCACGCTGAGCGGTGTGCTGGCCAGCCGACTTTACGAATACTTTGCTATTGTAAGCATTTTCCTCTGGACGGCAGCTGCCTACGCTTTCCACCCGCTGAACTACGGTAAAATATTCATCAACGCTGTAATCTTCGTACAATGTCTGGCCAACGTGTTTGTCTATACGCTGGGTTGGTACGGCAACCACATGAAATGACGATGAAACAGAACCTTCGTGCACTCCTGGGCGACAAGACCAGCCAACGGTCGGCACTGATCCTGAAAAACGTGGCAGCCTCCTTCCTCATCAAGGGGTGGTCAGCCCTTATCGTGCTACTGATGGTTCCGCTGACGCTGAAGATTCTCGGTGTCTATAACAACGGCGTCTGGCTCACGCTGAGCAGCATTCTGATATGGATAGACCTTATGGACATCGGGCTGGGCAACGGACTGCGCAACGCCGTGGCCAACTACGTGGCTCAGGGTGACAGCCAGAAGGTCCGTGAGGCCGTCAGCTCCACGTTCTTCATGCTCGTGGTTATTGTCGTTCCCTTCCTTCTGCTGGCCTACCTCGCCATCCGGTTCTTCGACATTTACGGAGCCTTGGGCATTGACCCGCAGCTGACGCCCCACCTTGACACCATCCTCCTGGTGGCCATCGCCATAGCCTCAGGCAACTTTGTACTGAAGATAGTGGGCAATTTCTACATGGGGCTGCAGCTTCCGGCTGTCAACAACCTCATACTCTGCCTGGGCCACACGCTGGCCCTGCTGCTGACGTATGTGCTCTATCTGGCCGGCAGCCACTCGCTGCTCCTCGTGGTCATCGTCAACACGGCAGCACCCTTCCTGACCTGGGCCGTCACCATACCCTACACCTTCCTGAAGCGCTACCCGCAGTACCAGCCCTCCATACGGCACATCAGCATGCGCCAGGCCCGCAGCCTCTGCTCCACAGGCCTTAAGTTCTTCGTCATTCAGATATGTGGCGTGGTACTGTTCATGACCACCAACATCATCATCAGCAGGCTCTTCTCGCCAGCCGAGGTGACACCTTACCAAGTGGCCTACCGCTACTTCAACATAGCCTTCGTACTGTTCAGCACCATCTGCATGCCTTTCTGGAATGCCACCACCGATGCCTACGCCCGTCAGGACTTTCAGTGGATATACAGCGTAGGCCGCAAGCTGAACCTGCTCATGCTGGCCATTTTCCTACTGCTGCTCGTGATGCTGCTGGTCAGCGGATTCGTCTATAGCGTCTGGATAGGCTCCGAGGTGCAGGTGCCCTTCGACCTCTCAGCAGCCACGGCCCTCTACATCTTCATCCTCTGTCTCAGCCAGCGCTACTCCTACATTCTCAACGGCATCGGCCAGCTGCGCATTCAGCTGCTCTGCATCGTCCCCGCCACCATAGTCTTCCTGCCCTTAGCCTGGTGGGTTTGCGAAAGCTTCGGTACGGTGTCCGCCTTAGTCTGCGCCATGTGTCTGGTCAATACTCCCGGACTCATAGCCAATGCCTGGAAGTATTACCAGGTATTTCCTCGCCAACAAAGAAAAAGACCCGAATGAAAACAAATAAGACCATCGCCATACTCATGGCCACCTATAACGGAGAGCGATACCTGGACCAGCAGATAGACTCTCTGCTCCGCCAGACCTACGAGGACTGGCACCTCTACGTACACGACGACGGCTCGAAGGACGGTACCGTCAGCGTGGTGAAGCACTACCAGGAGCAGTACCCCGGCCGCATTAGCTTGTTAGACTACCCGCCCCAGGGTGGCCCCTGCCGTAATTTCCTCAGCATGCTGGAGAAGGTGGAGGCCCCTTACTACATGTTCTGCGACCAGGACGACGTCTGGCTACCAGAGAAGATTGAATTGTCCTTCCAAGAGATGACACGTCAGGAGGCAGCAGCTCCTGGTCAGTCCATCGTCGTACATACCGACCTGCACATTGTTGACGAGCAGCTCACGGTCACCTACGACTCCATGTGGAAGCATTGCGGACTCTACCCGCAGTACATCAAGACCTTCGCCGATACCGGCGGCCACACTTCGGTCGCCACGGGATGCACCATGCTCTTCAACCACAAGGCCAAGGAGTGCTGCAAAACCGTAGCAACGAAGGCCATCATGCACGACTGCTGGCTCTGTCTATGCACGCTGAGGTGTGGGGGCATCGTTCGTGGCATTCACCAGCCTACCGTACTCTACCGTCAGCACGAAAACAACTGCTTAGGCTCAGGAGCCACCCGGGCAGCCGACGTCACCCTTCTGTTCAGACTACGCCATTTAGACCAGGTCTATGAGAGCAACCGCAATTACTACCTCATGCTCCGGTCGCTTGGCTACGGCTCCATCCTCAAGTATTTTTACGGCAAGATTAAGTATAAGCAGCGCATAAAAAGAGGACATTACTAACATGAAGACAGCCCTGGTCATAGTACTTTTCCACCCCACCGCCGACGACCTGCGCCAACTGCGCCGCGTCTCGCAACGCTATGAAGGCGTGATAGTCGATAATTCCGAAACACGCTCTTTTGACGAGGAAGAGGTTGGTCTTATGCACTATATTCCACTGCATAAGAATGCCGGTATTGCCCACGCCCAGAATGTTGGCATTCAGCATGCCATGAAGCATTTCGAGTCAGACTACATCGTCTTCATGGACCAAGACAGCCGCTGGCAGGACGACTACGTAGAACGCATCACCCAGACATACGCCTCGCTCCTTCAGAAAGGCATTCGCCTGTCGGCCTTGGGACCGACGGTCCTTCGACGCGAAGGTGGCGAAGAGTACCAGTCCGTCATTCACAAGAAACAGTTTGTCACCGACGACTTTATTCTTCGTCCCCACATCATTGCCTCCGGATGCTGCATCCGTAAGGAACTGTTCCTTGAGGTTGGCACGTTCGAGGACGACCTCTTTATTGACTTCGTTGACGACGAGTGGTGCTGGCGGGCCAAGACCAAAGGCTACGTCTGCGGCATCACGCCCCAGGTGTCCATCGACCATAAGATAGGGCAGAAGGAGCTGCACATTGGGAAATACGTCATCATCCTCTCTGCACCCTTCAGGTACTACTACCTGTATCGTAACTACCTGCTGCTGTCACGCCGAAGCTACGTTCCACTGCAATGGAAGCTCAGCTACGGAGTCAAGTTTTTTGCCCGTTTCTTTTACTTCCCCCTCTTTATCGATAATGGCAGAGAGTGCTGGAAGTACATGTGGCGGGGTATTAAGGATGGAATAAGAAACAACATCGCCAAATGAAAAAGATTGCCATATACTGCGTCAATTACAAGTCGTACGACGCCCTCCACAATTACCTCCGCTCTCTGGAGCATGCCGCGAGCCACTCTCAAGAGTCTCTCGCCGTCAACATCCTGGTAGCCGACAATACTGACGACGGTTTCCAGCCCATAGTGGCTGACAGCCCTACGGTCAGCATCCGGGTGTTTCCCTTCCATGAGAACCTGGGCTACTTTGGCGCCATCCACAAAATGATGGAGCAGGTTTCGCCTCTCGAGTTTGACTACGCCATCATCAGCAACGTCGATGTGCTGCTTGACGAGGACTTCTTCCTGCGTCTTGCGCACTATGAGGCCAGTGCCGACCTTGGCTGGATAGCCCCGCAAATCTATTCCAACTTGGAGGAGCGCGACCGCAACCCCAAGATTATGCAGCGCTACCCCAAGCGCAAGCTTCAGGTGCTCCAGACGCTCTTCCGCTTCCCTCCGCTCTACAACCTCTACACCCACACGGCTTACAAGTCGAAGAAGCTCGCTCGTCACTCGGCTGGAGAAATCTATGCCGGCCACGGGTCGTTCATCATACTTACCCGACGTTTCTTCCGCGAGTGTGGCATCATCGACTACCCCGTGTTCCTCTTCTGCGAGGAGATTTATCTCGGCGAACAATGTCTCAGCCATGGGCTGAAGGTACGCTACGAACCGACGCTGCGTGTGGCCGACGCCGAGCATGCCTCCACCGGGACCTTCAAGCGGAGCAAGTATTGCCGCCACAACCTGGAGGCCGTCACCTACATTCTTGAAACCTACTACGCCTAACCCCTCCGGGTATGAAGAAAAAACTCCTTCTGCTATGCATCCTGACATTGTCGGCTTTGGGCGTTCGGGCCGACCGCCTGCTCATGTCGCTCTATACGCGCCAGGTGCTTGAAGCCTCCATCGTGCAGCCGCAGCAGTTTGCGCCTGTACCACGGGCCGCGTCCCCCTTCTGGCGGCAGACGGTCAGCGTCTATATGCGCCACAGCTACATCAACAACGGACGGGGCTATTTAGGAAAACCATGGACGCCCATTCCCCCAAGCGTGTTCAGAGAGTATAGCCTCAATGGCAATCGTACCAATTACGAGAGCCGCTCCTTCGCCCTGCGCAAGCAGCTGGCCTGCATGGTCATGGCCGAAATTATGCAGGACAGCGGCCACTTCATCGACGACATCGTCAAGGGTCTCCGCTTCTTTCAGCAGGAAGTGTGGTGGGGCGTGCCGGCTCACTACCCAAAGCCCTTGCCCGACCCTCAGCTGCAGGAGGTCGATCTCTTCAATGCCGAGACGGCCAACCTCCTGGCCTGGACGTGCTACATGCTGGAAGACCGCATCCGGCAGAAGGACCGCCGCCTGTGTCAGAACATCAGGAGCGAAATCAGGCGTCGCATTCTCATTCCCGCCCGCACCACCGACTATTTCTGGAAGCGCCACTCCTGGAATCACAATACCTGGACCTGCGCCAACTGGCTCTCCTGTATTCTCTTTTGCGAGGAAGACCGCCAACAGCAAATCAGCGACATCCTTCAGGTGCTCAAGAGCCTTGACGTCTTCATCGACGGCTACCCTGCTGACGGCGGCTGTGACGAAGGCCCCAACTACTGGGACCGTGCTACCGGCTCCCTCTTCGAGAGCATGCAGCTACTGTCGTTAGCCTCCGGCGGCAAGGTAGCGCTGCCCCCTACCGACAAGATAAAGGCCATGGCCAGCTATATCTATAAGATGTATATAGGCAACGGTTACTACGTCAACTTTGCCGACTGCAACAGCCGGCTCACCCCCAACGTCAACATTCTCTACCCTTTAGGGGCAGCCCTTGGCGACGAAGCCCTGAAGCACCATGCCGCTTTCATAGCCCAAAAGAATGAATACTTCGCCCATCCCTGGACGCTGTTCAACCCCAGCGGGGTCTTCCCCTCGCTGAGCCGCGAGCTGTGCTTCCTCCGCTTAATTCCTGCTTTTCAGCGGGAAAAGGCCGAAGAAGCCCACCCCGCCTCTTCATGGCTACCCGATACGGAAGTGTTGACCGCCCGCACCACCCGTGGGCTGTTCCTTGCCGCCAAGGGAGGCCATAACGACGAGAGCCACAACCATAACGACGTGGGCAACTTCATCGTCTATGCCGACGGCGAACCTGTCATCATTGATATTGGCATGGGCACCTATACCAGCCAGACGTTCAGTCAGGGACGTTACGGGCAGCTGTACTGTCGCTCTGCCTATCACAACGTGCCCCTCATCAACGGCTGCGAGCAGCACGAAGGCAGACAGTACCGGGCAAAACGTGTCAACTACTCCACCAGTGGGCAACAGACTACGTTCAGCCTTGACCTTTCTGAAGCCTATCCGCCGGAAACGGCCGTCAGAAAATGGGAAAGAACCATACTGCTGGAGCAAGACAACGGAGTGACCATTACGGAAGACTTTGCCCTAAGCAGGTATCTTCAGCCCACCGACCTCGTCATCGTCTGCTGTGGGAAACCCTCACTGAGAAGTGGAAACGAAATCCTTATCGACAGAGGCAGCAGTTCCTGCCGCATCATCTTTGATCGTCGCCAACTCTCTGCCAGCATAGAGAAGATAGTCCATCAGGACCCCGCCATACGGAATGCGTGGGGCAACAACGAACTCTACCGCATCAAGCTGAGAGTACTGGGCAAAAAACTGAACAGCAAGATTAGTTACGCCATCAGAAAGGCCTAATCCAGCGCCATCAGGCACAGACTGCGCTTGCCGGTGTGCACGGAGTCGAACGACACCCACCTGCCGTCAGCGCTCACGCGGGGGTGTAGGTCGCACTTCCACCAGTGGTCCTGGTCTTTCGGCACAAACTGCTTCGGACTCTTCACGTCGGCCAGCAGCACCACTTCGTCCGTCTTCCGGTTTACCTTGTATAGCTTGCAGTGGCGCCACTTGTCCGGATATGTGTCCACCAGAAACCAGTCATCGTCAATGAAATGTTGATGACCGTCGGAGTTCAGTTGCGGATAGGCACAACGTTTCCACTCCTGCATCTGAGGTGAAGAGAAATAGACATGAGAATCCACGCCCTCCATTCTGCAGTATGCCACGATTCCGTTCTGACGATTCCATGCATAATGCGATACCATACCCGTAGTAGGAGAAGCAAACAACTGACGTGTTTCACGGTCATACACTAAGAGGCGGGTATTTCTGGAAGTCCCTTTGTACCAACGATGCAGGAAAGCAATATAACGATTATCAAATGAGAACTCAGTATGAGTAACAAAATGGAAAGTATCGTCCATGCTGGCCTCGTGCTTGAAAGCAGCGACTGTCTCCAGACTTAGCAACAGTTTACGGCTATTATGTTGAATGTCAATAAGAAACAAGCCTGTCTTGTCGCTCAAACGATTAGACATGTAGGCATCGGCATCACCATAAAGGTAGCCATAACCAGGCATTTGCCTTTGCAAGCGCTCATAACTGAAGGTAGTGGCATAACTGCTATCATAAGAAACCGTATCTACTGGCCAGTTTATCTTGGTCTTCTCTAAAGAAGTAACATCAATAATCTGGGAACAAAGCGTTCCGTCATCTGCAGTATTAAAAATACACCGGTTATCGTCAAGCCACTGCAGACGACAGCCTTTATGATAGTTCCAAGCCAAGCTATCCCCGACTTTCACCCAATCAGAAAACCCGTTTCCCGTCCAATAGCCGATTTCAAGACTATCAGACTTGGTAGGCATACGGAGCGGCATACTCAAGCGATAGGCCAATGACTTCTTGCCATCATTACTGAAGGGGTCTGAGTCGTGGAAGCCAAAAAAGCTGTTTTCGTGTACCACAACAGGCTTCATAAAACGCGAATCATAATTTGGCAGCAAGTCATAAAAGCCCTGATATGCGTTACGGAGGATATTCTTGACTATATAATTGTTCTTGACATGATTATATACAAAAGACTCTATAGCATTCATCGTTCGAAAATTTCGTGCAAAGATATACTTTTTCCTATAAATAACCAAATCTTTGCAGTAAAACTTGCACAGAAAAGAAAATATAAGTAACTTTGCAGCCACAATTTTAAGAAGAAGATATGAAACAAGAGTTAGTATCGGTCATTATGCCCACCTACAATGCCAGCAAATACCTTGCTGACAGCATCAATAGCATCCTCAGCCAGACCCATACTAATCTGGAACTGCTCATAACTGACGACTGCTCGACAGACGGAACACGGGAAATCCTGGAAGAATACTCCAAGAAAGATCCACGCGTCAAGGTAGAATATCTAACGGAAAACGGAGGTCCCGGTATTGCCCGTAACAAGTCCATAGAAAGGGCAGAAGGACGTTACATCGCGTTCTGCGACTGTGACGACCGCTGGTTTCCTGAGAAACTGGAGAAACAAATTGCCCACATGCGTAAAAAAGATTGCGCCCTATGCAGTTCTTCGTACTTGATTTGTAACGAGAACAATGAGGTTATTGGCATTAACATTTCACCCAAGCACCTTACTTTAGGTATTCTGAAACGTGACAATAAAATAGGATGTCTGACAGCCATCTACGACATCAAGCGTTTAGGTCATAAATTCTACATGCCTGCCATTCGCAAGCGCCAAGACTGGGCCCTGTTCCTTAACATTCTGAAGGAGTGCCAAATTTGTTTCTGTGTTACAGAGCCGTTAGCCTATTATCGCCAGCGCACTAATTCTGTCTCCAGCAATAAGTTATCACTTGTTAAGTACAACGTCAATGTATATGAAACCGTTTTCGGATGGCCAAGATTTAAAGCTTATCTTTACTTTTTCTTCTGCTTCTTGCCTACTTATTTTCTAAAAGTACAAAAAAGGAAAAAAGACAGTAAGAAATACTTACAAGAAAACGATTACCATAAATAATCTTCCAACAACCACACATACATGGCAAAAGAACAGTCACAACTACGCGAACGGCAGCGCACCGACCTGAGGGAGCCACGCCGGTACAAGGTTATTATATATAACGATGACTTCACCACCATGGAGTTTGTGGTAAAAATTCTGGTACAGGTGTTCCTGAAGAGTGAGGAGGATGCCAACGCACTCATGTTGCAGGTACACCATTCCGACAAGGCCGTGGTAGGCATCTATAGCTACGACATTGCCACGTCGAAGGCAAACAAAGCGACTAACATGGCACGGGAACACGGGTTCCCGCTCCGCCTGACCGTTGAACCAGATGAAGAATAAGCAATATGCCAGATATCAAACAAACCGAACGCGCTACAGAAGTCATGCAGACTGCGGTGGATTTCTGCAAGGAAGAAAGACATGAGTTCGTTACGCCCGAACATCTGCTGTTAGCCTTGCTGGAAGAAGAGACTTTCTCACATGTACTCGGAATATTCTGTCAACGAGAAAAACTGTACGACCGGCTCTTTGAGAAGATGTCCGAAATGGAGAAAATACCGGAAGGCCAGGAGTATGTCCCTGAGCCGTCTTTCCTGTTTGGAAAGGTGGTAGGATTAGCCTGCCTGCAGGTGATGGGCAGCAGTGCCGAAGAGGTGGACATTCCTCACCTTGTAACGGCCCTGCTGAAACAGGACGAGTCGTGGGCCTGCTATCTGCTGAAGGAAGCGCTTGGTGACAAGGAAAGCAACTTCATCAGCCAGCTTATCAGCAACTATGAGTTTGAGGACAGCTTGAGGGAAGAGACGGGAGAGGATAATGTCCATGAAGCATGGAAACAGCTCGTCACCTGCATGAACGACCTCTACCAAGACAAGAACCCGCTCATCGGACGGGAAGCAGAACTCAGGCGCACCATTCAGGTGCTTTGCCGGCGCGACAAGAACAACCCGCTGCACGTGGGGGAACCGGGCGTGGGAAAGACTGCCCTCGTCTGGGGTCTGGCACGTCTCATCGAGGAAGGCCAGGTGCCCCCTCGTCTGAAAGGCAGCCGCATCTACCAGCTTGACATGGGAACGCTCCTGGCCGGCACGCAGTATCGCGGTGACTTCGAGAACCGCATCAAGATGATTATGGACGGCATACAGGCTGAAGGCAATAATAATATAGTATATATAGATGAAATCCATACGCTCGTTGGGGCCGGAGCCATCGGCGAAGGGGCCATGGATGCCTCCAACATGCTCAAGCCATACCTGGAGGCTGGCCGAATACGTTTCATTGGTTCCACCACTTACGAAGAGTACAACCGCCACTTTTCGCGTTCAAAGGGGCTCACTCGCCGTTTCCAGCAGATTGACATACCAGAGCCGACCATCGACGAGGCCAAGCATATCCTCAGGCAACTGCAGCCACGGTACGAAGAGTTCCATCAAGTAAAGTACGAAGACGATGCTGTCACCTTTGCCGTGGAGGCCAGTGCGAAGTATGTCAACGACCGTTTCCTGCCCGACAAGGCCATTGACCTGATAGACGAAGCGGGAGCGGCAAAAGAAAGTGAAGAGCAACATGCTTCATCTATAACGAAGGCCGACATTGCCGACGTGCTGTCGAAGACCTGCAAGGTGGAGGCCCTGTCGGTGGCGGAAGAGGATGACTACCAACGACTTGCTACCCTCAACGACCAGATGTCGTCACAAATATACGGTCAGGACGAAGCCATCCGTCAAGTGGTGGAGGCCGTCCAAATGTCGCGCGCAGGCCTGTTGGAAGACAACAAACCGTTGGCCTCGCTGCTCTTCGTCGGTCCTACAGGCGTGGGCAAGACCGAGGTGGCCCGCGTGCTGGCCAAGGAGTTAGGCATTGAGCTGCTGCGCTTCGACATGAGCGAATACACCGAGAAGCACACCGTGGCCAAGCTCATAGGCTCACCTGCCGGATATGTGGGCTACGAGGACGGTGGACTGCTGACTGATGCCATCCGCAAGACCCCCAACTGCGTGCTGCTGCTCGACGAGATAGAGAAGGCACACCAGGACATCTACAACATCCTGCTTCAAGTGATGGACTACGCCCGCCTGACTGACAACAAAGGTCGCAAGGCCGATTTCCGTAACGTCATCCTGATCATGACTTCCAATGCCGGAGCGCAGTATGCCTCGCAGGCCAGCATCGGTTTCAACGGCACCATGAGCCGTGGAGAAGCCATGATGAAACAGGTAAAGAAGACCTTCAAGCCCGAATTTCTCAACCGTCTCTCAGGAACCGTTGTGTTCCGCGACATGGACTGCCAGATGGCCACGCTCATTCTGAAGAAGAAGCTGCGCGAACTCGAAGCCAAACTCGAGGCCAAGCAAGTGACGATGACGCTCACCACCGAGGCTTTCGACCAGCTGCTCAACGAAGGCTTTACGCCAGAATACGGTGCGCGCGAAATGGACCGCGTCATTGCCCAACGGCTGAAGCCCCTGCTGATGCGTGAAATACTGTTCGGCAATCTGAAGAATGGCGGCAACGTGACTGTTTCCGTCAACAATTCTCAATTGTCCATTGCAAATTAAGAACAAACATGTCGGTTTGGCAATTAGACAACGAGCTGTGGTTTCCTGACCCACATAGCGGTGAGGATGACGGGTTGGTAGCCGTGGGCGGCGACTTGTCACTCTCCCGCCTGCTGCTGGCTTACAGCAACGGTTTCTTCCCTTGGTACGCCTTCAACGAGGGGTACGAGCCACACTGGTACTGTCCGCTCGACCGGTATGTCATCTTCCCCAACGAGATTCACATCAGCCACTCCATGAGGCGACTCCTGCGACAACAGAAATATGAAGTGACCATCAACCAAGACTTTGAAGGAGTCATCAACGGCTGTTCCCGGGCACAAGGACGCGATGAACAAGAAGGAGCCTGGCTCGGTCCCGACATCATCACCGCTTACGCTAAGCTGCATCGGCATGGTTATGCTGCCAGCGTGGAAGTCTGGGAAAAGGCAGACACAGCACTCGGTAGGCGGCTTGTGGGCGGACTCTATGGCGTTACGCTATGTCAGGCCTTTTTCGGCGAGAGTATGTTCTCGCTGGTTCCCAATGCCTCAAAGCTGGCCCTCATCCATTTGGCCAAGGCTATGGAAACCATTGGCGGACGATTTATCGACTGTCAGTTTGAAAGGCCCCTCTTCGTTTCCATGGGTGGCAGGCACATCAGCTACGAACAATACATGGAACTACTGAAGTAATCTCATGTATTTGACAAGTTTCTGATTGCTTTTTGCGAAACGGGTTGATTTTTTTAAGCTTTTTCGTAAGGACAAAGGCTCTTTGTTATAGAAAAAGTTTGGCAATTGAGAAAAAATGTGTACCTTTGCAGGCCCATTGAAAAAAGGTAAAAAATAATTAGAATAAATAAACGCTTTTATGCAATAAATGCATTATATTTGCGTTTTATATGCAAAGACATACTGCATGGAAGAAAACAATACACCAAAATATAAACTTAACACAGACAAGAACGATCCAAGGTACATTGCGGATGGTATGAACGAGTTTGAGCGCAACGTGAAACGCGTTGGTGACCTCATTCTTGCAGGTATTTGTCTTATTGTCTTTTCTCCCCTCTTCCTTATCTGCTATTTAGCCATTAAGCACGAAGATGGCGGTCCTGCCATTTTCAAACAGGAACGTATTGGACGTTTTGGACGGCCATTTACCATTTACAAATTCCGCAGTATGGTGGTTGATGCAGAGAAGGACGGCCCTGCTCTTTTTCAGCATGAGAATGAAAAACGCATGACAAAGATTGGAAAGTTCTTACGTGACCATCACCTTGATGAGTTACCCCAACTATGGAACGTATTTAAGGGCGACATGGCATTTATAGGTCCGCGTCCAGAACGTAAATATTATATTGACCAGATTATCAAGCACGATCCACGTTACGTATATCTGTACCAGATAAGGCCTGGCGTAACTTCATATGCAACACTGTACAATGGCTATACAGACACTATGGAGAAAATGCTTCGGAGATTAGAAATAGATCTATATTATCTGGAACATCGGTCGTGGTGGTTTGATGCAGTCATTCTTTTCAAGACATTCATTAATATTATTTTCGGCAAGAAATTCTGAGGCACTTTAATACCTGCGGAAATGCAGGATGAAACGTTTGTTCTGCAAATCCATCTTGTCACCATCCAAGCGAGCCACGAAGAAGCTTTCGCGCAACTGACTAATGCCTGCAAATTCCTCAAGTTCTGCGGGGTCAGTCACCTGAATGTCTGACTCTTCCCTGTTATTGATATAGGGGTCTGTAAGAATCAGTGAGTCACCTTTATGTTCAAAGCGGAACAGCACATTCCTGTGGGCATTTCCTGACGGGCTCTTCATTTCCAGGAACCTGTGCTGCACGGCCCAGAAAGCATTGCGCTCACGCATATCAGTTGTTCCTCCTGTGGAGAGTGTATCCAACTGTGTCATCTGCCAGAATCCGTCAAGGTCACCATTGGAGGATGCCTCGAACTCACAGGAAGACAGGCATAAAGGTAAAAGAGTTAAAAAGTAAAAAGGTAAGAAGGTTTTATTCTTAAGCCATCTACTGTTTAACCATCTATATGTTAACGATATTTTTTTCTTGTCCATATTGTTTACCTTTTTACTTTTTTACCTTTCAACAGGGTTCCCGTCTTGGCTATGGTCAGCTGGAAACCGAGATTCTTACCGTATGTCTTGCCAAAGTCTGCACCCACAGCAGCCTTCACCGACCAACCATAAAGCGGAGAGTAGTAGGAAAAACGGTAGTCGGCCTCTGCTAACAGGTGCTGCGTGCTCTGCGGATTGGCAAAAGGCTGAGTGTAAGTACCAAGACTACGCTGAAAGGTGGCCAAGAGCCGATAGTGGAGATTGTAGTTTGGTGAGCCTGCTATGCCAAAGTGCCAAGCAACAAAACGATTGTTTTGGAAATTGATAGTACCATCCTCATTATAGAGTGGCGAGCGATATAACGGATTGCCGATAGCCTGTCCCCAATGTTGCCAACCTGTAAAAATATAATGGTTATAGTAGTTATCTATGCCACAGACATGATCGGAGATATGCGGTGTATGGTCGTGGTAGATAGGGCCACTCTGGTATTTAGTATAAATGTACTCCACCAACAGATTGTTAATCCAGTAGTTATCCTTCAGACGGAAGTCCAGCCCAAGCTGAATATCCTTCAGACTATAGACGAAGTAGCGGTGTTTCTTCTTCACGTCCCATTCCGAACCGGAGCCATAGCCGTCGTAGTCAAGGAAGAACATGGACGAATGGTCCTCAAAGAAATGATCAGCATAGATTCCCAAATACCATCTGTCATAGTCGAAGTTCAGACGGGCCAGCCAACTGCCCAACTGGTTACCAGAGGCATTTTCGTAAGCTGTACCCATCTCAACCGTTTCACCGCCACCAGGTATAAATGCATGCCAGGCTCCCTTCAGGCCACCCTCGTTCTTCACGACAGGAGCACGTCCTGTCTGATACGATTCTCCCCCAAACTGAGCCGCCATCTCTAATCCCAACTCCAGTGAGACAGGCAGGAAACGGTAGCTGTTACCTATTTTAATATAGCCGGCCTTACTGTGATAGTACGTGCCTTCGGCGTATTTGCTCTGCTGGTGGGTAAAGTCTTTTTGCCACTTGTCATCTGTAGTCTTGCCATAAGCAATGTGTCCCTTCAGGCTGACCCAGCCATGGGTAAAGGGAATGGCCCAATAGTCAGGTAATGCCAGCCGGACCTGCGGCACGGGACGGGCATTGATGCCCAGAGTTTGTGCGCCAGAGCTAAGCAGCTGGTTCTTCAACTCCATGGGGTACTCCTTGCTGCCTACGGTCAGCGTGCCATGGAGCCAGCGGCCTTCCACGAAGGCCTGCTGGACTATCAACTTACTGGTAAATCCATAGGCGCCTGCAAGGTCAAGCCCAGCACCCCACCCCCACTTCTTACCTAAATCATTGGTAAGGGGACGCTCAAGCGAGGCACGCAGGTAACCGTTGCTCTTGTCCAACGAGCTCAGGCCGTACTTATTAGCGTTGAGCCACAGCGGCTCATGGTCACCATGCGACAGCGATGCCTGCATCTCCACTTTGTAGTGCAGCCCTTCCGTCTTGTCATCTTCCTCATCGTACTGAGCACAGACCTGTAAAGGCAGCAAGCCTAAAAGGTAAAAAGGCATGAGCCATTTCACCCAACCTTCTACCTTATTATATAATAATAGTACACAGTTCATCATTCACAATTCTCAATCTATTAAAATAACGTATTTCAGGGCCAATTATTGCAACTATAGGGAAATTCCCCCATCGGTTTAGGGAAAATCCTTTGCAAAGGTAATAAAAATGTCGTTACTTTGCAACGTGAAAAAGAAATAAATGTCGAACAAATAAAAACTTTACAATTATGAAGAAGATGATGATAGCCCTGGTAGCAATGCTGACAATGTCAGTTTCTACCCATGCCATGAGTTACGAACAGGCACGTAACGAGGCACTCTTCCTGACGGACAAGATGGCTTACGAGCTGAACCTGACG
>ONRS01000145.1 GCA_900320255.1 uncultured Prevotellaceae bacterium
AGGGAAACGGGTAGTTTCCCAGGGGGTATCGAGAATTGAGCGGCCGCTGAAAAGTATTTGAACGCCCGCTGAAAAGTATTTGAGCGGTCGGTGAAAAGTATTTGAACGCCCGCTGAAAACCTTAAAACTTACAAAACCTTTGACTAAGGCCTTCATCACGGTTCAACGGCAAAGGTACGAAAAAGTGAGCACAATACAAAATAAATCACGAAGTTTTTTTATTTTTATTGTCGAACGCTTCACGCTACATGCCGCCCTCGTGGCACGATTTTTGCTTTTTCACATAAAGAATGCCATTTTATTTGGCCGTTTCACATAAAATTAGTACTTTTGCAAGATAAAAAGGAGTAGCAATAACAATTATGACAAGCCAATTCTCACCTAAGGTATCTGAAATACTTGCCTTTTCCCGCGAAGAAGCTGCCAGACTGGCAAGCCGCTCCGTAGGGCCTGAGCACCTGCTGCTGGGGCTGCTGCGCATGAAGGACGGACCAGTCATCGACCTGTTCCGCAGACTTGACATCAACACACAAACCGTCAAGACGGAACTGGAGAACAAGGTGCGCGAGGACGACATCACGAACATGAACTACAGTACCAGCGAGCTGGTGCTGAACGAGCAGGCCAGCAACATACTGAAGCTGGCTGTGCTGGAGGCACGCATTCAGCGCAAGCAACGTATTGAGGAACAACACCTGCTGTTAGCCATTCTGCACGACCAGGTGGACAACGGCGCAAAACACATACTGGAATTTAACAACATGAACTACGAAGACGTTTTCAGCCTGCTGCAAGTCAAGCAGGGCGAAACGAAAAACGGCCTGCGACTGCCTGACGAGGACTACGAGGAGTATGAAGAGGAGAACGGCGGTCAAAAGGCTTCTGACAATAGTCAGCAGACAACGACGGCGAAGACCAAGACAAAGTCGAAGACACCCGTTCTCGACAACTTCTCAACCGACCTGACGGTAGCTGCCGCTGAAGGCAAGCTGGACCCCGTAGTGGGCCGTGAGCGTGAAATTATGCGCGTCATCGAGATTCTGGGTCGCCGCAAGAAGAACAACCCCATACTGATAGGCGAACCCGGCGTGGGCAAGAGCGCCATAGTGGAAGGCCTGGCACAGATGATTGCCAAGCGCCACACCTCGCCCGTACTCTTCGGCAAGCGTATTGTCAGTCTCGACATGACAGGCATCGTGGCCGGCACCAAGTATCGCGGACAGTTCGAGGAGCGCATAAAAGCACTCATCAAGGAGATAGAGCAGAACCCCGACATCATTGTCTTCATCGACGAGATTCACACCATTATCGGTGCTGGCTCGGCTGCCGGAACAATGGATGCCGCCAACATCCTGAAGCCTGCGCTGGCCCGAGGCACCATACAATGCATTGGAGCTACCACGCTCGACGAGTACCGTAACTCTATTGAGAAGGACGGAGCGCTGGAGCGACGCTTCCAGAAGGTGCTGGTAGAGCCCACCACGGCTGAAGAGACGCTACAGATTCTGCACAACATCAAGGAGCGCTACGAGCATCACCACCACGTCAGCTATACCGACGAGGCCCTGTCAGCATGTGTCAAACTGACAGAACGCTACATCAGCGACCGCGCCTTCCCTGACAAAGCCATCGATGCCTTGGACGAGGTAGGCTCGCGCGTACATCTTCATAATGTGCAGATACCGCCCGAAATTACGGAGAAGGAAAAACTGATAGCCGAAGTGAAGGAGCAGAAGCAGAACGCCGTGAGCCAGCAGAACTACGAGCTGGCAGCCTCCTACCGCGACCGTCAGACCGTGCTGGAGCGCGAACTGGCTGAACTGAACCGCAAGTGGAGCGAAGGCGATACCGACGAACGGCAGACCGTTACTGAAGCGGAAGTGGCCGACGTGGTTTCTGTGATGACCGGCGTGCCCGTACAGCGCATGGCCGAAAAGGAAGTGGTGCGCTTAAAAGGTATGTCGCAGGAGCTGAAGAAGGCCGTTGTGGCCCAGGATGCCGCCATCGAGAAAATGGTACGCGCCATTCAGCGCAACCGCGTGGGGCTGAAAGACCCCAACCACCCCATAGGTGCCTTCATGTTCCTCGGCCCCACGGGCGTGGGAAAGACTTATCTGGCCAAGAAACTGGCCGAGTTCATGTTTGGCAGTACCGACGCGCTGATTCGCGTTGACATGAGCGAATATACCGAGTCGTTCAACGTGAGCAGGCTCATTGGTGCCCCTCCGGGCTACGTGGGCTACGAGGAAGGCGGACAGCTGACCGAGCGGGTACGCCGTCACCCCTACTCCATCGTGCTGTTGGACGAGATTGAGAAGGCTCACGGTAACGTCTTCAACCTGTTGCTGCAGGTGCTCGACGAAGGTCGCCTGACTGATGGTAACGGACGTTTTGTTGACTTCCGCAACACGGTCATCATCATGACTTCTAACGCAGGAACGCGCCAGCTGAAGGACTTCGGACGAGGCGTAGGCTTTAATGCCGGCAGCTTAGGTCTGGCTATGGACGAGAAGGACAAGGAGCATGCCCGCAGCATCGTGCAGAAGGCACTCTCAAAACAGTTCTCGCCCGAGTTCCTGAACCGTCTGGACGAGATTATCACCTTCGACCAGCTCGACCTTAGCGCCATCAAGCAGATTATCGACATTGAGCTGCAGTCGCTCTGGAAACGCATAGAGCAGCTGGGCTTCCACGTCGAGCTGTCTGAAGAGGCGAAGGAGCTGGTGGCCACCAAGGGCTACGACGTGCAGTTTGGCGCCCGACCGCTGAAGCGTGCCATTCAGTCTTATATAGAGGACGGCATCTCTGAGATGATAGTCAACGACGAACTGCCCGAAGGTGCTACCATCGTCATAGGCAAGCACTCTGAAAAAGAAGAACTTACATTCAACTTAAAATCCTAAAATAACATTTATGCTAACAAATCAAGACTTAAGACAAATCTCCGAGAAAGGTATTTCTGAGGAGAAGCTCAACAACCAGTTGGAACAGTTTAAAACCGGTTTCCCATTCCTGAAGCTCGAGGCTGCAGCAGCCATCGGAAAGGGCATCCGTGCCCCTAAAGCCGACGAGCAGCAGCAGTTCATCAACGCCTGGAACGACTACAAGGCCGAGGGCCACAAGGTGGTAAAATTCGTACCTGCATCAGGAGCCGCCAGCCGCATGTTCAAGGACATGTTTGCCTTTGTTGATGCCGCTTACGATGTTCCGACGACCGACTTCGAAAAACATTACTTTGACAACATCCACAAGTTTGCCTTCTTCGAAGCACTCGACGCCGTCTGCAAGAAGAACGAGGGCAAGGGTGTTGACGAGCTCATGGCCGCTGGCAACTACAAGGCTGTAGCAGCCCAGATGCTGCGTCCCGAAGGTCTGAACTACGGACAGCTGCCAAAGGGTCTGCTGCTCTTCCACAACTACGCTGAGGGACCGCGCACGCCTATGGAGGAACACCTTGTTGAGGGTGCCCTCTATGCCGCTTCCAACGGTCAGGCTCACGTGCACTTTACCGTCAGCCACGAGCACATGGAACTGTTCAAGCAGAAAGTGGCTGAGAAGGCCGACCTCTACGCCAAGAAGTATGGCATCAGCTACGACATTACGTTCTCTGAGCAGAAGCCTTCTACCGATACTGTAGCAGCTAATGCCGACAACACCCCGTTCCGCAACGACGACGGCTCGCTGCTGTTCCGCCCGGGTGGTCACGGAGCCCTGATTGAGAACCTGAACGAGATTGATGCTGACATCATCTTCGTGAAGAACATCGACAACGTGGTGCCCGACCGTCTGAAGCAGGATACTGTTGAGTGGAAGCAGATTATTGCCGGCGTGCTGGTGACGTTGCAGAAGAAGGCCTTTGAGTACATGCGCCTGTTGGAAAGCGGCCGTTACAGTCACGAGCAGATTGAGGAGGTTATCCGTTTCGTACAGCAGGATTTGTGCTGCCGCAAGGCTGACATCAAGGAGCTGGAGGATGCCGAACTGGTTATCTACCTGAAGAAGAAGCTGAACCGCCCCATGCGCGTCTGTGGTGTGGTGAAGAACGTCGGTGAACCTGGTGGCGGTCCGTTCCTTACCTATAATCAGGACGGTACTGTCAGTCTGCAGATTCTGGAGTCGAGTCAGATTGACAAGTCGAACAAGGAGTACATGGAGATGTTCACCAAGGGTACACACTTCAACCCCGTTGACCTGGTGTGCGCTGTCAAGGACTATAACGGCAAGCCGTTCAACCTGCCCGACTTCGTTGACAAGACTACTGGTTTCATCAGCAGCAAGTCGAAGAGCGGCAAGGAGCTGAAGGCACTTGAGCTGCCCGGTCTGTGGAATGGTGCCATGAGCGACTGGTCAACCGTATTCGTTGAGGTGCCCCTCTCTACGTTCAACCCCGTAAAGACGGTCAACGACCTGCTGCGCGAACAGCATCAGTAATCCAAAATATTACAAGAAGGTGTCGAGACGATCGGCACCTTTTTTTGTGCATAAGCCGCGCAAGGTGACGAAAATCATGTTACGGAACAGTTGTTCTATGCTATACGTGCGGTAGAGCTCGTTCGTCATGAGGTAATTACCTAATGCGGACAGCATCTTCCCCACCAGCTCGAAGTCTATGTCAGAACGGAAAAAGCCTTCGTTGACGCCACGTTGCATGAAGTCGAGAAACTCCTTATGCTGCCGTTCACGGTCGCTCTCAAAACTGAGCATCACCTCCGGATAAAGCTGTAGGTCGGAGAAGAAAACAGGATTAACCAGACGGAACTCCTCTATCTTGTCGCGATAGACGTAAAGCAGAATGTCCATAACGTCACGACAGCAAGCTAACTGCTGCCCCAGCTCTTCAGCATGTTGCTGTCGATAGGTGGTCAGCCCCTCCAGCAGCACCTCCTCTTTGGTGGAAAAGATTTCGTAGAGCGTCCGCTTCGATATGGAGAGACTGTGGGCCACGTCGTCCATCTTGACCGCACGTATGCCATGCTTCCAGAAAAGCTGCATGGCATTCTCTATAATTCGGTGCCGAAGTGACTGACGATAGTCGTTTAGGTTCGTAATATCGCGCATATCATAGGTATTTTGCTGCAAATTTATAAAAATAATTCCTAAATCAGCGTTGCACTTGCTATTTTTTTATTATTTTTGCACCTTGAAAGTAAAAAACATTAAAAACTAAAAGGATAAAATCATGGTGAAGATATCAAAAGAAGCTGCCCTCGAGTACCACGAACAAGGACGTCCGGGCAAGATTGAAGTAAAGCCCACCAAGGCATACCGCACGCAGACCGACCTCTCGCTCGCCTACTCTCCGGGTGTGGCGTTCCCCTGTCTGGAGATTCAGGAGAACCCCGACGACGCCTACCGCTATACCGACAAGGGAAACCTCGTGGCCGTCATTTCTAACGGTACGGCAGTACTCGGACTGGGCGATATTGGCGCTGTCAGCGGAAAGCCCGTCATGGAGGGAAAGGGACTGTTATTCAAGATATACGGAGGCATCGACGTGTTCGACATCGAGGTCAACGAGAAGGACCCCGAGAAGTTCTGCGAGGCTGTGGAGAGAATTGCACCTACATTTGGTGGCATCAACCTCGAGGATATCAAGGCACCGGAGTGTTTCTATATCGAGGAACGCCTGAAGCGGACGCTCGACATTCCTGTCATGCACGACGACCAGCATGGCACAGCCATCATCTCGGCAGCAGGTCTGAAGAATGCCCTTGAAGTCATTGGCAAGGACATCAAGAAGGTACGACTGGTGGTCAACGGAGCCGGCGCTGCTGCCATTTCGTGTACCAAGCTCTACATGGCTCTGGGCGTGCAGAAGGAGAACATCCTCATGCTCGACTCCAAGGGTGTCATCACCAGCGACCGCGAGGGACTGAACGACCAGAAACGTTTCTTCGCTACCGACCGTAAGGGTGTTCACACGCTGGCGGAGGCCGTCAAGGATGCTGATGTTTTCGTCGGTCTGTCGAAGGGCAACGTCCTCACAAAGGACATGGTGCGCTCTATGGCTAAGGACCCCATCATCTTTGCGCTGGCTAATCCTGTGCCCGAAATCAGCTACGAGGATGCTATGGACGCCCGTCCTGACGTGCTCATGTCAACAGGCCGCACCGACTATCCTAACCAGATTAACAACGTTATCGGCTTCCCATACATCTTCCGCGGAGCACTCGACGTTCACGCCAAGGCCATCAACGAGGAGATGAAGATGGCTGCCGTCATGGCTATTGCCGACTTGGCCAAACAGCCTGTTCCCGACGTGGTGAACGATGTCTATAAGGTAAACAACCTGACCTTCGGACGCGACTACTTCATTCCGAAACCGGTTGACCCACGACTCATTACCGAGGTGAGCGCCGCTGTGGCAAAGGCTGCCATTGACAGTGGCGTGGCCCGTAAGAATATTACTGACTGGGAAGAATACAAGAACTCGCTGAGCGTACTGCTGGGACAGGAGACGAAACTCACCCAGAAGCTCTACGCCACAGCATCGGCACACCCGCAGCGCGTGGTGTTTGCAGAGGCTATCCACCCCACCATGCTCAAGGCTGCCGTCCAGGCAAAGGCTGAAGGCATCTGTCAGCCCATTCTGCTGGGTAACGACGAGGTGATCGAGAAGATGGCCAAGAAGCTCGACCTCAACCTGGAGGGCATCGATATTGTCAACCTGCGCCATCCCAGCGAACAGGAGCGTCGTGAACGTTATGCCCGCATCCTGACTGAGAAACGGGCCCGCGACGGCTACACCTTCCAGGAGGCTAACGACAAGATGTTCGAACGTAACTACTTCGGCATGATGATGGTGGAGACAGGCGATGCTGACGCCTTCATTACGGGTCTTTACACCAAGTACTCCAACACCATCAAGGTGGTCAACGAGGTCATCGGCATCCGCAAGGAGTTCAAGCACTTCGCTGCCATGCACATCATCAACTCTTCCAAGGGTACATTCTACATCGCCGACACGTTGGTCAACGAGAATCCTGATACCGACGCACTCGTCGATATTGCCAAACTGGCTGCTACCAGCGTCCGCTTCTTCAACGAGAAACCAGTAGTCAGCATGATCAGCCACTCCAACTTCGGGTCGTCGCAGTCTGACGGAGCCTGGAAGGTGCGCCATGCTGTTGAGCGGTTACACGAGCTCTATCCTGACATCCCCATCGATGGTGAGATGCAGGTGACGTTCGCCCTCGACAACGAGCTGCGCGACGAGCAGTACCCCTTCACCCGCCTGAAGGGCAAGACGGTTAACACGCTGGTGTTCCCCAACCTCACCTCAGCTCGTTCCAGCTATAAGATGCTGCAGATGCTGAATAGCGACGTAGAGATTATCGGCCCCATTCAGGTGGGCCTCAACAAGCCTATTCACTTCATCGACTTCGGTGCCTCTGTACGCGATGTGGTCAATATCGTCTCCATCGCTGTCATCGATGCGTACGTTAACAAGGTGAAGCAGGTAATGGCTTCAAGAGGTTAAGAAGCCTCCAGTCTCAAATCTCAAATTTCAACAAATAATGAAAGTATTAAAATTCGGCGGCACGTCTGTAGGAAGCGTTGAGAGTATTCTCAGCCTGAAGCAGATAGTAGAGAAAGAAGCACAGCAGGGAACGGTCATCGTTGTGGTCAGCGCCTTGGGCGGCATCACCGACAAGCTTATTGCCACGTCGCAAATGGCCAAGCAGGGCAACGAACTGTGGGAACAGGAGTACGAGGCTATCGTCAAGCGACACAGGCAGATGATTGAGAGCATCATACCCGACCCTCTGGAGAAGACCAGACTATACGGTAAGGTGAACCCCTTACTCGAACAGCTGCGCTCCATCTTCACAGGCGTGTTCCTCATTCATGACCTCAGCCGTAAGACGCTGGCTGCCATCGTCAGCTATGGTGAGCGACTCAGCTCTCACATCGTGGCATCGCTCATAGAGGGAGGACAGCGCATGAACGCCCGCGACTTCATCAAGACCGAACGCAAGAACGGCATCCAGTCACTCGACGCTGACCTCACTTACCAGTTGGTACGTAAGACCTTCAGTCCCGTAAGCCGCAACAGTGTTGCGGCCCACTCCCCCGTTTTCGTCGTCCCTGGCTTTATCAGCAAGGACCGCGACTCTGGCGAGACCACGAACTTAGGGCGCGGCGGTAGCGACTATACGGCCAGTATCATAGCGGCTGCACTCGATGCTGACGTGCTGGAAATATGGACTGACGTCGATGGTTTCATGACCGCCGACCCACGCGTCATTCACTCCGCCTACACCATCAACGAGCTGTCGTACGTGGAGGCAATGGAGCTCTGTAACTTTGGAGCCAAGGTCATCTATCCGCCGACCATCTATCCCGTCTGCGTGAAGAACATCCCCATTCGCGTAAAAAATACTTTCAACCCCGAACATCCTGGTACGCTCATCAAGGACCACATCGAGGACGACCAGAAACCTATCAAGGGAATCTCCTCCATCAGCGGTACTACGTTGATTACGGTGACCGGCCTTTCTATGGTGGGTGTCATCGGTGTCAACCGACGCATCTTTACGGCACTGGCCGATAACGGCATCTCGGTCTTCATGGTCAGCCAGGCTTCGTCTGAGAACTCTACGTCTATTGGCGTTAGTGACGGTGATGCGGCAGCTGCCGTCGAGGTGCTCAACAATGAGTTCCAAAAGGAGATTCAGACGGGAGCCATGTTCCCCATGCATGCTGAGAGCGGACTGGCCACCATCGCTATCGTGGGTGAGAACATGAAGCACACGCCGGGTATTGCCGGTAAGCTGTTTGGCACGCTCGGCCGCTCGGGTATTAGCGTTATTGCTTGTGCTCAGGGTGCTTCCGAGACCAACATCTCGTTCGTCGTCGATAGCCGCTTCCTGCGTAAGTCGCTCAACGTGCTGCACGACTCGTTCTTCCTCTCTGAATACAAAGTGCTCAACCTCTTCATCTGTGGTGTGGGCACTGTTGGCGGTAAACTGATTGAGCAGATTCGTTCGCAATACGAGGAGCTGAAGGAGCGTTCCCGTCTGAAACTCAACGTGGTGGGTATCGCCAGCTCGAAGAATGCCATCTTCGACCGCGAGGGGCTGGACCTCGACAACTATCGTGAACTGCTGAAGCAGTCGGAGCCCAGCACACCTGAGAAGTTGCGCGACAGCGTGCTGTCCATGAATATCTTTAACTCGGTATTCGTTGACTGTACTGCCTCGAAGGATATTGCTGCTCTCTACCTCTCCCTTCTGCAACATAACGTGAGCGTGGTGGCGGCCAACAAGATTGCGGCCTCCAGCGATTACGGGAACTATATGCAGCTGAAACAGACAGCTCTTACGCGTGGCGTCTTCTTCCGTTTCGAGACGAACGTGGGTGCTGGCCTGCCTATCATCGGAACCATCAACGACCTGCGTAACTCGGGCGATCGCATCCTGAAGATTGAGGCGGTGCTCAGCGGCACGCTGAACTTCATCTTCAACGAGATTAGTGCCGACGTTCCCTTCTCTGAGACGGTACGTCGTGCCAAGGAGCAAGGCTATAGCGAGCCCGACCCACGCATCGACCTGAGTGGTACTGACGTCATTCGTAAACTCGTCATCCTGACGCGCGAGGCCGGCTATAAGGTGGAACAGGCTGATGTCGAAAAGCATCTCTTCGTGCCCGATGCTTATTTCAAGGGTTCTCTCGATGAGTTCTGGAAGAACTTGCCGCAACTCGATGCTGACTTCGAGGCTAAGCGTAAGGTGCTTGAGGCCGAGGGTAAGCGTTGGCGTTTCGTGGCTACCATGCAGAATGGCAAGGCACAGGTGGCCCTTCAGGCGGTCGATGCCTCCCACCCGTTCTATAATCTGGCTGGTTCTAACAACATTGTCCTGCTCACCACCGAGCGTTACAAGGAGTACCCCATGCAGATTCAGGGCTATGGTGCAGGTGCCGGCGTAACAGCTGCTGGCGTCTTCGCTAACATCATGTCTATCGCAAACGTTTAAATTGTAATGAAACATATTATTATATTAGGTGACGGAATGGCCGACCACGCTGTAGAGCGACTGGGCGGTAAGACGCTGCTGCAATATGCTGACAAGCCCATGATGGACTGGCTGGCACGCGAAGGACGCTGCGGACGCCTCGTTACAGTACCTGAGGGGTTTCCCCCTGGTTCTGAGGTTGCCAACACCGCCATTCTTGGCTACGACCTTAATAAGGTCTATGAAGGCCGCGGACCGCTGGAGGCTGCCAGCATAGGCTATGAAATGGCCGACGACGACATGGCCATTCGCTGTAACATCATCACCTTGGAGGACGGAAAGATTATCACTCACAACGGTGGGAATCTGGAGACTCAAGATGCGGCAGTCCTCATCGATTACCTCAACGAGCACCTTGCAAAGCCCATCAACGAGCAGGAAGGCTGCGAGCGCGTGAAGTTCATCACAGGCATCCAGTACCGGCACCTCCTCGTCATCAAAGGCGGCAACAAGCACATCGTCTGTAACCCGCCTCACGATCACCCAAACGAGCCCTGGCGTCCTCTCCTGGTGACCCCCGCCCCCAACAGTCCGGACAGTTCGGAGCCTAATGTTGATAATCGTCCCGTACGCTGCGACACCGTCGCAGCCCCACCCACTCGCCTCACCCCCCAGCAAACCGCCGACCTGCTCAACGACCTCATCCTCCGCTCGCAGGAACTGCTGGCCCGTCACCCCTTCAACATCGCCCGCCAACAACGAGGCGAACGACAGGCCAACAGCATCTGGCCTTGGAGTGGCGGCTATCGCCCCAGCATGCAGACGCTCATGCAGCAGTACCCCTCCATCAAGACAGGTACCGTCATCTCTGCCGTTGACCTTATTCAGGGCATCGGCCGCTATGCCGGACTGCATATAGTCAAGGTGCCTGGAGCCACTGGTCTGGCAAACACGAACTACGAGGGAAAGGCACAGGCTGCCATTGAGGCGCTCCAGCACGACGACTTCGTCTTCGTACACGTTGAAGCAACCGACGAAGCTGGTCACGATGGCGACCTCGAACTGAAACTGCGCGCCATTAACTATCTTGACCAGCGACTGATACGTCCTATTATTAAAGCAATAGAAGAGATGAACGAGCCCGTCTGTGTGGCCGTTCTTCCTGACCATCCAACCCCTGTTGAACTGCGCATTCACGTCAACGAACCCGTACCTTTCATCATCTGGCATAAGGGCATTCAGCCCGATGCTGTCCAGCAGTACGATGAAGTGTCATGCGTCAGTGGCGGCTACGGTCTGCTGCGACTTGCAGCGTTCATGCACACCTTCATGGCCGAGGGGGACAGCCTGTCTCAATAGAAACATCAAATATTACAAAAAGATGAAAAAAACTTTATTATCAATGCTGACATTGTGCATGACCATCATGATGGCCTCAGCACAACCACTACTGAAAACACATGTTGAGACAGGTGCCGTAGAAGGTGTTGCCGACGGTAATGACCTTGCCATTTATAAGGCTATACCCTATGCTGCTCCACCCGTAGGAGAACTCCGATGGAAAGCACCCCAGCCTGCAAAGGCCTGGGAGGGTGTTCTGAAGGCTGACGACTTCGCCAAATGGCCGCCACAGCCTACACGTCCGGGACTGACCACCGACATGATGAGCGAGGACTGCCTGTACCTGGCAGTGGCTACGCCTGCCACTTCTGTCAGCGACCAGCTGCCCGTCATGGTATGGATACATGGAGGCGGATTCCAGACGGAGCACTATGGTGGAGACCTCTGGACAAGTCTGGCACGCCGGGGCGTGGTGATTGTGAGCATTGAATATCGTACTGGTGCCTTGGGCTTCATGGCACATCCTGAACTGACTAAAGAGTCGAAGGACGGACATTCTGGCAACTATGGTCTGCTGGACCAGATTTTCGCCCTTCAATGGGTGCAGCGCAATATCCAGAACTTTGGCGGCGACCCTGCTAAGGTAACTATTTTCGGAGAGTCAGCAGGTGCCATCAGTTGCAGCATCCTGGCAGGTTCTCCTTTAGCCAAGGGACTCTTCCACGGAGTCATCAGCCAGAGTGGCGGCAGCTTTGCCCCCTGGTCTGACGGCTACAGGTCAATGGCAGCTAATGCTTCCCAGAAAGGTGCCGAGCAGCAAGGATTGGCCTTCCAGAAACACCTGAAGAAGAAGTCGCTGAAGCAGTTACGACAGATGAGTGCCGAGGAGCTTTGTGGCAACGATGTGGGTTTCGGAGGTTTCTGGCCCTGCGTGGATGGCTACGTCATCACCGACGACCTCTATCGCAACTACGAGCGGGGCGACTATAACGACGTGCCCGTCATCGCCATGACCAATTCTGATGAGGGCGTACTGTTCTCTCGCGAGGTGGAGCCTGCTGACTACCAGACAATGATAGCGTCAATGTTTGGTGACATGAGCCAGGAGGCACTTAGGGTTTATCCTGGCAACACCAAGGAAGAGGCAACCTTCAGCGGTGGCGACACCTTCCGCGACATGGGTTTTGCCTGGCCAAGCTATGCGTGGGTGAGCCTTCAGTCGCAGACGGGTAAGTCGCCTGCCTACGCCGCCTATCTCGCGCAGCCTTCAACAGTATCGTTTGCTGGCAACAAGAAGCGTCACGGAGTGTCGCATGCTGACGACATCCTCTACTTGAACGGTACCTTTACTGCTCAGCCAGACAAGTTTCCTGCAGAGGCTGCCCTCGCAGAAATCATCCAGCAATACTGGGTCAACTTTGCAAAGACGGGGAATCCCAACGGCAAGGGACTGCCCTACTGGCCTGGTTTCGATAAAGACAAGCCCACGACGATGCAGTTCAGCAATGGTGCTTCGCTCATCAGCGTGCCTAACCGTGAGCAGATAGACTTTATCGACCGATTCTATAAGCATAAGCGGGAAGAGACTGAAAGCCAAAGACCACAAGTACTGAAATCACGCATTGTGGAGAATGGTGGCACAGGACCCTATAAAATTATTATGACCGAGGTGGAGGGTCTGGACGCCCACACGGTATTTGCACCAAAAGACCTGACGACGATAGCTGCCGACAAACCGCTGCCTGTACTGGTGTGGGGTAACGGTGCGTGCTCGAACTCACCGTGGGAGCACTACAAGTTCTTGAACGAGATTGCTTCTTATGGTTATATCGTAGTGGCCACGGGCTTTATCCCTATGGACGATGAGCCCTATCGCGGCGAAATGTCCACCACACAGCAGCAGATAGAGAGCATTGACTGGGTGGAACAGCAGAACGCCGACCCGAAGTCACCCTTTTACAAGAAGATAGACACGAAGAAAATCTGCGTGGCAGGCATGTCGTGCGGTGGTCTGCAGACGTTGTTCAACTGCGCTGACCCGCGTATCACAGCACTGATGATTTGTAACAGCGGACTCTTCAAGATGGAGAATGCTGCCCAGGCTGTAGGCGGCATGCCCATGCCACCGAAAGAGAAGCTGAACGAAATTCATACACCTATTATTTATATACTCGGAGGCAAGGAGGATATAGCCTACGAGAACGGCATGGACGACTTCCACCGCATCAGCCATGTGCCTGCCATCGCCATCAACTATCCCGTTGGTCACGGCGGCACCTACCGCCAGCCTCATGGCGGCGAATTCACCATCCCTGCCCTGGCCTGGCTCGACTGGCAACTGAAGGGTGACCGTGAAGCGGCCAAGATGTTTGAAGGTCAGGACTGTGGTCTGCTGAAGCGTAAAGACTGGACCATCGAAAAGAATAACCTTTGCAAGTAGTGAAACAAATAATAAGAAGAAATGAAATACTATAGTACTAATGGGAAAGCTCCCATAGCTGACCTGAGTAAGGCTGTCGTGAAAGGTCTGGCGGAAGACCGCGGGCTCTATATGCCAGAACGTATCAAGCCCCTGCCAAAAGCGTTCTTCGACACTATTGAACGTAAGACTTTCCAGGAGATTGCCTATACTGTTGCCGATGCCTTCTTTGGCGAAGATGTTGAAGCTGATGCTTTACGCCATATCGTCTCTGACACTCTGCAGTTCGACTGCCCTGTCGTGCAGGTCGAGGACAACATTTATGCCCTCGAGCTATTCCACGGCCCTACCCTTGCTTTCAAGGATGTAGGAGCTCGTTTTATGGCCCGTCTTCTGCAGTACTTTATTAATAAGGAGCCAGAAGCAGCGAGTGCCAAGGAGGTCAACGTCCTCGTGGCGACCAGCGGCGACACAGGCTCTGCTGTGGCCAATGGTTTCCTCGGCGTAGAGGGCATCCATGTCTATGTGCTTTACCCCAAGGGCAAGGTCAGTCACATACAGGAGAGTCAGTTCACGACTCTTGGACGTAACATAACGGCTATCGAGGTTGATGGGGTTTTCGACGACTGCCAGCGACTGGTGAAGTCGGCCTTTATGGACGAAGAGCTGAACCGCCACATGCGACTCACCTCGGCCAACTCCATCAACGTGGCTCGTTTCCTGCCACAGGCATTCTATTACTTTAATGCCTACGCCCGTCTGAAAGAATTGGTACAATCGTCCAATTGTCCAATCGTCACATGTGTCCCCAGTGGTAACTTCGGCAACATCTGCTCGGCCTTGTTCGGCCATCAGATGGGACTGCCTGTCAGTCGCTTCATAGCAGCCAACAATGCCAACGACGTGTTCTATCAGTATCTCCAGTCAGGGCACTATACCCCGAAGGCATCGGTACAGACATTGGCCAATGCGATGGACGTGGGCGATCCCTCAAACTTCGCACGCATCCTGAACCTCTACTCCAAGAACGACAGTCTGACACCCGAGCAGACACACAAGGCCATCACCAGCCTGATAAGCGGTGCAACCTATAACGACGACCAGATTCGTGAAACCATGCGCCAATGCTATAAGGATACGGGCTACGTGCTCGACCCACATGGGGCATGTGGTTACAGGGCCCTGAAGGAACAGCTGCGTCCTGGCGAGATTGGTGTGTTCTGCGAGACGGCTCATCCTGCCAAGTTCAAGGAGAAAGTCGATGAGATTCTCGGTGCTGACATCGCGATACCCGAACGTCTCCAGGCCTTCATGCGCGGACAGAAGCAGAGTGTCCCCCTTTCCAAGGACTTCGCTGACTTCAAGCAGTTCCTCATGAAGCAATAAACAACCTAAAGAAAATATAAAACTAAACAAGAGAAATATGAATAGAATCGTCAAGAAAGAACAGTTCTCCGAACGGGTTTTCCTGTTCGAGATAGAGGCTCCGCTCATAGCACGAAGCCGTAAAGCTGGTAACTTTGTCATTGTGCGCGTCGATCAGAGAGGTGAGCGCATGCCACTGACCATAGCAGGTGCCGACATCGACAAGGGCACCATCACGCTGGTTGTTCAGCAGGTGGGGCTGTCATCAAAGAAACTGTGTGCACTGGATGTAGGCGACTCCGTCGCTGACGTGGTTGGTCCCTTGGGCAACCCCACCCACATCGAGAAGTTTGGTACCGTGGTATGTGCTGGTGGCGGACTGGGCGTTGCTCCCATGCTGCCCATCATACAGGCACTGAAGGCTGCCGGCAACCGTGTGCTCTCTGTCATGGCCGGCAGAAGCAAGGACCTGATTATCCTGGAAGATAAGGTACGCGAGTCAAGCGACGAGGTCATCATCATGACTGACGACGGCTCTTATGGCGAGAAGGGTGTCGTGACGGTAGGTATCGAGAAGTTCATCGAACAGGAGCATGTCGATAAGGTGTTTGCCATCGGTCCTCCCATCATGATGAAGTTCTCTAACCTGACGGCACAGAAGCATCACATTCCCTGCGAAGTCTCTTTGAACACCATCATGGTCGATGGTACGGGAATGTGTGGTGCCTGCCGTCTGACCATTGGCGGCAAGACCCGCTTTGTCTGCATCGATGGCCCTGAGTTCGACGGTGCCTTGGTCGATTGGGACGAAATGTTCAAGCGCATGAACACCTTTAAGCGCGAGGAACAGGAGGAACTGGCCCACTATGAGGATCATTTAGCCCCCCAGTCGTCCCCCGAGGGGGACACAATAGTCCAACAGCAGAGTAATGAAGCCCCCTTGGGGGCCGAAGGGGGGGCAGAAGCGTCTCTCACTGACCGCGATGCAGAGTGGCGTAAGATGCTCCGCGCTTCCATGAAACCCAAGGAGCGCACACAGATAGAGCGTGTGGTAATGCCTGAGCTGGATCCCGTTTATCGTGCTACCACCCGTACTGAGGAGGTGAACATCGGCCTGACGAAGGAGATGGCTATGCAGGAGGCCAAACGCTGTCTTGATTGTGCCAAGCCCACATGTGTTGAAGGCTGTCCTGTCAACATCAACATCCCGTCGTTCATCAAGAACATCGAGCGAGGCGACATTTTGGCTGCTGCCCGGGTGCTGAAGCAGACCTCTGCCCTACCCGCCGTCTGTGGTCGTGTTTGTCCGCAGGAGAAACAATGTGAGAGCAAGTGTATCCACTTGAAGATGAACGAGCCTGCCGTAGCCATTGGCTATTTAGAGCGTTTCGCTGCCGACTACGAACGTGAGTCAGGCAACATCAGTCTGCCTGAGATAGCACCTGCTAACGGCATTAAGATTGCTGTCGTAGGTTCTGGTCCTGCCGGTCTGTCGTTTGCTGGCGATATGGTGAAGAAGGGCTACGATGTCTATGTCTTCGAGGCGTTACACGAGATTGGCGGTGTGCTCAAGTATGGTATTCCGGAGTTCCGTCTCCCCAACAAGATTGTCGATGTGGAGATTGAGAACCTGCGCAAGATGGGTGTCCACTTCCAGACCGACGTCATCGTGGGTAAGACCATCAGCGTTGAACAGCTGGAGCAACAGGGCTTCAAGGGCATCTTCGTTGGCTCTGGTGCCGGCCTGCCTAACTTCATGAATATCCCGGGCGAGAATGCCATCAACATCATGTCAAGTAATGAATACCTGACGCGTGTGAACCTGATGGATGCTGCCAACCCGAAGACCGATACTCCCATCAACCTGGGCAAGAACGTGCTCGTCGTTGGCGGTGGCAACACGGCTATGGACTCCTGTCGTACGGCCAAGCGCCTCGGTGGTAACGTCACGCTGGTCTATCGCCGCTCAGAACAGGAGATGCCTGCCCGCTTAGAGGAGGTGAAGCATGCCAAGGAGGAAGGCATCAACTTCCTGACGCTCCACAACCCCATAGAGTATCTGGCCGATGAGAATGGTGCTGTTCGGGCTGCTGTGCTGCAGGTGATGGAACTGGGTGAGCCCGATGCCTCTGGTCGTCGCAGTCCTGTACCTGTCGAAGGTAAGACTGTGACACTCGATGTCGATCAGGTCATCGTTGCTGTTGGCGTAAGTCCCAACCCGCTTGTACCGAAGAGTATCGAGGGTCTGGAACTGGGCCGTAAGAATACCATCGTCGTCAACGAGGGTATGCAGTCTGCCCGTCAGGAAATCTTTGCCGGTGGTGACATCGTGCGTGGTGGTGCAACCGTCATCCTCGCCATGGGCGATGGCCGCCGTGCTGCTGCCAACATGGACGAATTCTTGAAAGGCTAAAAGGTTAAAAACAGTAAAGGCTGCGCCCCTCATGCGGGAGCGCAGCCTTTTTCGTTTTTCACTTTCTCACATTAATTAAAACGGCAGGTCGTCGGCACTACCTTCTGCTGCAGGCTCAGCGGGAGGGAAGGGAGCATCGGCAGGAGCCTGAGGAGCAACACCCTGTACAGGAGCTGCAGGCTGAGCGGGAACAATGCCACGCTGTATGTTGAAGGCGCGAATTTCGTTGAACCAACGGCCATTGTACTCATGGGCATCAATATCGAACGAAACGGTCAGTTCCTCACCGTTCTGAATATTAAACTGCTTGATGCGATCCTCACCGAAAAGACGGAACACACATTTACGAGGGTACTGTCCCGGAACTTCAATCACATACTCTTGCGACATCCAGGGATTTCCTGTACGCTGTGAGACACCGCTGTTTGCCGGCAATACGGCAATAATTTTTCCTGTTAATTCCATAATCTCTTATTGTTTTTTGAATTGTTATTTTTCTCTTTCGTTCGCGAAATTACAAAAATAGTTTTAAATTGAGCAACTTTTTCCAAAATATTTTTGTTTATGACATACTATTTTTGTATTTTTGTACTCAATTACGAAGAATATAAACTAAAAACAATAAGACAATCATGAGATTTACAGTATCAAGCACTACGCTTAGCAGCAAGCTGACCGCATTATCAAGAGTTATTAATGCCAAGAACTCTCTCCCTATTCTGGCTGATTTCATCTTCGACATTCAGGATGGCATCCTTCGACTCACAGCATCCGACAGCGAGAACGTGATGACCACCGAACTGGCATTGGCTGAGAACGATGGCAACGGACGTTTCGCCATTGGTAACAAGGACCTGTTGGAGGCCGTAAAAGGCTTCTCCGAGCAGCCCATCACGTTCGACGTGAACCAGGAGACGAACATTGCCAAGATCAGCTACCAGAACGGTATGTTCTCCATGCCCATTGAGAGTGCCGACGAGTTCCCGCAGGCACAGACCGTCAGCGAGAATGCTGCCACCATCATCATGCCCAGCAACCTCTTGGCTGATAACCTCGGACGTACACTCTTTGCTACAGCACAGGACGAGCTGCGCCCCGTCATGAACGGCATCTATTTCGATCTTACCCCGGAGTGCCTGGCCATCGTGGCTACTGACGGTCATAAGCTGGTGCGTAACAAGTTGCTCACCATCCACAGTGAGCAGCCCGCAGCCTTCATACTTCCCAAGAAGCCCGCTACTCTGCTGCGTAACATGCTGCAGAAGGAAGGTGGCGACGTGACCATTCGTTTCGACGAGCGTAATGCGGAGATTACCTACGACGAGGGTAACATCATCTGCCGTCTCATTGAGGGCCGCTACCCCAACTACAACTCCGTCATTCCTCAGGGTAACCCCAACGTGCTTACTGTTGACCGGCTCACGCTGCTTAGCGCACTCCGTCGTGTACAGCCCTTCGCCAACGACTCCAGTAACCTCATACGCTTCCATGTTGAGGAGAGCACGCTGCAACTGAATGCCGAAGACTTCGACTTCTCAAAGACCGCTACAGAACAGATGACCTGCGAATATAACGGTCAGCCCATGAGCATCGGTTTCAAGGGCTCGTCATTCATCGAGATCCTCAACAACTTCGAGTGTCAGGATGTGACCATTCAGCTGGCAGATCCCAGTCGTGCCGGTCTCGTGCTCCCCTCTGAGCAGCCTGAGGGTCAGGACGTGCTGATGCTGATGATGCCGATGCTGATTAACGACTGATGCCATTATGAAACTGAACCTGAAGAAACCGCTCGTGGTCTTCGACCTTGAGACCACGGGCCTTGACCTTGTCAACGACCGTATCATCCAGCTGTCGTATATCAAGGTATATCCTGATGGCCGTGAGGTACGCGTCAACGAGCTTATCAACCCCGGGAAACAAATACCAGCCGAAGTGGAAGCCTTGACTGGTATTACTAACGAAATGGTCAGCAACAAGCCCTCCTTCAAACAATTAGCCAGTAAGCTGTCGGCCGATTTCACGGGGTGTGACTTTGCCGGCTTCAACTCCAACCACTTCGACGTGCCCCTACTGGCAGAGGAGTTCCTGCGTGCAGGCATCGACTTCGATTTCTCCAAGTGCAGACTCATCGATGCCCAGACCATTTTCCACAAAATGGAACGGCGTAACCTCGCTGCCGCCTATAAGTTCTACTGCGGTCGTAAGATGGAGGACGACTTCGAGGCGCACCGTGCTGACCAGGACACAGAGGCAACCTACCGCGTGCTGATGGCAGAACTCGACTATTACACCGAGGAACATCAGAAGGCGTTGGGTGAAGACCCCACCGACCGTGTATTACTGAACGACATGCAGTTCCTTGGCGATTTCTCCCGCCAGAACAACAACGTCGATTTTGCCGGACGAATTGTGTGGGCAGAAGCAAAGGACAATACAGGCAAGACGCTGCTTGATGCTGATGGCAAGCCCAAAATGATTGAGGTGTTCAACTTCGGCAAGTATAAGGGCAAGTCAGTGGCACAGATTCTTCGCTATGACCCCGGCTACTACAGCTGGATCTTGGGCGGCGACTTCACTTTCAACACCAAACAGGTGCTTACTCGCATTCGCTTAAGAGAAGCACAATTAGGTTAACACCCAACACCCATCATGCTACAAGGAAAGAAAATCGTATTAGGCATCACAGGCAGCATTGCTGCCTATAAGGCCTGCAACATCATCCGCCTGCTCATCAAGCAGGGGGCAGAAGTACAGGTCGTCATCACACCGTCAGGCAAGGAGTTCATCACCCCTATCACCCTCTCGGCACTGACGCAGAAACCCGTTATCAGCGAGTTCTTTTCACAGCGCGATGGCACGTGGCATAGTCATGTGGCACTCGGTCTTTGGGCAGACGCTATGCTCATTGCTCCATGCACCGCTTCCACATTAGGAAAGATGGCACACGGCGTTGCTGACAATATGCTCATTACCACCTATTTGTCGATGAAGGCTCCTGTATTTATTGCACCTGCTATGGACCTCGATATGTATGCCCATCCCACTACGCAACAGAATCTGGAGACACTCCGTTCTTTCGGCAACCATATCATAGAGCCACAGAGCGGATTCCTTGCTTCCGGTCTTGAAGGCAAGGGACGCATGGAGGAGCCGGAGCAAATCGTAGCATATCTGAGTGAAAAGTTAGAAGACTCCCCTCGGGGAGCTATGGAGGGGACTCGTATCCTCATCACCGCAGGCCCGACCTACGAAAAGATAGACCCCGTACGCTTCATCGGCAACTACAGCAGTGGCAAGATGGGCTTTGCATTGGCTGAGGAGTGCGCACGACGCGGTGCTGAAGTGACGCTTATCGCAGGACCGGTGTCCTTGCAAACCGTCCGTCAGAACATTCATCGCATCGATGTCGAGAGCTGTGAGGAGATGTATCAGGCCGCCATACAGGCCTTCCCCCAATGTGACGCTGCCATCCTTTGCGCTGCCGTAGCAGACTTCCGTCCAGAGACCATTGCTGATCAGAAGATCAAGCGTGAAGGTGACGACCTCGTCATCCGTCTCAAGCCCACTCACGACATAGCTGCTGCACTGGGGCGCATGAAGACACCACAGCAACGCCTCGTAGGCTTCGCCTTAGAGACCAACGACGAGCAGACCAATGCCCAGCACAAGCTGCAGAAGAAGAACCTCGACTTCATCGTCCTGAACTCTCTGCGCAACAAGGGCACCTGCTTCCAGAGCGATGAGAACCAGATTACCATCATCTCCGCCACTGGCAAGAAAGAATATGAGCGCAAGCCCAAACAATCCGTTGCCAGCGATATCATCGACGAGCTCACCACTCTCCTTCCTTAACAAATGCCGCGCTCAGCGTCACTATACCTTCGCCAAAACTAACTTCTTTTGTTAGTTTTGGCGTTTTAATTCAACCATTTATCTAATAAGTAACGGTAAGTATTTTGTCCGGAGCAGGGCTGTAAGCTTCCTGTTTATGTATTTAAACTTCTCCACGCTCAATCTTGCTGTACATCGGAGTGTCAATCTCTATGGCTACGCACAAGTGTCGTTGCAACAACCCCCGTTCTTCCCTGAGTTCCCTTATCTTCTTCCCAAATATCATCATTCAAAATATTTACGTTATTTCTTACTCTGGCAAATTACTGGCAAATAAAATTAAGCCCAGAATGGGATGTATTTCATATATCGTCGCGCTGTTGCCGGGTCAAGTAGTTTGATTCTTTTCTTCTCTGTTGCCTCTTTTATCAGTCGTGAGACACCTTCGTGGATTCCTGATAGATTTGAATGCGTGGAGCAGAAAGCCGCTCCCCAATTTCTTCCTTGGAATGGAAGTTCTCCTTGAACTCTATCCACTCCGCCGAATTTGCAGGCTAAAGAAGGCGACTTTACAGGCTGAAGAGGCCGAGTTGATGGTGCAAAGGTGCCGACTTCAGGGTGTAAAGGTGCCGAGTTCGGGGTGCAGAGGTGCCGAGTTCAGAAACTGCAGCGGGCGGTACAATTAAATGCACCGCCCGCTGCAATTGATTGCACCGCCCGCTAAAGTCAAGTTGACCGTACGCTGCAATCCCTTCTTTCTTCGTTCTTACTTTATGTAAATGCTACTGCAAAGTTACAAAAAATATGTGGCAAATGCAAGTTTTTGGGGGGATTTTTTTCACAACGGGGGAAGATAAAGGGTAAAGGCAAAGCGCGCGGTGAAGTAGAGCTGGGCAAGGAGCAGGTAGAACAGCAGGAAAACGGCTGTGGAGCGCAGGCCCGTGAGCAACGACTCATAGACATCGGACAGGGTGGCAAAGCGTCCTGACAGCGTGCCATAGACCACACTGACAAGAAAGAGGCCGAAAGCCAGCATGGGCACTAATGCTGCGCTGAACGGCGAGGGGAAGAGATGGCCCGTGACGCTGAGCATGATGGCGTGGGGTACGGCTGTGAGCAGGATGACAACTGCGACGAAGACCAGCAGCACCACGCCGACACCCCACAGGGCTATGCGGTTGCGACGGATGTTTGACGCGGAGGAAAGCAGGCCGCTGCGGCGTAACGTGCCATACCCCATGCCCAGCAGGAGAATCCACACGAGCAGGGGGGTGGCCAGGCTGTCGCTAAGACGTCCTGACAACCAGCGCACGCCTTCGCCACTGAGCAGCGAGCGCACCTCGAGCGAGGGCATGGCACTGAGCAGCCACGACACCAGCAGCAGCAGCAGCTCTGCCGTCAGCAGGACGAACGCCAGACGCGGCAGCAGCTTATTCTTCATCGGGCACAAGGTTGTCGATGTCAAGAATGCGGAGCTCAATGGCGCGCACTACCAGTCGGGTAGCATTGACACCCATGCCGCCGTTGCCGTCGGGGAACAGTTTCTGAACCAGCTCGTTCTGCCGTTTCTCCAGACTCTTCACGCCGAAGGGCATGCCGCGCAGCTGGGTAATCTGGTCTTTGGTGTAACCCAAGGCCAGATGGCGCAGGAAACGCTCGTCGTACTCGTCAATCTCGTAGTTGACCAATGACTCCTGGCGCACCTGCCCGACGTTGACGGCCTTACAGAAGCGCTCCACGATGCGGCGCAGTATGGGCTCGTTGAACACCAGCTGCTTGCCCTCCATGACGGAGCGCACGTCACCGCGGGTCAGCATTTCACCGCTCTTCAGGATGATGCCGTCGGCACCCGCGTCGAGCACATCGACCCACAGCTTCTCGTTCAGTATCTCACCCGTGAAGATGAGTACCTTCACCTGCGGATACATCTCCTTGGTCTGGCGGCAAATCTCCACGCCAACGGTGGTAGAGCCGCCCAGTCCGAGGTCGAGCAGGACGAGGTCGGGCTTCTGCTGCTTGATGAGCCGCCAGTAGGCAATCTCGTTGTCAGCAGTACCAATGACTTCAGCTTCAGGTATATCGCTGCGAATGATACCTTCGGTGCCTTTCAGTTCTAAGGGCACGTCTTCTACAATAATTACTTTGAATGGTTCCATCGTGGTAATGTTATTTTAATTGTTGTTATTCCGTTGATGTTCTCGGCCCAGATGCCGCAGCCTCGCCGGTTGGTGGCCTCCGAGTGGTCGCGCACTATCTGGCGGCAGAGCAGGTAGGGTATGTGGTCTTCGGCGGGAGTGAAGAGGTGCTGCACTTCGTCGTCACGCAGATGCAGCTGGGGCATGCGGACGGTGAAGAGCACGTACTTGTCGTCCTTCGCCTCTGCGCTGATGTCCTTCTTCTGCTTGGTGAGTATCTCAAACAGATAGCGCAGCAGCGTCTTGTCGCCGAGTACCGTCTGCCCATAGAGTTCGACGGCAGCAAGATGCAGCTTGACCTGACTGACCTGGTGCATGGCCTGGCGGCTCAGCAGCACGTAGATGTCACGATAGTAGGTGACCACCTCGTCGATGGCCTGCATGTTCACCTCGGGACTGTCAACCAGCTGCCGAATGCGCGAGGGGTAGTACATGGTCTCATGCTTCAGGGTTGAGAGGCAGTTGTCGAGCACGCTGTTGGCAACGTGCAGGTTATTGTTCTCCAGCTCTGCACGCCGGCACTCGTCGGCCAGCACCTCGGCACTGTCCTGCTGCTGCCGTTCGAGCCTGACGCGCCGCTCGAGCCTGTGACGATAGTACAGCAGATAGTAGGCGGGCAGGATGGTTGCAAGTACCAGCAGCAGCAGAATGATGGCAATGGTGCGGTTGGTCTGCGACTGCTGCATCATGCGGCAGTACTCTTCGAGCGTGTTGTCGGCCGACATCTCACGAAACAGCTGCGTATATACCTTATTATTATAGGCGTAGAGCGTCCACTCGTGAAGGGCGAGTGCAGCCACAGCCGACTCATTGCGAATGTCGAGGATGACCTTATAGTTGGTCTTCAGGCTGTCGTAGTACCATTGTATTTCGGGCACGGGCAGCGAGGTGTCGCCTTCGCGCAGCATGAGCAGCTTGCCGTTGGGGTGCTGCTGCAGGTAGAACTCGTTGAGGTACTTGCGGCAGGAGTCGGCAAACTCAAGTGTACGTTCGTACTGGCCGTTGACGTTGCAGAAGTAGGCGCTGTCAGAGAAGATGTAGGCCCGGTCGAGGGGGGTGTTGAGGGTGGAGGGTGGAACGTGGAGCGTGGAGCGTGGAACGTTGAGTGTGGAGCGTTGAGCGTGGAGCGTTGTGGGTTGGCCAAGACTTAAAAGCCCAACACCTACAGCTAACAGCCAACAGCCGGCACCCGTAAGCTTCACCACGCCCTTGGGCAGACGGAAATAGAGGCGGCTACCCCTACCCTCTTCGCTTTCGGCTGCTATGGTGCAGACGTTGAAGATGCTGCTTATCTTGCGGTACTTCTCAATAATGCCGCGGCAGTTCATGAGGCCGAAGCCGTGGGAGGGTTGAGCCCCCTCCCAACCTCCCCGAGGGGAGGCTTTTGGCGCAGCGGTTTCCACCTTCGGGGGGACGGAAAGGGGGGCCTTCCTTGTATCGTTAATCACCTTATGGTCAAAAAGATGAGCCAGCTGCTCTTCGCTCATACCGATGCCGGTGTCGCTGACGCTCACCTCCACATAACTGTCGGTTTCCTGTGCGCTGATACGCACTTCCCCACCCTTGTCAGTAAACTTGCGGGCATTGTCAGACAGCGTGTTCAGCATGAAGAGCGTCAGCACACGGTCGGCCTTCACCACGGTTTCGGTGGGCTCTACGACAAGACGGATGCCCTTCAGCTGGAACGACATCCTGCCACGGGCCACCATGTCGAACAGGGGCTGAAGCGCGAAACTCTCTATGCGCAGGTTCAGCTGGCCCTGGCGCAACTGAATCCAATGGGTCAGCACGTCGTTCTGCTCATTAATCTTATCGGTCAGCTCGCGGATATAGTCTAACTGTTGCTGGGTGTGGAGCGTTGAGGGTGGAGTGTGGAGCGTGGAGCGTTGTACGTTATCGTTAGGGTTAGCGTTATCGTTAACGTTATCGTTAGGGTTATCGTTATCGTTAACGTTGGGCATTGGGTGATGAATGGTATAGAGAATGCGGTCAATGAAGGGCAGCGTGGTGTTGACCAGCGACACTTTGGCGCGGTTCTCCAGGTTCTGGCGCTCGTTCTTCTCAATGTGCAGACGTGCCAGTGCCAGCTCTTCGCGCCGCTGCTCCATCAGGTCGTCCAGCTCGTTGTTGGTCTGGTTCTTCTGCCTCTGGTTCAGATGGTTGAAGAGCCAGAGCATGAAGACCAGCAGCACGATGGCCACCACCACGACAATCATCATGATGTACTGCTGGCGGGCGGTATGGTCGTACATGTCGGCACGGGCCTGCAACTGCCGGTCCTGCCGCGTCTGCTGCTGCAGGTCAATGTAGATGTTACGGTTATAGTCGCTGCCCGCCTTGTCGTTAACCGCCGAATAAGCCACCGAGAGCTGTTCGCGTATGCTGGCCACGAGGTCGGGCGCCTGGTCAATCTTCTTGTTCGAGAGTGCCAGGTTCAGGTTTTCAAGTGCCAGGGCTTCGTTATTCATAGCGTGATAGCAAGAGGCCAGCGTACGGTAGGCACCGGCTATCTGATAGACATCGCCATAACGTCGGAACAGCTGTAGCGCCTGCTCAGCCAGATAGACGGCAAGCTCCTCGTCGGTTACGCCGTCAGGGTTCAGGAACTTCATGGCCGAGAGATTATCCTCAACCAGCTGCTGGCGTGAGTCACGGTACATAAGGTGTTCGGAAAGTGCTTCGAGTGAGTTGGCCTCGAAATACGGATAGTCATACTGACGGGCCAGCAGCAGGCAGCGCATGAGGAAATCGAACTCCTCCTGATTGATGTCGGCCTGCGTCCCCTCGGTAATGATTCCGCCTGCGCCGACATTATAGAGATAGTTGAGCATTTGAGTCGTATCTCGTTCAATGTCAACATGATGGTAAAGCGACGACAACGCATCGATGGACTGTCGCTCCAGTCCTACATAATAATAGTAGGCACTCTCAACGATGGCCATTTCACTCTCCGCATAGAGCAGCCGCAACTGCAACCGCTCAGACAAAGCGAAGCGCTCCTCGTTGATGCGCTTCAGTCGTTGGGCTGCCTGTTCGCGATAGTCATAGAACTCACGATTGGCCGACCTGCGCTGGCAGAGCCTCATCTGCTGAATGTCCGCAATGAGCAGCTCTATCTGGTTATCGGTAGATGACGCGGCCTCGTCGAGCTGTTGTTTGGCTTCGTCGTAGTTCATACGCATCATGCTGACGAAAGCCATGTTGTTCAAGGCCTCAGCACGTCCGTCAGCATAATGCGCAGAGGCATCAAGAGCCTGGCGCGCATAGTACTCGGTAGAGTCTAAATTACGGTAATGATAGGCATAGGAAATAGAATTCAGCTTGTCCACCGCTTGCCTATCAGGCGATGAACAAGCTGAGAAAACGAGTAACGCGGCAAGGCTGTTAAGCGCGAGCCTTAGCCACATAACCGAGTGCCTCCTTGCACTTGTCGGTTACATACTGCCAGTCGCCTGCCTGCACCTTGTCCTTCGGGAACAGCTTGGAGCCCATGCCAACGCAGAAAACGCCTGCCTTGAACCAAGACTTCAAGTTCTCCTCCTCAGGAGCAACGCCACCGGTCACCATAATCTTCGACCAAGGCATGGGAGCCTTCAGCCCCTTGATCATGTTAGGACCGACCACGTCGCCAGGGAATACCTTCGTCAGGTCGCAGCCCAGCTCCTGAGCCTTACCAATCTCGCTGACGGTCATGCAGCCCGGGCAGTAGGGAACCAGGCGGCGGTTGCAGACGGGAGCAATCTCGGGGTTGAACAGCGGGCCAACCACGAAGTTAGCACCCAGCTGAATGTAGAGGGCTGCCGTGGGGGCATCAACTACTGAGCCAATACCCAGAGCCAGCTCGGGGCACTCCTTGTCAGCCCACTTGACGAGCTCGCCAAACACTTCCTGGGCGAAGTCGCCACGGTTAGTAAACTCAAAAGCACGAACGCCACCTTCGTAGCAGGCCTTCACGACGTTCTTACAGGTCTCTAAATCTTTGTGATAGAATACAGGAACCATGCCCGTATCGCCGATTTTCTTCAGTACGGCTATCTTATCAAACTTTGCCACTTTTCTTTTATTTACGATTTACTGATTTTCGATTTTCTATTTTATTAGCGCTGGACGCGACCGTTGGCATTACCACCGGCGAGCGATTCCACTTCGTCAACACTTACCAGGTTGAAGTCGCCGTTGATGGTGTGCTTCAGGGCGCTGGCAGCTACGGCAAACTCAAGGGCCTCGCCCTGGGTCGGCTTGGTGAGCAGACCATGAATCAGACCACCGGAGAAGGAGTCACCACCACCTACGCGGTCAATGATAGGATTGATTTCGTAACGCTTTGACTGATAGAACTCCTTACCATCGTAGATCAGAGCCTTCCAGCCGTTGAACGTTGCAGAGAACGACTCACGCAGAGTAGAAACCACATACTTGAAACCAAACTCCTCGCGCATCTGCTTGAAGATGCCCTCGTAGCCGGCAGCATCGGTCTGACCACCCTCCACGTCAGCATCGGGCTTGAAGCCGAGGCAGAGCTCTGCGTCTTCCTCGTTGCCAATACAAACATCCACATACTTCATCAGGGGACGCATAATGCTGATAGCCTTCTCAGAAGTCCACAGCTTCTTGCGGAAGTTCAGGTCAACGCTGACAGTCACGCCGTGACGCTTGGCAGCCTCACAAGCCAGACGGGTCAGCTCAGCAGCCTTGTCGCTGATGGCGGGGGTAATGCCGCTCCAATGGAACCAGGCAGCACCTTCCATAATCTTATCAAAGTCGAAGTCAGAGGGGTCAGCCTCAGCAATTGAGCTGTGCGCACGGTCATAGATAACCTTCGAGGGACGCATGGAAGCACCAGTCTCGGCATAATACAGTCCTACACGGTCGCCACCACGGGCAACAAACTGAGTGTTAACACCATAACGGCGCAATGCGTTGACGGCAATCTGGCCGATTTCATGCTTGGGTAGTTTTGATACGAAATAAGCTTCGTGACCATAGTTAGCCACCGAGATAGCCACATTAGCCTCACCACCACCGGGGATGATGCGGAATGATTCACTCTGAATGAAACGGTCGTTGCCCTGAGGCGAAAGGCGAAGCATAATCTCGCCTAATGTTACGATTTTAGCCATTTGTTCTGTTCGTTTGTTTTATAATAGGTTTGTAAATTCACTTCGGCAAAGATACCACCTTTTTTTGGAATAACAAAATATCTCCAAGAAAAATCTTCATTTACTTACGTAAACGTTTCATGTAAGAAATAAAGAAAAAGAATAAATGGAAAATTTTTGGTGGTTTGCTCACTTATTCGTAACTTTGTACCCATTATGGCAAACGATAAGATTAGAATAAAGGATATAGCTAAGCGCGCAGGCGTCAGCGTAGGCACCGTTGACCGCGTGCTACACAAACGACCCAACGTCAGTCCGAAATCGCTCGAGAAGGTGAACAAAGCACTCGAAGAGATGGACTATCAGCCCAACATGTATGCCTCGGCCCTGGCATACAACAAGCGTTATACGTTCTATTGCATTATTCCAAAGCACGCCAGCGAGGCTTACTGGGAGGAGATAGAGGAAGGAGCCGATGCTGCCTGTGAGCGGCGCAGCGACTTCGGCATCTCCGTAAAGATGATTTACTATAAGCGTTTCCAGCCAGAGACCTTTGTCAGGGCCACCAACGAGGTGCTGAAGCAAAAGCCCGACGGCGTGATTGTGGTGCCCTCGACGCTGGAACTGACACGAAAGTTCACCGACCAGCTGCACGAACTGCAGGTACCGTTCATTCTGCTGGACTCCTACATGCCCGACCTTCGTCCGCTGTCGTTCTTCGGTCAGGACTCGTTCCAGAGCGGATACTTTGCTGCACGAATGCTGATGCTGATTGCTCCGAAGGAAAAGGAGATTATGCTCATGAAGCAGATGCGTGACGGTAACGTAGCATCAAAACAGCAGGAGAACCGCGAAACAGGATTCCGCCATTACATGCACGACCACAACCCGCAAGTAGTCATCAGCGAACTTGACCTGCCACTCGATGAAGACCGCGACCAATACGACAACTTGCTGGAAAAGTTCTTCAAGCGTCATCCGCAGGTACACCATTGCATCACGTTCAACTCAAAGGCTCATCTGGTGGGTGAATTCCTGCAGCGCTCCAACCTGCGCAACATCCAGATTATGGGTTACGACATGGTGGAGAAGAATGCCGAGTGCCTCCGTCAGGGCAGCATCTCGTTCCTCATTGCGCAGCATGCCTACATGCAGGGCTACGAGTGTGTGGAGACGCTCTTCGATGCCATCGTGCTGAAGCGCGAGGTTAATCCTGTCAACTACATGCCCATAGAGCTGCTCTCCAAAGAGAACCTCGATTTCTACAGAAGAAAGAATATAGGCTAAACAAATAAACAACAAACAATGAAACAAACTACGTATTTAAAAATCAATCCGGCTGACTCGGTCGTTGTATGCCTGCAGCCGAAGAAGAAAGGCGACGTCATCGACATTGACGGCAAGCAAGTCACAGTACTGCAAGATACCCCTGCCGGCCACAAAGTGCTCATCAGCGACAAGAAGGAAGGTGAGGACATCATCAAGTACGGCTATCCCATCGGCCATGTCCGCAAAGACCTGAAGGCAGGCGAGTGGGTCAACGAAAACAACCTGAAGACCAACTTGTCGGGCACGCTGGAATATACCTACCAGCCGGTCAACGAAGAGCTGAACATCAAGGACGAGAAGCGCACCTTCCGCGGCTATGTCCGTAAGAACGGGGAAGTGGGCGTGAGAAACGAAATATGGATTGTGCCTACCGTGGGTTGCGTCAACGGCATTGCCGAGCGACTGGCCGACCAGCTTCGCAAGGAGACAGCATGTAAGGACATTGATGCCGTCTATGCCTGGCACCACAACTATGGCTGCTCACAGCTGTCGGGCGACCACGAGAATACCCGCAAGGTGCTGCGCGACATCTGCCTGCACCCCAATGCCGGCGGCGTGCTGGTGCTCAGTCTGGGGTGTGAGAACAACCAGCCCGACCAGTTCATGGAGATGCTGGGCGACTACGACAAGAACCGCATCAAGCTGCTTGTCACGCAGAAGGTGGAAGGCGACGAAGTAGAGGAAGGCATGAAACTGCTGCGTGAACTGTACGACGTAGCCTCGCAGGACCGTCGTGAGGAAGTCAGCGTCAACAAGCTGCGCGTTGGTCTGAAGTGCGGAGGCTCTGACGGTTTCTCGGGCATTACAGCCAACCCGCTCGTAGGCGAGTTCAGCGACTGGCTCGTTGCCCAGGGCGGCACCAGCATTCTGACCGAAGTTCCCGAAATGTTCGGAGCTGAGACCATCCTCATGAACCGTTGCAAGACTCCAGAATTGTTTGAGCAGACCGTTTCCTTAATCAATAACTTTAAGGAGTATTTCCTCAGCCACGGGGAGCCCGTGGGCGAGAACCCAAGCCCGGGCAACAAGGCTGGCGGCATCTCGACCCTTGAGGACAAGGCCTTGGGCTGTACGCAGAAGTGCGGACGTGCTCCTGTGAGTGGCGTACTGGAATACGGCGACCGTCTGCAGGTGAACGGTCTGAACCTGCTCTCGGCTCCCGGTAACGACCTCGTAGCAGCTACGGCGCTGGCCTCTGCCGGCTGTCAGCTGGTGCTCTTCACTACGGGTCGCGGCACTCCCTTCGGCACCTTCGTACCCACCATGAAGATAGCCACCAACCCCACCCTTGCTGCCCGCAAGCCTAACTGGATAGACTTCTCGGCAGGACAGTTGGTGGAGGGTCGCACCATGCAGGAACTCTTGCCTGAGTTTATCGACAAGATTCTGCGTGTGGCCAGCGGAGAGCTTGCCCGTAACGAGGAAAACGGCTATCGCGAAATATCCATCTTCAAGAACGGCGTAACGCTATAGTAACGGACAATAAATAATTTTTTTTCAATTGAAAAAGGGACTATTGGCATTATCACCCTTGGCGGTGTTCATCATCTTGTACTTAGTCACCAGCATCATCGCTGGTGACTTCTACAAGGTGCCCATTACCGTGGCCTTTATGGCAGCCTCCATCTACGCTGTCATTACCACAGGCGGAGTGCCGCTGAAGAAGCGCATCGACGTCTTCAGCCGCGGCGCCGGCACAGGGCAGATGATGCTGATGTTCTGGATTTTCGTCTTAGCCGGAGCCTTTGCCAACTCCGCCAAGGTGATGGGCTCCATTGACGCTACGGTCAACCTCGCCCTGACACTACTTCCCGGAAACATGCTGCTGGCAGGCTTGTTCCTTGCGGCCTGCTTCATTTCCCTCAGCATAGGCACCAGCGTTGGAACCATAGTCGCCCTAACCCCCATAGCCGCAGGAATAGCGGAACAGACAGGAACGAGCATTCCCCTGATGACCGCCGTCGTTGTCGGAGGGTCGTTCTTTGGCGACAACCTCTCATTCATCAGCGACACGACGATAGTGGCCACTTCCACCCAGGGATGCCGGCTGAGCGATAAGTTCCGGGTGAACTCTTTTATCGTGATGCCTGTTGCCTTAGTCATCCTTATTACCTATTTTATAATGGGTAACGGCATACAGTCACCACAACACGTTGCCGACGTGGAGTACGTGAAAATCATTCCCTATCTGGTGGTGTTGGTAACGGCCATCTTCGGCATGAACGTGATGGCGGTACTTACCGTAGGGCTGCTGCTGACGGGTGTCATCGGCATCATCGTGGGAGCCTTCGATGTCTTCGGCTGGTTCTCGTCCATGGGTGAAGGCATTACCGGCATGGGTGAGCTCATTATTATAACCATGATGGCAGGAGGCCTGCTGGAGCTCATCAAGCATAACGGCGGCATCGACTACATCATCAGTCACATGACGCGCCACATTCGGAGCAAACGAGGCGCAGAACTGTCAATAGGCTCGCTTGTAGCCATTGTCGATGTCTGTACGGCCAACAATACGGTAGCCATCATTACCGTAGGGGGCATAGCCAAGCAGATAGGCGATAGGTACGGAGTTGACAACCGTAAGTGCGCATCGATTCTTGACACCAGCTCGTGCGTCATGCAAGGCCTCATTCCCTATGGTGCGCAGATGCTGATGGCGGCAGGGCTTGCACAAATCAATCCTGTTAGTATTACTCCTTATTTATATTATCCCATGGCGCTCGGCCTTGCTACCTTGTTATCCATTCTGATCAGATACCCAAAAAGATACTCATGAACGTAATAGAACGCAATTTCTTCCGCCTGCTGCGTGCCGGTCTTTTCAACGTAACCGAACCGCTTGAGCCGCTTTCTCCCTGGAAGTGGCGCCGCCTATACCAGCTGTCGCATATGCTGGAAGTGAAGAACTACATCTGGCAGGGGCTGCAAACGTGCAGCGACGACTATTACGTGACGCTCATATCCAAAGACCTGATGGAGAAATGGAGCAAGCCTGTCGTCATTGAAGAAGAAGAAAGCGAAGAGGAAGCCGCCTGTCTGACCAACCCACTTCTCGACCGTAAACTGCAGGCTATCATCGACGAGGAGAGTGCCAAGGAGGAGACGCCCTCACGGCTCATGCTGCTGAACATTGTGCAACACGCCCGCAACATTCTGAACGAAGGCATCTCATTGACGCTACTCATTGAACTGGCACAAATGCTGCGAATGCCTAATAACAACATTGACTTTGAGAAGCTGAAGATGTGGATTGGCAAGCTGCACGTCCAGCCAATGGCCGACCTTCAAGGTTCGCTGCTCTGCATCCTTTTAGCATTCAGGGAGGAGGAAGTACCATTTATGAACAAGAGCCTGGAAAAGACAGCCCTACAACTGACGGAGGAACTCTTCAACGCCTCAGAGCTGTCAACTGACGAATGGTACTTCACACAGAAAGATGACCAGATATTTGTGCGGACACACAACTCACGCGCCATGATGTGGCACGTCAGTCATTCGGCCCGTTACTCCGGGCTCTATCCCTCAGAGGCTGTCACAAATTTCTTCAAGAGCTTCGCCAACTCGCTGACGCACATTGAAGAATGAGGGGACCGGGCCACTTAACAATTAGACTATTTGACCATTGGACTATTTCTTCTTCGTCTCTGGCTTCTTGTTCTCAGGTTTCTTGGTTTCCGGTTTCTTAGTCTCGGGTTTCTTTGTCTCGGGCTTCTTAGTTTCCGGCTTCTTGGTTTCCGGCTTCTTGTTCTCTACGGGCTTTGCCTGTTCGGCGTTACGCTTGGCCTCTTCGGCAGCGATGCTGTCCTTACGGGCTTTCTCGGCTGCTTCCTGACGTGCTTTTATCTCTTCCATCTTCATGGTAGCCTCGTCTGAATGTTCGCCCTGATTGGCATATTCCTTGAGATAAGCCTCGTAAGAAGCTATGCTGTTGCCCTCGCAAGCCTTAATCCAGTCGAGCGAGTCAACCGTCAGGCGGGCTTCCTTCACATGCTTGCTCTGCGGGTTGTTATTCACAAAGGTCATAATCTTCGCGCGGTCCTTCGAGTCAATGGCTGCCTGCCAGTCGGCTTCAATCTTCTGCAGGCGATGCAGTACGGCCTCCACGCTGTCGCGACGCTCACGGGGAGCCGTCTGATAGCGAAGCAGATAGTCCTGCATGATGAGCATCTCGTTACTGCTGATGGCACGCTCGTAAGCCTCCACCTCGTTCTGTTCGTCCATCTTGTCCATCAGGTAGATGCCTAAAAAGACGATAGCCAATGATGCCACCATCGCCACAACGAAGGCTATAGCAACAGGATGGCGGTCCTTCTTGGTGCTTTCAGGTGCCTTTTCAGGCTGTTGTGCTACGAACTGCTGCGGACGAGCTGTCTTTTCCTGCCGTTCACTCTCATAACGCACCTGCTTGGGCTCTACCACAACAGGAGCCTTCAGGGCATGATGACAATTCGGACACATCTCCTGAAAGGCAAATGCCAGCTCACCACACTCAGGACAACGCACAATATTTCCTGCAATATCAATACCACAACTCGGACAAGTTCTTGCATGGTCGCTAACCTGATGACCACACTCGGGACACTTTATAATAGCCATTATTCTTCAGTTTATCAAAAATTTTCGGCAAAGGTACAAAATAATTCATAATTCATAATTCATAATTCACAATTATTTTTTAACTTTGCCGCAAAATTTGATTAAATATGAAACATTTCTTTCTTTTTCTGCTTAGCGTAGGGCTCCTCTTTGTGGCATGCAAGGACGACGATCCGGCACCAACAAACCCTGACGGAAAGGCCTTTCGTACCGTTATTATGTATATGTCAGCAGAGAATAATCTTTCTGCGTTTGCTGACCCGGACACCAGCGAAATGGTGAAGGGCACGAAGACGCTGGCCGAAAACTGTAACTTTATCGTCTTCCTGGACAAGGCCGAAAATGCCGTCCCCTCTCTCTGGAAATTTGAAGGCGGCAAAAGGATTCTGCTCAAGGAATACGAGGCAGACTTCCTTAATTGTGACCCGGAGAAGATGTACGAAATAATAAGCGGAGTCATTAGCGACTACCCAGCCCAGAGCTATGCCCTTGCACTCTGGGGGCACGCCAGCGGATGGTATATTGAGAACGATTCCGTAGAAACGACCAGAGACAACAGCCCGCGTCGTGCCTACGGACGAGATACCGGCAACAACAGCAGGAATCCCAACAACGTGGGTAAATGGATAAACATTCCGACGATGGCCAAAATGCTGAAACGGCTGAACACCAAGTTCGACTTCATCTTCTGCGACTGTTGCAACATGGCCAATGCCGAAACAGCCTACGAGCTCAGGGATGTCACCGACTACCTGGTGGGGTCGCCCGCAGAGATTCCGGGGTATGGTGCCCCCTACGACCTGATTATGCAGAGCTTTTTCAACAGTAACGTGCTCAGCGGCTGTCAGGAAATAGTTGACACCTACCATAAAGACTATGACGGCCATCTGCCACTCTCCATCATCAAGATGAGCGAAATGTCCCAACTGGCCAATGCCACACGCGTTATCCTTCAGACCATTGAGCCCACTGCCGACAAATTGCTGGACCTGAACGGGCTTATGTACTACGACGGGTCAAGGTCACTTAATCTTCGCTGTCTTTACGACATGAACGACTTTCTGCTGCAGAATGCTCCGGCCGACGAGTACGCACAATGGAAGCAGTCGCTCGACCGCGCTGTCATCTACAAGAAGAATGCCCCGTATTGGCAAAGCAACGGTCACGTGGAGTTCACAAACTTTACGAGTACCGACGAGAAATATGGCGGCATATCCATGCATGTTCCCCGTAAGTCTTATGACAATTTCAGCTATAGTAAGAACTTCAACCCTGCCTACTCGAAGATGCAATGGTACTGGGTTGTCAATTGGGACAGCTACGGCTGGTGAATGACGACCTTGACTTTTACAATGCGTCGCTCATCCATTTCCAGAACTTCGAAAGTGAAGTTCTGGAATTTTATTTTTTCGTGCAGCTCGGGGAAGTCACCCTTTATCTCAAGCAGCAGGCCGGCTACTGTGTCGGCGTCGCCTTCCACTTCCTCGAACTGCTCATCGTCCAGCTTCAGAATCTTGTAGAAATCGCTCAACAGCGTCTTTCCCTCAAAGATGAAGGTGTTGCTGTTAACGCGTACGTAGTTCTTCTCGTCCTCGTCGTATTCGTCATTGATTTCTCCCACTATCTCCTCCAGCACATCCTCTAAGGTAACGATGCCGCTGGTTCCGCCAAACTCATCGACCACCACGGCAATGTGCACCTTGTTCTCCTGGAACTCGCGCAGCAGGTCGTCAATCTTTTTTGTTTCAGGAACGAAATAAGGCGCCCTTATCAGCGTCTGCCAGCGGAAGTTAGCCGGTTTGTTCAGGTGGGGCAGCAGGTCCTTGATGTAGAGAATGCCCCGAATGTTGTCAACGCTGTCCTGATAGACGGGAATACGCGAGTAGTTATTCTCAACAATACATTTCAGCACGTCGGCAAACGTCGAGGTAATGTCAAGGTCAACCACGTCCTGGCGGCTCGTCATGATCTCTTTTGCCGTCTCGTCACCAAAGCGGACGATGCCCTCCAGTATGCGTTGCTCTTCCTTGATGTCCTCCTTGTCGGTCAGCTCCAACGCCTGTTCCAGTTCGTCAACGCTCAGCACACGGTTCTCCTGGGGCACCACTTTCTCTGCCAGAACGCCAGAACGCATGAGTACCGTCTCGAACGGATAGAACAACTTACGGCAAAACAAGATGCCGCCTGACACCCTACGGCAAAAAGCCAGCGCATGCTGACCGCAATACACCTTGGGCATAATCTCGCCAAAGAGCAGCAGCAGGAAGGTGAGCAGTACCGTGATACAAAGGAACTGCAGCCAATAGGCATTCCCGAAGTTCACCACGTTGGCAAAGAAGTAGTTACAGAGCATGATGATGGTGACGTTCACCAGGTTGTTGGTTATCAGGATGGTGGCCAGCGTACGCTCAGAGTCCTCACGCAATTGCATGATGCGCTGGTCACGCTCGTCCTTGCTTTCCTCTACCTCATTCAAGTCGGTTGGCGAGAGCGAGAAGAAAGCTATTTCCGAACCGGAGGCAAAGCCCGACACCACTAACAGCAGACAGGCTAAGACAATAGCAATAACCGCACCTGTGGAAGGTGCATAGAACTGAACTTCGCTAAGAAACGGTTGAAGATAATCCATGACTGCCGGTTATTCAGAAGCTGGGGTACTACGCGGAGTGAGCATCTCCATGTTCTCTGCCCATATCTCGGTAACGTCGTGGCGCTTGCCCTGCTTGTCGTCGTAAGTGGTGTAGCGCAGCCGGCCCTCCAGATAGAGCTTGTCGCCCTTGTGCACATACTTTTCAACAACCTCGGCCAGCCTGCGCCAAAGCAAGACGTTATGCCAGTCGGTACGGTCGGGGACCTGCGTACCGTTCTGGAGTGTGTAGCCCTTCTCTGTAGTGGCAAAACGGAAGCGTGCAACGGCAACACCTGCATCCACATAGCGCACTTCAGGCTCGGTTCCCACGTTTCCTATCAACATCACCTTGTTCATGGCTCAAGATTCTTTTGACATGCCCAGATAACGGAACTTGAAATTCTTTCCCTTTGCCGAAGGGAACTGGCTGCGGTTGTCAACCCTCGAACGCAGGTGGTCAACAATGCGGTTGTAACAGTCAAGACCCGACATGGCTTTGCAACGAGCTACGAAATGTGTGTCACGATACTGGAACTTACCCGTTCCGGGCACCAACAGCACGCGCTTGAAGTCAAGCACGCCCTCGTACCAGCCCGGCATTTCCTCATTCAGACGCATTACCGACGGCGTCGGCACCTTCTCGCGCGACTCGGGAGCGGCGTGCAGCGCCTTCTTTTCCTTGAAGTCCTGCATGGTGGCTGCCTCGGTCTTAATAATAATGAAATAGACGCGCGGACGTATCTTGTAGCGCTTCGGATAATAAACGTCGCTTGCCACATATTCCCTAATGTCCTCCTCCAAATCGGGGTCCATGCCTATTTCGTCTATATTAGCAAGAAATGCAATAGCATCGTCAACATTAGACACTAATGCTTCACTATCAAAATAACGTAAGTATAAATTCATTTATTTAGATGTTTTCCTTAAATAAAAAAAGAGCGGAAAACGGGACTCGGACCCGCGACCCCAACCTTGGCAAGGTTGTGCTCTACCAACTGAGCTATTTCCGCATTAGCAGGTGCAAAGATAACTTGAATTATCCGAACTGCCAACAAATTTACGAATTTTAATATAAATATTTCCTCAATTTACCGATAAAA
>ONRS01000114.1 GCA_900320255.1 uncultured Prevotellaceae bacterium
GAGAGGGATGGATAATCGAAAGAGAGCCCTTCAATGAATTTAATTTTAACGCCCTTCACCGTTGCTCCGATGCCATTATCTACTATATATTTTGTTTTGTGCTTGAAATAATAAAATATAAAGTCCCTTAATATATTATTATTCTTAGGAATGATACCTTTCAAATCTTGGTTGATCGCAGTGTCAACAGCTAATTTGCACACCTTTCCTAAACCTACTCTAGTTGCAATTATTATTTCTCCTGTTTTAATAATTCTGCTTGAACTTTCATTTAATCCTTTATCGGTAATATAGTAACCTGTAGACTTTAATACGTCACAGTTCATATCACTCACAGTAGCCCATGGAATATTGCCACTCCAATAGTCTTTATTCTTGGTATCTGGCGTACCTCCACCAACGACATTGCAAACATCCCCTAACTTATTATGTACCCACCCCTCTTTTGGCTCCATAGCTTTAGAAAGTGCTTTCTGGAAGAGGGTACGGGCTTCGCTGAGCTGCTTTTCTGAATTCGCTTTCAGATCGTCTATATGGGCAAAGGCTGCATCAAGACGTTTCACTATGCGCTGCTGCTCGGAAATAGGAGCGATAGGGATAAGCAGATTACTCCATTTCGTTTTATTTATAATAGGTAAAGTTGCTTGAGCACCCTGTGCTATTTTTAAACAATCATCTTGAAAAGCTGGACTACTCATAGCATAAAAGATATATTTTGAGTTATATATCTTATCAGGAGTAAGAACATTTATTTGTTGATTACATGAAGAATCTTTTTCCAAATAACCAATTTTACCAATACTTCCTATACATACCATTAAAATTGAACCAGCTTTAAACAATCTTCCATTCTTTAACCCCTCTTTACTTAGTTTTACCTCTGTTTCATAATTTATATATCCAGAGCCATCTGCGGATATTTCAGCAGGTCTTATAAATGAGATATAGTCACCATAATTTTCCTTTTTGGTTTTTGAAGGTGTCGTGCCTGTTTGTGTTATCCCCACCTCTCCCAACTTCTTAAACTTCCATCCTTCTCTCATCTCTCTTCCTCCTTATTATCCCAAATTCCATTTTCATCATCGTCACGGAGCTTACCAAAGAGAGAATAGTCGTTAGAAGGGAAAACATCGTCCCAAAGTTTGAGCATGACTTCACTAGCCTCGTCTTGAAGGTCATCAATGGTATTGAGAATGGTTTCCAAGTCACGCTCATCTTTCTCCTCTACCTTGTTGGGGTTCTTGACGCTGAGGTCGCAGTCTTCGCCAAGCGTAGCAACATCTACTGACCAAGAGTTCTCGCTGTCGCCCTTCGTCTGCTGCAACTTTAGGAAGTCAGCAAGGTCGTCCTCGTTCAGGGCATTCGTCTTACCAAGGTTGCGCCCGGGGTTCAGCTGGTAATACCATATCTTCTTTGTAGGCGTACCCTTGTCGAAGAACAGCACCACGGTCTTTACGCCTGCCCCTTGGAACACACCGCTGGGGAGGTCAAGAATGGTATGCAGGTTACATTGTTCCAACAGCAGGCGGCGCAGGGCAGCTGCATCGCCATTGCTCAAAAACGTATTCTTGATGACGATGCCGGCACGGCCGCCCGTCTTCATCATCTTGATGAAGTGCTGCATAAACATGTATGCCGTCTCGGAGGTGTTGATGTCGAAGTTTTGTTTCACCTCGCCACGCTCGGAGCCACCAAACGGTGGATTGGCCAGTACGACCTTCTTGCGGTCTTTCTCCTGTATCTGACTCAGGTTCTCTGCCAGCGTATTGCCACGGATGATGTTGGGCGCTGCCACACCGTGGAAAATCATGTTCATGGTGGCAATGATGTAGGGCAGCGGTTTCTTCTCCTTGCCGAAGAAGGTGTCCTCCTGAAGAATACGGATATCCTCGGTGCTGTGTATCTGCTCCTTCATGTAGTTATAGGCTTCGCACAGGAAACCCGCAGAGCCGCAGGCAGGGTCATACACAGTTTCACCGATACGCGGGTTAACCACCTTGACAATGGTACGAATCAGCGGACGCGGCGTGTAGTACTCACCACCGTTGCGCCCGGCATTGCCCATCTTGGCAATCTTCGACTCGTAGAGCACCGTCATCTCGTGCTGGTCCTCAGCCGTCTGGAAGTGCAGCTGGTCAATGAGGTTGATGACCTCACGCAGATTGTAGCCCGAAGTTATCTTGTTGCGAAGCTCGGCAAATATCTCACCAATCTTATACTCCAGAGTCTTGGCGCTGGTGGCAGTCTCCTGGAACTTTCGAAGCGTGGGGAACAGCTTCTGGTCAACAAACTGACTTAGGTCGGGGCCTGTCATGGCGTTGACTGTGTCGAGGGTGCCATCGGCCTTCTTCGGTGCTGCCCACTGGCTCCAGCGCATGTAGCCCGTTAGTATGGGCTTGTAGTCCTTGCCGCTGAGCAGGGCTTTCTCTTCACACTCACGGTCATGGTCGTCCAAATACTTCAGGAAGAGCAGCCATGACGTCTGCTCTATGTAGTCAAGCTCCGTGGAGCATCCTGCCTCGTTGCGCAGGATGTTGTCTATCGCATTGAATGTCTGTTCGTATTGCATATTTCCGTTGTTTTAGGTTCTCATGAAATCCCTGCGAACTTCACAGCGGGCAGGGATAAATGTTATTAACTAATAAAGTTCCTGTGCTAAGCACAAGAAACTGTTTGGGGTTAATATTCGTACTCACGCGTGCCAGCCCATGTGGTATCGGTCAGTACAGTGATATGAGTGGTGCTGTCTGTCTGCTCGCCGCGCGTGATTCCGTCCTCCTGTCCGCTCAGGTCATCCTGCCCGCACGACACAAAAAAACACGCCATGCCCACAAGGCACAGCGGCAGGAAAAAGGATAATAAGAATAGTTTACGATTGTGTAAATTGCTGAAAATCAACAATTTACCCCCCCCCAATAGAGGAAATGGGATTACCGATGGTATGCTTCATTTTCATAGGTTCATTTGCTTTTGCCTACAAAAGTACGAATAAGTGAGGAAAGTACAAAAAGAAAAATCACTTTTTTTTCTTTTCTACTTTCGAACGAGAGTACTTTCGGCGAAGCCAAAAGTACGAATATGCAAGATGATTTTTAAAAAAGTGCAGTTTTTGCACTTTTTATTTTTTTCCATGTGGAATAGTGTGTAACTTTGCACTCGTAAACCGACGAACAGGTTACGGCAAGCACACAGTTTGCTGCCGCCAAAGTGGAAGCTATGAGGCGCCAAGCTCTGACTTATGCGGCACCAAAGTGCTCAGAAGATGTAACCTGAGGTAGCGGTGAATGACATTCATTTCAAAAAAACTAACTTATTAACAACTATGGCACAAGTAAATTCTATTGAGCTGCGCGTCAACCTGCGCAAGAACAACAACGAGAAGAGCGACAACTTCGGCAAGCTGTACGCCGAGTTGGACACTAACAAGACGCTGAGCCTGCGCGGACTGGCCAAGCACATTGCCGACCACGGCAGCATCTACACCCGCGACGTCATCACGGGCGTGCTGACCAAGCTCTCCGAGTGCATCCCCGAGCTGGTGGCACAGGGACAGCCCGTGAAGCTGGACGGACTGGGCACGTTCTACCCCTCGGCAGAGAGCGCGAAGGGCGGTCTGACTGACATCGCAGAGGCCAAGAACACGAACCCTGCCGACTTCGTGAAGGGCATCCACGTGCGCTTCACCCCCGAGGGCGAGGCACTTGACAACCTGACCAGCCGCGTCTTCAAGGAGCGCTGCTCGCTGACCTGGGGTAACCTGGTCGAGATTACAGGCAAGAAGGCTTCTGCCTCTGGCCGTACCGAGGTGCCCGTTTACAAGCTGACTCCCATCAGCAACCCAGTGGTAGCACCGGAGCCGGAGCCCTAAATTACTAACTAAAGTTTCCTACCTCCATGAATTGCGAGATGATCAGTAAAATTGAGCCCGAAGTGACCTCCCCTATCCCCTCCTGTAGGAGGGGGACGATTACTACACAAGGGC
>ONRS01000019.1 GCA_900320255.1 uncultured Prevotellaceae bacterium
AGGACTCGAACCTGCGACAGCCTGGTCCCAAACCAGGAACGCTACCAACTGCGCTACACCTCGATTTTGCGGCTGCAAAGGTACAAATTATATTTGAGATTTGAGTTTTGAGATTTGAGATTTTCCTTTTCGTTAAGTTTTTTTAAACCTCAAATCCCAAAACTCAATATCCCAACCTTACTTTATGATTCCCTGCTCTACAAAAATCTTCTTCAGCGCTACGACCGAGCGGTCAACCTGTTCCTTGGTGTGAGTAGCCATCAGTGCATAGCGAACAAGCGTGTCCTGAGGAGCACATGCCGGCGGAATGACGGGGTTAATGAAGACACCTGCCTTGAAAGCCAATGCGGTAACAAGGAATGTCTTGTCAACGTCACGCACATAGAGCGGAATAATAGGGCTCTCTGTATCACCAATCTCGAAGCCTTCCTCACGGAAACGCTTCAGGGCATAGTGGGTCACGTTCCACAATGCCTCAATGCGCTCAGGCTCACGCTGAATGATGTGCAGCGCCTCCATAGCGGCAGCTGTGGCTGCAGGTGTGTTGGATGCTGAGAAGATGTAGGTGCGACAGGTGTGGCGCAGGAAGTTAATGGTATCCCAATCGGAAGCAATGAAACCACCGATGCTGGCCAGCGACTTCGAGAATGTACCCATAATGAGGTCTATCTCGTCGGTCAGACCGAAATGGTCGCAGACACCACGTCCCTGACGGCCGAAGACACCAATGCCGTGAGCTTCATCTACCATGATTGAGCAGTTGTACTTATGCTTCAGTTCCACAATCTCTGGCAACTTGGCAAGGTCACCTTCCATGGAGAACACACCATCTACAACAATAAGCTTAATGGCCTCATAGGGAAGTTTCTGCAGCACACGCTCCAGGTCCTCCATGTCGTTGTGCTTATAGTGCAGCTGCTTGGCAAACGAAAGACGACGGCCATCGACAATGCTTGCATGGTCGCGGTCGTCGCAGATAATGTAGTCGTCTTTGCCAACTACCATAGCCAGAACACCCTGATTAACAGAAAAACCTGTCGAGAAACACAGGCAGTCGTCCTTACCGATAAATTCTGAAATTTCTTTCTCTAACTGCACATGTAAGTCAAGCGTCCCGTTGAGGAAGCGGCTTCCTGCACATCCTGAACCGTATTTATCGAGCGCAGCCTTGGCAGCATCAATAATGCGCTGGTCGCCCGTTAAGCCAGTGTATGCATTAGAACCGAACATGAGCACCTTTTGTCCGCCCATTTCAACCTCCGTTCCCTGTTTTCCCTCAATGGCACGAAAATAGGGATACACGTCAGCCTCCATGAACTTCTGCGGCTCACGATAATTCTTGTATTTTTCTTGTAATTGTCCCATTTTTTAATTTGCGTTGCAACACATAATTTACTTTTAGGCTGCAAAGTTACATATTTTTTGGAAAATCGGGCATATTTCTAGTAATATTTCTCACAAAATGCAAAAAATATCTTATAAAGGCCTGTCTTTTCAGCCAAATTTAGTACCTTTGCTCTCAAGATGACGAAAAAAAACATTAGATTTATACTTAACCCCATTTCTGGCTCGCACGGCAAAGCAGAGATACCAGGACTCATCGATGACATCATCGACAAGGAACGCTTTGAGTACGAAATAAGAACGACGCAGTATGCCGGACATGCCGCAGAGCTGGCCCGCGAAAGCGTTGCCGACGGTATTGACGTGGTGGTAGCCATTGGTGGTGACGGTACTGTGAACGAAGTGGCACGCTCGCTGGTACATACCCGCACGGCTTTGGGCATTATTCCCTGTGGCTCCGGCAACGGTTTGGCCCGTCATCTTTGCATCCCCATTGACATTAAGAAATCTCTGAAGATTATCAACAGCTGCAAGATTGAGAAGTTCGACTACGGCGTCATCAATGACCTGCCGTTCTTCTGTACTTGTGGCATGGGGTTCGACGCGTTTATTTCGTTCAAGTTTGCCGAGTCAGGCAAACGAGGCCCTATCACCTACGTGGAGAATGTGCTGAAAGAGGGTCTGAAGTATAAGCCTGAGACATACGAGGTGGAGGATGAGACGGGTGCCAAGCGCTACAAAGCGTTCCTCATTGCCTGTGCCAATGCCTCACAATACGGCAACAACGCCTACATAGCCCCCCATGCCACCATGCGTGACGGTCTGATGGACGTGGTCATTCTGGAACCCTTTGCCGCCCTCGACGCCCCACAAATCAGTATGGACTTGTTCAGCAAGACACTCGAGAACAACTCGAAGATTAAGACCTTCAAGAGCCGCCGCATACATATTCACCGCAAGGAGCCGGGTGCCATTCATTTTGACGGCGACCCCATCATGACGGGCACCGACATCGACGTACACATGGAGGAGCAAGGCATCAGCATTGTCACTAACCCCGACGTGGTGGAAGACACCAAGCAGGCCAACCCTGTGCTCAATGCCTTCAGCGACTTCTTTAATAATATAAATAATGTACGCGAGGACATCGTTCACCAGGGCCGCCGTATTCAGACCATTAACAAGGTACTGCTTCGCCGACTGACAAGGTAGAGTTTTATGGTGAGTAGTGAGTGGTGAACCATGTTTAATGTTAATGTTCCATGAATTCCGTTCAACATGTCATTGTGTTCGTTGTGCTGGCAGCCGCCGTGGGCTATGCTGCCTGGCGCACATACGAGGCTTTCAAGCAGCCCGACGACCCTTGTGCCGGGTGTGACGGATGTGCGTTGAAAGAGCTGAAACAGCAAAATAAGACAGCATGTGATAAAAAACTCCACAAAAAATTTGGCAGTACCAAATAATTGTCGTACCTTTGCATCCGCAAAACAAAATGGTACCTTGGCCGATCGGTTAGGTAACGGTCTGCAAAACCGTGTAGAGCAGTTCGACTCTGCTAGGTACCTCACGAAGAAGGAGCGGAATCTTCTGGATTTCGCTCCTTATTAAATTAAACAACAAACAAAACCAACATGGAAAGAGATCAGCAGATTTTCAATCTCATTGAAGAAGAACATCAGCGTCAGCTGAAAGGTATTGAACTCATTGCCAGCGAGAACTTCGTGAGCGACCAGGTGATGGAAGCTATGGGCAGTTACCTGACCAACAAGTATGCCGAGGGTTACCCCGGCCACCGCTACTATGGCGGCTGCCAGGTGGTGGATAAGGTAGAGCAGCTTGCCATCGACCGCGTATGTGAGCTCTTCGGAGCCGAGTATGCCAACGTGCAGCCCCACTCCGGCGCACAGGCCAACGCAGCCGTGCTGCTGGCTGTGCTGAAGCCCGGCGACACGTTTATGGGCATGAATCTGGACCACGGCGGTCACCTTTCACACGGTTCGCTGGTCAATACCAGCGGTATTCTCTACAAGCCCGTGGGCTACAACCTGAACAAGGAGACAGGCCGCGTGGACTATGACGAGATGGAGCGCCTGGCTCTGGAGCACAAGCCGAAGCTCATCATTGGCGGCGGCTCTGCCTACAGCCGTGAATGGGATTACAAGCGCATGCGTGAGATAGCCGACAAGGTTGGCGCGCTGCTGATGATTGACATGGCCCACCCCGCCGGACTCATTGCGGCAGGCCTGCTGGACAACCCCGTCAAATATGCCCACATCGTCACTTCAACTACCCACAAGACCCTACGCGGTCCGCGTGGCGGTATCATCCTGATGGGTAAGGACTTCGACAACCCCTGGGGCTACACCACTCCGAAGGGCGTTGTCAAGAAGATGTCACAGCTGCTGAACTCTGCCGTGTTCCCCGGACAGCAGGGCGGCCCGTTAGAGCACGTCATTGCCGCCAAGGCTGTTGCCTTCGGCGAGGCGCTGAAGCCCGAGTTCAAGGAGTGGGCCAAGCAGGTGCAGAAGAACGCCAAGGTGCTGGCCGAAGAGCTCATCAAGCGCGGCTTCAGCATCGTGAGCGGAGGCACCGACAACCACTCTATGCTGGTTGACCTGCGCTCGAAGTATCCTGAGCTGACGGGTAAGGTAGCCGAGAACGCCCTCGTAGCTGCTGACATTACGGTGAACAAGAACATGGTACCGTTCGACACCCGCTCTGCCTTCCAGACCAGTGGCATTCGTCTGGGCACACCCGCCATTACCACACGTGGTGCGAAGGAGGACCTGATGGTACAGATAGCCGCATGGATTGAGGAAGTGCTCAACGACCCCGAGAACGAACAGGTTATCAGCAGCGTTCGCCAGCGTGTGAACGAAAAGATGAAGAATTATCCGCTGTTTGCATACTAATTAAAGACTATAATAAGAAGCGTTCATTTAAAACGTTTACGTTACTTTTTCTGCCTGCCGAGTTACAACAAATGAAAAAACGGTGTAACTTTGCAGGCAGAAATCGTAATATAAAAACAAACTACTAAAAAAGGAGATATAATTATGGGCAAGAAATTTGTAATAGGTGACAGAGAGAAAAATGAGTGGATAGCTGTTTTTGACGACGCTGCCAAACTGATGAGTTTCAAGAACGACCTGAAAGATGCCAAGGAGTATGATGCAGAAGAGGATGCCATCATTGAACTTCAAAGCATGCAGCAGACAGGATTCTTCAGCGACCTGTCGGTCTATCTGAAGGAAGAAGACGGAAAGGCCTACCTCATAGGTGAGCGCGACAACTTCCATCCCATGGGTTAAAAAAGTTGTTATGGATAACAAGAAAAGCGGGAGCACAACTTTGTGTCTCCCGCTTTTCTTGTTCTTCCTCGAAAGGTTTACTGCTGAGCCTTCAAGGCTGCTATGCTTTCCTTGAGGGCGGCAATCTTCTCCTCGCTGTCGCTCTGCTTCTTACGCTCCATAGCGACAACAGCCTCCGGGGCATTGGCAACGAAGCGCTCGTTGCTGAGCTTCTTCTTGACACCTGCCAGGAAACCTTCCAAGTGCTTCAGCTGAGCCTCGGCCTTGGCCAGTTCGGCCTCCACGTCAATCATGGAACCCAACGGAACGGCATATTCGCGCGTGCCCACCATGAAGGTGCTGGCCATGCTGTCCTTCTCGCTGACCTCGTTGATAGCCTCCAGGTTGGCCATCTTCATAACGGCGGCACCATAGCAACCGCTAATGGTAGCACCTACCACCTGAAGGGTGAGCTTCTCCTTGGGAGCAATGTTCTTCTGCGAACGCACGGTACGCACACCGCCTACCACGAGCTTGATGTCCTCAACACTTTCCAGCACCACCTTCTCGTCGGCCGTCGGAGCATCTAACTGCAGCTTTTCGCGCATGATGCTCTCACCCGGCTTACGCTCACAGAGTGCCTGCCAGAGTTCCTCGGTAATGAACGGCATGAAGGGATGCAGCATCTTCAGCAGCACGTCGAAGAAGCGCAGCGTGGCATCGTAGGTCTCACGGTCAATGGGCTGTTGCTTGCCGTCAACGTAGGCAGGCTTCACCATCTCGAGATACCAGCTGGAGAACTCGTCCCAGAAGAGTTTATAGACCACCATCAGGGCCTCGCTGATGCGATACTTCGAGAAGAGGTCGTCCAGTTCGACAGCTACTTCCTTCAGCTTGGCGTCGAACCAAGTGACGGCAAGACGGCTGGCCTCTGTCTGCTCCACATCGGCAACCTCCCACCCTTTCACCAGACGGAAGGCATTCCAAATCTTGTTGTTGAAGTTACGTCCCTGCTCGCAGAGTGCCTCGTCGAAGAGGATGTCGTTGCCGGCAGGAGCCGAGAGCATCATGCCCATGCGCACGCCGTCGGCACCGAACTTCTCGATGAGCTCAATGGGGTCAGGCGAGTTGCCGAGTGACTTCGACATCTTGCGACCCAGCTTGTCGCGTACGATACCTGTGAAATAAACGTGCTTGAACGGCATCTTGCCCACATACTCGTAGCCTGCCATAATCATGCGGGCCACCCAGAAGAAGATGATGTCCGGACCGGTAACCAGTATGCTCGTCGGATAGTAATACTTCAGCTCCTCGCTATCGGGGTTGTTGATGCCGTCGAACAGCGAGATGGGCCACAGCCATGAGGAGAACCAGGTATCGAGGGCATCCTCGTCCTGACGGAGGGTGAAGCCTCTTCCTGCCTCCCCCAACTGGGGGAGGTTCTTCAGTTGCGGGTATTTTTCCAAAGCAAGTTTGTAAGCCTTCTCCTCCGACTCTGCTACCACAAATGCGTCATGCGGTATCAGTTCCTCCCCCTCGGGGGACGTCAGGCGGGGGGCCTCAATATAGTATGCCGGTATGCGGTGTCCCCACCAGAGCTGACGCGAGATGCACCAGTCCTGAATGTTCTCCAACCAGTTCTTGTAAGTGTTCTTGTATTTCTCGGGATAGAACTTGATGTCGTCGTTCATGACGGGCGGCAGGGCGATGTCGGCAAAATGCTTCATCGACAGGAACCACTGCATGGAGAGGCGCGGCTCGATGGCGGTGTCGGGGTTGCGCTCCGAGTAGCCCACCTTGTTGACGTAGTCCTCCACTTTCTCCATGAGGCCAGCCTCCTGCAGGTCCTTGGCTATCTGCTTGCGGCAGTCCATGCGGTCCATGCCTACATAGAGGGGCGACTGCTCAGAGATGGTACCGTCGGCATTGAAGATGTCGATGGTCTCCAGGTTGTGCGTCTTGCCCAGCATGTAGTCGTTGGTGTCGTGTGCAGGCGTCACCTTCAGACAGCCCGTACCGAACTCTATATCTACGTAACGGTCTTCAATGACGGGAATCACGCGGCCCACCAGCGGTACGATGACCTTACGGCCCTTCAGCCACTGGTTCTTCGGGTCCTTCGGATTGATGCACATAGCGGTATCACCCATGATGGTCTCAGGGCGCGTGGTGGCCACAACGGCGTAGTAGCCCTTCTCGTCCTTGTGGATGACGTTACCGTCAGCAGTTGCTACAGAGTCGCAACTTACAGGGCCGTCCACATAGTACTTCAGATAGTACAGGTGGCTCTGCTCTTCCTTGTAGATAACCTCCTCGGTAGAGAGGGCGGTCAGGGCCTTCGGGTCCCAGTTCACCATGCGCAGTCCGCGGTAGATGAGGCCCTTGTTATACAGGTCAACAAACACCTTGATGACACTCTCCGAGCGCTTCTCGTCCATAGTGAACGCGGTGCGGTCCCAGTCGCACGAGGCGCCCAGGCGGCGCAGCTGCTTCAGGATGATGCCGCCGTGCTCGTGCGTCCAGTCCCAGGCATGCTCCAGAAACTGCTCGCGCGTCAGGTCGTGCTTCTTGATGCCCTGCTCAGCCAGCTTCTTCACCACCTTGGCCTCGGTGGCTATCGAGGCGTGGTCGGTGCCAGGCACCCAGCAGGCGTTCTTGCCCTCCATGCGTGCACGGCGCACAAGAATGTCCTGAATTGTATTATTCAACATGTGCCCCATGTGCAGCACACCTGTCACGTTGGGGGGCGGGATAACGATAGTGTAAGGCTCGCGGCCATCGGGTTTCGAGGCGAACAACTTATAGTCCAGCCAATACTGATACCATTTCGACTCTACCTCTTTCGGGTCGTATTTACTTGCTAATTCCATACATTATTAATATAAAAGCGTGCAAAGGTAACTAAAAATTCTGATTCCACCAAATTTCTACGGGTAGAAACTTTCGGCAAAGCACCACTTCCCCATTACGCAGGCACCGCATCTCCTTGTCGGAGGCACCGCATGTCCTTGTCTCAGGTGCCGACTTGCTTTACTGTTGACTATAGTCGGAAGAATTGCTGACTATAGTCGGATGTTCTGTTGACTATAGTCGGACGTTCTGCTGACTATAGTCGGAAACAAAGCAAGTCGGCACCTGAGACAAGGACATGTGCCGCATAAGACAAGGACATGCGGCACATGCGCTAATAGCTATGGTCATGCTTCGGGCTTATAGTCAGGGTTGCGCAGATAGACGAAAGCGTTAGTAGGGCGCGTCTCCAGCAGAGGCGGATTGTCGCCGGTAGAAAGTTCGCCGAGCCACTTCAGGGCCTGGTGCTTCGTCAAGCCCCAAAGCTTGATGAATGATCTGCGCGAAATGGAGCCGTGCTGGTCAACATACTGCAGCAGAGAGTACGTCAACTGCTCACGGGTGTAGGGTACAGAGTGCCCCACTACGCCGCGCATCTCCTTGTTCCTGAAGAAGGCGGGACGACGGGTAGCCAGTCTGGTAAACTCAATGTCAGGACGGAAGGCAATGCCCGTCACCTCAACGTCGTTACCCGTAATCTCCATCGGGTCAGTCACCTGCCGTTTGTGAGCCACGCCCTCTTCGTCAACTTCAGGCTTCAGTCCAACGCTCAGCGAGAAGGTACCCAGCCCGTCAATGTGTACACAGTTGTTTCGAAACAGGAATTCAACTATCTCCTCCGTCAGCACTTGTATAATGGCATCAATGGGGTACTGCGCCATCTTGCCGTTCTTGCGCATGTGTTCCACTAGGCCCCGGGTGTTCAGCGCCCCGTGTGTCTGCTGCCGCACCTGGTACGTAGTACGTCCCTGCTCGTCAGGCTGCGGGTTGGGAAGTACGACAAACTCTATCGGTATTAAATCTAATGCTGCCATAAACTAATGATGTTTTATGTAATGTTATTACTTTTCTACTTTGCAAATTTACAACATTCTGCCCAATCCTGCAAATGATTTCACGTCAAATTTGTGAATAACAAAACTTTTTCGTAACTTTGCCGTGCAATGAGAACATCCGACAAATTCAAGGAATACATCTGGCTGGTGAACACCATCTACAAGGCCAAGGCCATCACGCTGGCAGAGATTAACAAGAAGTGGCTGCTGACGGAGATGAGCGAAGGCATCGAAATGTCGCGCACCACCTTTCACCGCCACCGCATAGCCATAGAGGAAATCTTTGGCCTCTACATAGACTGCGACAAGAAAAGCAACACGTACCACATAGGCAATGACCACGTGCTGCGCGAGGACACCGTACAAAACTGGATGCTCTCCACGCTCAGCGTAAGCAACCTGCTCAGCGAGAGCCAGAGCCTCAACCAGCGCATACTCTTAGAAAACGTGCCCTCGGGCGGCGAGAAGCTGCAACAGGTCATCAGAGCCATGAAGGAGGGCCGTTGCATCAAGTTCAGCTACAAGCGTTACGCAGCCCCGACCTATAACGAATTCAAGCTGGAGCCCTACTGCATCAAGCTGTTCCAGCAGCGTTGGTACGTGTTAGGACGACTGTCAAACGGATTCCTGGTCACGTTCTCTTTCGACCGCATCAAGGACATCGAACAGACCGACGAGAAGTTTAAGATGCCCGAAGACTTTCGTGCAGCCGACTACTTCCGCGACTGCTTCGGCATCGTTGCCGACGACAAAGCACCCGTTGAACGCGTCGTCATAAGAGCCTATGGCTATGAGCCTTACTATCTGCGCGACCTGCCCCTGCACGCATCCCAGAAGGAAACGGCGTCAACAGCCGACTACGCCGAGTTCGAGCTACGTCTGAAAATAACCCCCGACTTCAAGTCGAAGCTGCTCTCACGCGGCGAATGGGTAGAAGTACTGGAGCCCAAGTCGCTGGCCGACGAAATCACAGATTGGCACCAAAAAGCCATAGACAGGTATAAAAAGTAAAAAAAGTCCACGACTGTTTCACGATTTGAAACAGTCTGCCGCTATCTTTGCACCATGATTCATAAGTTTAACTAAAAAAGAAAGGAAATGAACATGGACAAGATGATTGACTCCGCAATGACCAAACTGTTTCAGTTGGCAGAGTATGTAAGCAACAAATGGTCGCCCGCAGCCGAAGAACCAGCCGTCCCCCAGAACGCCGCCCCCAAGAAGACTGCTCCCCAGAACGCTGCCCTCACCATCCGCTTCTCCCATGAGGACAGAATGGTGGAGGGAGATTTGTTTAAGTAACCCCCTACCCCCTCGAATTCGAGGGGATTAGAAAAGTTCTGATGTTCGGTTTAGCAAAAAACGAAAAGATATTTGGATATCTAAGAAAAAATGCGTAAGTTTGCACACAGAATGTACTACCAATGTCATATACTAAAAACTGAAAATGACCAAGACTGAGAAACAAATAGCTATTTCAGCAGCTGAGTTTGCCAAGCGTTGGAAAGGCAGAGGATATGAACGGGGAGAGTCACAGCCCTTTTGGATTGACCTGCTTTCGAATGTTTATGGAATTGAGACCCCTTCGGATGGATTTATCACGTTTGAAGACCACCGAATGGTTGATGCCTCCAACTTCATTGACGGACGCATACGTTCCACCCGTGTGCTGATAGAACAAAAGTCTTTCGGTAAAGACCTTCGTGCACCAATTAAGCAAAGTGATGGTTCATTGTTAAATCCATTCCAACAAGCACGCCGCTATGTAGTATCATTGCCTGTATCGGAACATCCGCGCTGGATTGTCACCTGCAACTTTCAGGAGTTTCTTGTCTATGACATGGAGCAACCCAACGGCGAGCCTGAGCAGATTCTGCTTGAGAACCTGGGTAAAGAGTATTACCGTCTGATGTTCCTTGTCGATGCTAAGAACGAGCATTTGAGCAAGGAAATGCAGGTCTCTATGCAAGCAGGTGAAATAGTCGGCAAGATTTACGACGCATTACTCAAACAGTACGATGACAATTCGACGGAGGCTTTGCGTTGGCTGAATATCCTTTGTGTCCGCATTGTGTTCTGTCTTTATGCCGAGGATGCTGAGATTTTCACTCACAACCAATTCCACGACTATCTTGTGCGCTATGATGCAGAAGATTTACGTAGTGCGTTAATTCGTCTGTTTGAGGTGTTGAATACGCCAACCGATAAGCGCAGCAAGTATCTGAAAAATGATTTGAAAGCCTTTCCATATACTAATGGTGGGCTATTTGAAGAACAGATAGAGGTTCCGCAGTTCACCGAGGAATTGAAACAGACTTTGCTAAAGAATGCCAGCCTTGACTTTGATTGGTCGGAAATTTCGCCTACCATCTTCGGTGCCGTATTTGAAAGCACGCTTAATCCAGAAACACGTCGAAGCGGTGGTATGCACTACACATCTATCGAGAATATTCACAAAGTCATTGACCCGCTGTTCTTGAATGATTTGCGCCGTGAACTGGACGAGATACTGGAAGAAAAAGTTGAGCGACAACGGCAGAAGAAGCTCGATGCTTACCAGGACCGTCTGGCCTCGCTTACTTTCTTAGACCCTGCTTGCGGCTCTGGCAATTTCCTTACAGAGACTTATCTTTCGCTCCGTCGCTTGGAGAACGAGTGCATTCGTGAACGCTATCATGGCCAGGCATTTCTCGGCTTTGAGGAAGTGAATCCTATCAAGGTAAGCATTCAGCAGTTTTACGGCATCGAGATTAACGACTTTGCCGTAACCGTCGCAACGACCGCCCTTTGGATTTCAGAAGCGCAGATGCTTCGTGAAACAGAGAAGATTATCCGTCGTGATATAGACTTCCTGCCGTTGAAGTCGTATTATAATATTCGTGAAGGTAATGCATTGAGGATGGATTGGGACGTTATTGAAATTCCGTCAGACATACCAACAATCCACGCAAACAATGTGCACTTGATAATTGAGCCCGAATCGATGGTTGCCAGTGAACCTGTTGTAGAATATGATGAGGTCAATGTTGTAACCCATCACTTCGATGGTGAGGTAAAACATAACACAAAACGTTACCAAGTTAGCTATGATTATATAATTGGTAATCCGCCTTTTGTGGGGGCAAGATTGATGAATGAAAGCCAAAAAAGTGACATAATGCATGTATTTGGTTCACATTGGAAGAATATTGGCAATATGGACTATGTGAGTTGCTGGTATAAAAGGGCTGCCCATCACATGAGGTTTAATAAGAGATGTAAGACTGCTTTGGTGTCAACAAATAGCATTTGCCAAGGAGAGCAAGTGGCTAATTTGTGGCAGATACTGTTTGAAGATGGCATCAAAATTACTTTTGCCCATCGAACATTCCGGTGGGATAGTGAAGCTTCGCTAAAAGCTCATGTTCATTGTATCATAGTTGGCTTTTGTCAAGACGAACAGATAGATAATGATTGTCTGTTGTTTGATAACGATAAGGTTACGAAAACAAAGCATATCAACGCCTATTTAATGGATGCGCCTAATGTGTTCATAGGCAGTCGAATCCGCCCTCTATGTAATGTTCCCGAAATAGGAATTGGCAACCAGCCTATTGATGGAGGAAACTATTTGTTTACCTTGGACGAGATGCAGGAGTTTTTGGAGTCAGAACCAAAGTCTGCACCTTTCTTTCACCCATGGTATGGAGCTATCGAGTTCATCAATCAAAAGCCGCGTTATTGTTTATGGCTTGGCGACTGTACTCCCTCTGAATTAAGGCAGATGCCCCATTGTATGAAAAGAATTGAAAACGTAAGGCGTTTACGTCTGGAAAGCAAGCGTAGTTCTACAATAAAACTGGCAGATCGCCCCACACGTTTTCAGGTAGAGAACATGCCCAAAAGACATTATATCATAATCCCTTCCACATCCTCCGAACGCCGACGTTATATCCCTATAGGGTTTATGCCACCATCGGTCATGACAAGTAATGCAGTTCACATTATCCCTGATGCTACTCTCTATCACTTTGGCATACTTGAAAGTAACGTTCACATGGCCTGGGTGCGTGTTGTCTGTGGTCGATTGAAGAGCGATTATCGTTATTCTAAGGATGTTGTCTATAACAACTTCCCTTGGCCTACTCCAACAGAAGAGCAGAAAGCAAAAATAGAGCAGACAGCACAGGCCATCCTTGATGCTCGTGCCCTCTATCCAGACTCTTCACTTGCTGATCTTTACGACGAGCTAACTATGCCTGTAGAACTGCGCAAAGCTCATCAGGACAACGACCGCGCCGTCATGCAGGCCTACGGTTTTAATGTGAAGACGATGACCGAAAGCCAGTGTGTTGCACAACTATTCAAAATGTATCAAGAATTAACAAAATAAAAATAAAGAGGAGAACGCATGATAGAACTATGGGCGCAGGAAGCATTTTGGCTTTAATCATAATAGCATGTATTCAACTCTCTGAGTCGAAGTATGGAACAGCGGGGTGTCTTATCCTTGCTATAGGATTTATTGCGCTGTGTATGATTACCTGTGCTGAGGTAGAATTAGAAGAAAAAGAAAGAAAAGAGCGGAATGAAAGGTTCCAGCAGAAACTTCGCATGAAGGATGAGGTCTGGCGCGAATATGCAAGCACTTTGCCAGAAGACTATAGAGAACGCAGACAGTATTTAGAAGATGGAAAAGATTTTGCTGCCAGAATAAAGCGCGATAGTGCCTTAAGAAGTATAGAAGATATGTTTGAATAAATACCCTAAACCGAGGGTCTGGCTACTCTCATTCGAGAAAACTCAAATAAAATTTGGTTTTCTGCTCACTTATTCGTACCTTCGCACCCAATATGGAACAAATGCATACAAGAGAAGAGAAGATGGAAGCCTTCGGACGGTTGCTCGACGTAATGGACCGACTGAGGGTGGAATGTCCGTGGGACCGTAAGCAGACCAACGAAAGTCTGCGGCCTAACACCATTGAGGAGACCTACGAACTGTGTGACGCACTTATCCGCAACGACCAGCAGGAAATTTGCAAGGAGCTGGGCGACGTGCTGCTGCACGTGGTGTTCTACGGAAAAATAGGTGAAGAGAAACAGCAATTCGATATTGCTGACGTTTGTAACAAGTTGTGCGACAAGCTGATATTCCGTCACCCGCACGTTTATGGCGAAGCCGTAGCCAAAGATGCTGAGGCGGTATTAGAGAGCTGGGAACAGATAAAGCTGAAGGAGAAGGACGGCAACAAAACGGTGCTCTCGGGAGTGCCCGCTGCCCTACCCTCGCTCATTAAGGCCTACCGCATTCAGGACAAGGCGCGCAACGTGGGCTTCGACTGGGAAGACAAGCAGGACGTGTGGAAGAAGGTGCGCGAGGAACTGGACGAGCTGGAGGCTGAGCTGCGCAAGGAGGACAAACAACGTTCCACCGAGGAGCTGGGCGACTTCCTCTTTGCCGTGATTAATGCTGCACGCCTGTACAAGCTGAACCCTGACAACGCACTGGAGATGACGAACCAGAAGTTCACCCGTCGCTTCAACTACATTGAGCAACACAGCATACGTGCCGGCAAGCCCCTGACGGAGATGACCCTCGAAGAGATGGACCAGCTCTGGAACGAGGCTAAAGAACAAGAAAGACAAACTATTAAAGATTAAAAAAGGCAACAATATGAAAAAGCTTTTATTTTCAGGCTTCATCGCCCTTGCAGCCATCACCGTGACTGGCTGCGGCAATAAGAGTCAGCAGGTTACAAACTACTCACAGGACAGTACCTACACCGCACCAGTTGAGAAGCCAACCATCTACGGCATTGTAGCCGGAACGACAACAAACGACACGCTGATGCTGATGATTGACAGCGGCGACACGCTGAACATCGACCTTACGGCAGCACGCCAGGCTAACCACGTAATGGGTACCATTACCGCCGGCGACCGCATGATTGTGCTGACCAACGTGGAGAGGACAGCTGCCGAGGTTGCCATCAACCAGAACATGCTGCTGGGTGACTGGGTCATGCCCGACCCCATCGACGGAAGTGCTGAAATTGGTATTCGCATCAAGGAAGGAGGCATTGCCGAAAGCATTGACCAAAGCGTCATCAGCTACCGCACATGGAGAATTGTTGACGGACAGATTGAGATAGTGTCCATACGCGACGGCGGCGGACAGGAAGAGGAGACCAACTACTACGACATTGTCAAGCTGACCAAGGACTCGCTCACCTATCAGAACGATGAGGACACCTTCGAGTATTCGCGCCAGAAACCTAACAGCGGATACGGCAGGGACATCAAGCTCGAAGAATCGTCGTACGATGATTTCGCCATGTAGGAATGGAACCGTTCAGAGTTCACATATTAGGTTGCGGCAGCGCACTTCCCACACTCCGGCACAACGCGTCGGCACAGGTGGTTGAGGTACGCGACAAACTGTTTATGGTTGACTGTGGCGAGGGCACGCAGATGCAATTGCGGCGCTCCCGCATCCGCTTTACCAAGATAGGCCATGTCTTCATTTCGCACCTGCACGGAGACCATTGCTTCGGGCTCATCGGCATGATCAGTACCTTCGGCATGCTGGGGCGCACGGCTCGTCTGCACGTCTATGCCACCGCCGAGCTGGGCCCCATGCTTCAGTCGCAGCTCGACATGTTCTGTGACCGTCTGGGCTTCGAAGTGGTATTCCACCCCATCGACACCCGCCAGCAACAAGTCATCTACGAAGACCGCAGCGTCAGCGTGACCACCATTCCGCTACAGCACAGAGTGCCCTGCTGCGGTTTCCTGTTCAGGGAGAAGCCCACGCTGCCCCACATTCGCAAGGAGAAGATTGACTTCTACCACATTCCCACCTCGCAGATTGCCAACATCAAGGCCGGAGCAGGATGGCAGACACCAGAGGGGACACTCATTCCCCACGAACAGTTAGTACTGCCTGCCGAGGAACCCCGCAGCTACGCCTACTGCAGCGACACGCGCTACATCAGCGACCTGCACCTCCGCATAGAGGGCGTGACGGCACTCTATCACGAAAGCACCTACGCCGACGACAATATTCAGCGGGCCGAGAAGTACTTCCACTCTACCGCACGTCAGGCTGCCCAGGTGGCTCACGATGCCCACGCCCGACAGCTCATTCTGGGGCACTACTCCTCACGTTACGACGATGAGCAAATACTGCTGGAAGAGGCACGAACGGTGTTCGAAAATACGGTCCTGGCACAAGAAAATACGGTCATTGACCTATAAATTGCAAAGAAAAAAGAAAAAATATGTAGAAAAATTTGGAAGTTTCGTTCCTTTTTCCTATCTTTGCACCAAATATAAACAAAAAGCGTATGACAAAAAGACTACTTTCTATAGCTTTTGCAGCATTTCTGACGCTTAGCGTTCCCGTTAGCCTGATGGCTGTGAGTTCAGAGCCTACCATCGAGCAGAGTGGCGAGCGCGAAGTAACTATTGCTGTACAGCAGTCGTCTATTATTGTCAACAATGCCCAGGGTCAGACGCTTGAGGTTGTATCGCTCACCGGCAAGCAGATTATCAAGGTGAAGATTGAGAGCCCCTCACAGCGCGTAGAGCTGGATGTTCCCAAAGGATGCTACATTGTCAAGGTAGGTAAAGTAGTCCGCAAGATTGCCATCCGATGACCCCTCCCCTTTCAGAGAAAGAGCTTATTGACATGCTCCATGATCCCCAGACGCAACGACAGGCGTTTGGGTTTATTGTTAAACAGTATAGCGAACAGCTCTACTGGCAGGTGCGTCGCATGGTACTCAACCACGATGATGCCGACGACGTCATGCAGAACGCCATGCTCAAGGCATGGAACAACATAGGCTCTTTCCGCTCTGACTCCAAACTCTCCACCTGGCTCTACCGCATCGTCATCAACGAAAGCCTTGACTTCCTGCGCCGTCAGAAGAACCAGACCGCCATTAGTGCCGACAACGAGGCATCGGGCATTGCCAACATGCTGACTGCCGACCGCTACTTCGACGGCGACGAGGCACAGGCCAAGCTGCAGGAAGCCATTGCCCGGCTGCCCGAAGTACAGCGCACGGTCTTTAATCTGCGCTACTATGACGAAATGAAGTACAGTGAGATAAGCCGTATTCTGAACACCTCGGAAGGGGCACTGAAAGCCTCCTACCACATTGCCGTAAAGAAAATTTCTGAATATTTACAGCATAATGATTAAACCTTTTTACTGCTGAAACGTCAAAAAGACAACAATAAGAACAAAATGACAAACGAAGAAAAACTTATAGAGGAACACTTAGGCAAGCAGAACCCCTTCCGCGTGCCTGAAGGGTATTTCGACAGTTTTGCCGACCGGCTGATGCAGCAACTGCCCGAACAGCAGGAGCAGGAGGTAAAGCCCGCCAAGACGGTGCGGATGAAAGCCCTGCGCCCCATTCTGGTGGCTGCAGCATGCGTCGCAGTCGCCATTTTCAGTATCACACTTTATTTCCACCAAACTCAAGAAACACCTGAGCAGAACAACGTCGCCGCCGTCACCAGCAACACCGACGAGGAATACCTGGACGAGGCTGCCGACTACGTCATGCTCGACAACGCGGACATCTACGCCTGCCTGTCAGAATAAACGAAAACAAGTACAACAATGAAGAAACTGCTTTTTACACTTGCATGCCTGCTTATCACGCTGACCGCCTTTGCACAGCACGGCCACGGGAAATTCTCGCCCGAGAAGTTCCAGGCAGAGCTTGAGGAATACATTATCAAGGAGGCCAAGCTGACCCAGCAGGACTGCACCAAGTTTATGCCCATGTTCAGGGAGATGACCCAGAAGCAGCGCGCCATCTACGAACGCCAGCGCCAGCTGCGCCACGCCCGTCCTACCGACGAGGCCGGCTACAAGGACGCCATCAAGAAGAGCGACCAGATGGACATAGAGCTAAAGACCCTGCAGCAGACCTACCACGAGAAGTTTATGACGGTGCTGCCTGCCAGCAAGGTGTTTGAGGTTATCAAGGCCGAGAACCGCTTTCACCGCGAAATGTGGAAGAAGTGGAATCATAAGAAGCGCAAATAGCACACAGGCCACACTTCTCACAATGAGGCCGCCGCGACGTGCATACATAACGGCCATGCAGCAGCAGCCAATGATGAGCCCGGGGAATATCTTCCTCGGGTATATTTTTTATTAGCATCTGCTCCACCTTGTAAGGGGTGTCTTCGCGTTTTGTCACTAAGCCTAAGCGGTGGCTCACGCGGAACACGTGCGTATCGACCGCCATCGTTGCACGCCCAAAGGCCACGCTCTGCACCACGTTGGCCGTCTTGCGCCCCACTCCCGGCAAATCCAACAGCTCATTCATGTCCGTAGGCACCTCGCCGCCGTGCTTCTCCACCAGCATACGGGCCAACTTCACCAAGTGATCAGCCTTTGAGTTCGGATATGACACGCTGCTGATGTACTCCAGCACGTCCTCTGGCTCAACGGCAGCCATCGAGCGGGCATCGGGGAAACGTCGGAACAACTCTGGGGTGACCTGATTAATACGCTTGTCTGTACACTGGGCACTCAGCACGACGGCCACCAACAGCTGAAACACGCTGCCAAACTCCAGCTCGGTCTGCACCTCCGGCATCTGTTCACGGAAGTAATCTAAAGCCTTTAAGTATCTCTCTGTTCTTTTCATATATTATTTTGTGGTTCAATAGTTTATTGATTAGCAATGGCCTTCGCCACAACGTAGGCTGTAGTCCATGCTGCCTGAAAGTTAAAGCCGCCCGTCACGCCGTCAATGTCGAGTACTTCGCCTGCGAAATAGAGGCCCTGACGACTGCGACTCTCCAACGTCGAGGCATTAACGGCCGACAGCGACACTCCACCACAGGTAACAAACTCGTCCTTGAAGGGAGCACGCCCCGCTATGCGGTACTGGTCGTTCGTCAAGACGTTCACCAGTCGGTTCAGCTCCTTACGGTTCAGACTGCCCCAGGGAGCATGCGAACGGTTGCCCAAGGCCTTTTGTGCCAGGTAAGTCCACAGACGTGCCGGCAGGTCAATGGGGCGCATGTTGGGCAGCTGCTTCTGACTGGCTTTTACGGTCAGTCCACCCAGTTCTGCCATTGCCTCTGCCTCACTCAAGCCTGTCCAGTTTACTGAGAGCGGCATTTCGTAATGATGGTCAGCCAACAGACGTGCACCATAGCTCGACAGCCGAAGAACGGCCGGTCCGCTCATGCCCCAATGGGTAATCAGCAGGGGGCCCGAAGCACGCATCTTCGTACCAGGCAGCATGACCTGCGCCTCGTTGACTACCGTCCCCATCAGCTCATGGAGTGCCTCGTCGTCAATACGGAAGGTAAAGAGCGACGGCACCGGCTCAACGAGCTCCTCCTGCTGAAGTTCAAGCACAGGGCGCGTCATGCCGCCTGTGGTCAGCACGATGCAGTCAAAGTCGTGCAACTGGCTCAGGCTGTCAATGCCGCAACCCGTCCTCACGGTCACGCCGTGCCGTTGTGCCTCACGAAGAAAGCAGCCGATGATGGCCTGCGAGTCCTGTGCAGCAGGAAACACGCACTCGTCGTCCTGCGTAGTAAGTGGTACGCCGTGAGCCTCAAACCAGGCATAGGCATCACGATAGCTGAACACATTGAAGAGTCGTTTCATGAGCCTGTGTCCTCGCGGATAGACTGCCTGCAGGTCACGTACACTGGCAAACGAATTGGTGCAGTTACAGCGTCCGCCACCAGAAACGGCAACCTTGGCCAGCACCTTCGTGCTGCGCTCAAAGATGGTAACCTCCATCTCCGGGCACATCTCCTTCAGGTTAATGGCGCAGAAGAATCCTGCTGCCCCACCTCCTACTATGGCTACTCGCTTACTGCTCTTCATCTCATTATTGTAATTTTAAACATAACGTTATGCGTTTCCATAAATTATAATTCTCATAATAATCATCTACTGTGATGGGGTCTGGTGCCTGTATGTATCTTAAAGTCTTTAATGAATCAACAGTAACAACCGCATTGATAAACACGATGTCATCTCCTTTACCATGAATAAAGGGAGCTATGTAATGTAACTTGTTGTTTGTATCATAACAAACAGCATAAAAAGAATTTTCACTGAAATAATACCCTACAATTCTTTTAATTAGAAAATAGCCATCACGAGTACTATCACAATAACAAGCCGTACCTTCACCATAGTATTCGAATCCATTCACCTTTATCTTAAATTCATATTTCATATGATTACCCCTTTTATATGAATTGCAATAATACTCAGGGCGTAGTCCATACGGTAAAAGTTGATAATCAAAATAACTTTTGCCCATAAAATACTTCTCCCTGTCAGATACATAAAAAATCCCAATTACCATTATTATCAGGATAGTTAGTGTTATGATTTTCTTATAATGCTTCATCTATATTATATTCGGCATAAGCTTCATATTTGGGGGCAAATTTACTGAATAATCTTGATATAGACAAGAAATTGGGCGACTAATATTTCACCAACTCAACCTGATTCTTCTTTGGCCCACTTTCCACCCTTCTTCGGGCCACTTTCCAACCTTCTTCGGGCCACTTTCCAACCTTCTTTGGGTCACTTTCCACTCTTCTTCGGGCCAAACAAGGGTGGAGAGAGGCTTGCGTTAGGGTGTAGTTTGGTGCAAACCACGGCACTCTCCAGTTCTCCACCA
>ONRS01000021.1 GCA_900320255.1 uncultured Prevotellaceae bacterium
CTTTGGTGGATGAATATAATCAGCAGAGCGGACTGCACATCCAACTAGTGACCAGCGACCCTACCGCCTTTGACAGCCGGATGGCCCACTACGGCAAATTCTCAGGCATCAGCAACTATCTGGCCATGATAGGTCCGAAGAGCGACGAACTCCTGGACGAGAAAATCGGCTACTATGGCGAGCGGCTGGTTCTGGAGGCTCAGATGATGGGTCTTAACTCTTGCTGGGTAGGACTGACGTTCAAGAAGAATCCTGACGTGCTCAGAATAGCTGACGGTGAGAAACTGCGCTGCGTGATCTCACTGGGATATGGAGAGACGGAGGGTGCTGCGCACAAAATCAAGACCGCAGAGCAAGTAAGTAATGTCAGCGAACTCACTCCAGACTGGTTCCGTCAAGGCGTGGAGGCAGCACTGCTTGCGCCGACAGCAGTCAATCAGCAGAAGTTCTTCTTCGAATACGTTCCTGCGAGTGACGGACAGTCAGCAAAAGTCCGTGCCAAGCGCAGTTTCTCCATCGTGGGCTTCACCCAGATAGACCTCGGCATCGCCAAGTGCCATTTTGAGATTGGTGCAGGGGAAGAGCATTTCGAATGGATTTAGGGTCAGGAAATACGAATATGAAAAAGGTCATTGTAATATCTACGAGTCTGCGTCACGGCTCGAACAGCGACATGCTCGCTGAGAAGTTTGTGGAAGGTGCCAAAGCCGCCGGAAACGAAGTAGAGAAGATTTCACTGGTGGGCAAGAACATTCAGTTCTGCAAGGGCTGCATGGGCTGCCAAAAACTTGGGCGTTGTGTCATTAAGGACGACGTGAACGACATCATGGCCAAGGTGCTGAAGGCTGATGTCGTCTGCTGGGCAACGCCTATCTACTATTATGAGATGAGTGGTCAGATGAAGACACTCATAGACCGCATGAATGCGATGTACGAGCAGGACTACCAGTTCCGTGATGTCTATCTGCTGACAACGGCTGCAGAGGATGAAGCAGAGACCCCCAAGCGTGCAGAGACAGGACTGACTGGCTGGACAGACTGCTATCCTAAAAGCCGTCTGGCAGGCACATTGTTCTGTGGTGGCGTAAACGATGCCCGCGAGATTGAGGGCAATCCCAAACTGCAAGAGGCTTACGAATTAGGAAAGAGCATCGGCTGAGAGACTATGAACATAGAAGACTATCGCGACTATTGTCTGTCGTTGGGTAATGATATTGAAGAAAAGCTGCCTTTCCAGAAATTCAAAAACGGAGAGGGTGTTTTGGTGTTTTACGTGTCAGGACATATGTTTTCATTCTTCGACTGCAATGATTTCTCTGTTATATCGCTTAAATGTCAGCCGGAACGAATAGAGGACCTGAAGGCACAGTATGATTGTATCGGCAATCCGTACAACGAATCGCCCAGGCACTGGATAGGCATCAATCCTGCTGTGGCTCCTGATGAACTACTGAAAGAACTTACCCGTAATTCCTACGAAATAGTCAAGGCGAAATACAGCAAAGTCAAGAAATAGTAAGTAGGGTGACGCTAAATCTTTGAAAAAAAGCGCAGTGAAGAATTATATTATCTATACCTTAATTATATTGGCACAAGTTCTGACAGGCTGTAAAACAGGTCAGATAACAGAGTTGCAACATTTGGAGAGAAGCGTCGTGAAGGAGATTCCCTTTCGTGTCGATTCCATCCGTTGGCTTGCCGCTGGCGATTTCCCAACCTTTAAGTTTGCTAACGCTGAATACGTCGATGCCAGTCCTGATGCCGAAATCCGTCCTGACGGCGATTACTGACTGCCGACTATGTGCCTTCCGTGATGCCATGCACATATAATTATAATTCTACCAATATGAAACTGACAACAAAATTATCAGCCCTCGTGCTGACAGGCGCACTGCTCATTGCCGCCTGTGGAAACAAGGAGCAGAAGAGTGAGAAAAACGTAAACGAGAACCCTGCAGAGGAACAAGTGGAGGTGAAAGCCGTTGAGGGGCGCAAGAACTTCAGCGACAAGGCTGTCATCACACCGCTGCCTGCCATCATGATTGCCACTTGGGACGAACAGAAGAATCCTGACGTGATGATGGCAGCATGGGGGGGACAGTGTGGCCCGAAGCACATCACCTTCGAACTCTCCAAACACAAGACAACGGACAACATTCGTCTGAAGAAGGCTTTTACCATCAGCTTTGCCACAAAGGATGACATCGTGCAGAGTGACTACTTCGGCATGGTGTCGGGTAATGACGTTCCTGACAAGGTAAAGAAGGCTGGATTTACCATCACCCCAAGTCCCAATGTGGATGCACCTATCATCAACGAGTACAAGCTGACGCTGGAGTGCAAGGTGGTGACTTTCGATGAAGACGAGAACGGTGGTGCCCGGGTGGTTGGCGAAATAGTCAACATGAGTGCCGATGAGAGCATCCTCGACGAGGAAGGCAACATAGACCTCTCGAAGCTTCAGCCCGTCATCTTCGACTCTGCCAAGAACGAATACCGCGTAGTCGGCGAGAAGGTCGGCACCGCATGGGGCTCAGGAAAAGCAATTCAGGAGCGTGAGGTGAAGTAACATGAAAGAAACAAACTGGAATGGGCAGGAATGGATTCACAGAATGGTTTCCATTCCTGTCTTTTGTACATTCATGCCCATGCTTTTGTAGAAACGGAGTGCAGGCTCATTGCCTTCCCATACATTCAGGGTGATGTTATAACAGCCTATTGATTGGGCATAGCCGCGCACAAACTCATACAGTGCCTTCCCTATGTGCTGACCGCGAGCTGATTCATCTACGCAAATATCATCAATATACAATGTCTTGATGTCCTGGAGCAGTTGATGGTCTTTAACCTCCGTAATCTGACAGAAGGCATGACCGGACACTTTCCCCCCGTCAGCATAGACAAAGACTGGCTTGCTGTCGTCGTTGAGCAGGGCCTCAAGTTCCTGCTCACTGTATTTTGTCGTGTTCGGCTTAAACAAATCCGGACGTATTACGTGGTGCACCATGTTTACCTGATGCAATAACTCAATGATGCCATTGATGTCTTTTTTGATAGCTCTTCTTACCATTTTTCACTTGTATGTTTCTTTTGTTCCTTGTTAACGCTAACCCTAACGCTAACGTCAACGCTAACGTTAACGCTAACGCTAACAACGCTCCACACTCCACGCTCCACACTCCACGCTCCACACTCCACGCTCAACGCTAACAAGTATCGGGCGTAGTCGTTGACGTGGGGTCGTCGTCGTCATTGTCAGGCAGGCTGGTCAGGCTGCTGGCCGTCGTGGGCCTTCCATGCACACTCGGTAATCCTCATGTCGGAGAACACAGCCGTGAACGACGACTCCTCGGGCGAGCAGGCATAGATGCCGAAACTGATTTCTCCGGCGCCTGCATACATGTGGCAGATGCGCATCTGGCTGAACTCCACTCCGTCGGTGGAGCACTCTATGCAGTAGTCGTCTTCCCTGCGCGAGAAGCGGTACCACATGGTCTTCACGTCGGCGGGTATGGCTGTGGTGGCCCAGTCGGAGTAGCCTTTGTTCGTGGCTACGCTGCCCAGGTGCTGAAATTTGTCATTTTCATATTCCACAGAGCCTTTCAGCCAGTTTTCGCTGTCTAAGTACATCACGACGCCGCACTGGTCGAAGCGGTGGTGACTGCCCGTGAAGTCGGTCTTCACCACGAAGCTGAAGAACTTCTCGCGGGTCTTCATCTGCAGCACGGGGGCATTGTCGTTCTGGAAGTGGTAGTAGGTGCGCTGCCACAGGTCGGTGTGCGGGGCGGTGGTAATCGTGATGGTGTCGCCCTTTACTTCATAGCCTCCAGGTTCTCTGGTCCACTGCAGGCTGTTCAGGTCAATGCGGCCACTGTCAGCAAGGGCCGTTCTAACATTGTCAACGGAGTCCATGTCGTTTGTCTGTTGTTTGTTGTCAGTTGTCTTTTGCCCGCAGGCAGCCATCAGGATGCCAAAGCCTAAAAGGGCGATAATGTCTTTTGTTCTCATGATGATTTTATTTTTAGGTTATTGTATTGTTTTCTTTACCTTACAGGGATTTCCCACTGCAATGCTGTTGGAAGGAATGTCGCTCACCACTACCGAGCCGGCACCTATCGTCACATTGTCGCCGATGGTCACGCCGGGCAGTATGGTGACGCTGCCGCCTATCCACACATTGTGGCCAATGGTTACTGGCTTAGCCCACTCCATGCGTGAGTTCCGTTCTGTGGGGTCGGTACTGTGGCAGGCGGTGTAGATGCTCACGTTGGGCCCTATGAAGCAGTCGTCGCCAATGGTCACGCGTGCCTCGTCGAGCACCGTGAAGTTGAAGTTGGCAAAGAACCGCCGGCCCAGGCTGATATGCTTGCCGTAGTCACAGTAAAACGGCTGGTTGATGAGGAAGTTGTCATCGCCTATGCTGCCAAGCAGGTCCCTTAGCATGACCTTCATCTTCTGCGTCTCTGTGGGACGTAACGCGTTGAATTCGTGTAACTTTTCGCGTGTCTGCATCAGTTCGTCCGTCAGGCTTTTGTCATTGGCCGCATAGACTTCTCCGGCCAGCATTTTCTCTTTCTCCGTCATAAGTAAGAAGTTATTTCGTTGCAAAGATAATGAAAATGCTGCAAACACAGCACGTTTTGAGGTAAAAAAACAAGAGAATGCTGATTACAATATGCTATTTCCCTAAAAATAGTTCAAGAAAATGTGACAAATTGGCCAACAATATTAAAAAGTCATCTAAAAATGTTCGCGTATAGAAAAATTTTTGTACCTTTGCATCCGCAATTTTATCACTTTCAGCATCGCGTTGGCGGGCTGATACCTTTAGGTTAAATAAATATTAGACTTGAATAAACAGATGAATCCACTACGGATATTATTACGCTGGTACTTTTCAAAGCGTGCACTGCCGTACTGGTGCGTACTCTTGGCTGATGCTGTCATCCTTTTCGTGACAGGCTTGGTGGTCTATTGGGGTTTCAATAGAACCGGAGTGCTGGTGATGCACCGCTTTGGTGTATTATATACTTTACTTATGTATGTAATGCTGAGCTTCATCGGGGCACGCATATTCCGCACCTATGCAGGTATTCTGCGCTATTCTTCATTCATTGACCTGGTTCATGTGGCTTATGCCAACGCTATTTCGCTGGCACTTGCACTTGTGGTTGCTCAGCTCATGAAGTACTTCGGCATTGAAGAGCTCTGCGCACTCACTAAGGTGCAGACCACCATAACGTTTGTCATTGCCACTGCCCTGATGTGGGCCATGCGAGTGCTTATCAAGGCACTCTTCGACGTCTCTGCGTCTGACAACCGGACCGAGCGTGTGTTCATTTATGGTGCACTCTCAGGAGGCATCGGACTGGCCAAGAACATTCAGTCACAACGACCGCGCCGCTTCATCCTGCAGGGGTTCATCTCGCATGAGAAGCAGGCGGAGCATATCCTGCTGATGGGCCGTCGGGTCTATCAGGCTGACGAACACTTGGTCGATGTTATCAAGAAGAGGCACGTCGATGCCATTCTGGTCAGCCCCCTGCGTGTGGAGGAGTTCCGCAACAACCAGGAAATACAGAACCTGCTCATTGGTGCAGGCTGTAAGATATACATGGCCCAGCAGGCCCGTGAGGCCAGCATCAAGGATGGCCAGCTCACGGATGAGGACTATCAGGGCATGCAGCTGAAGGAAGTCAGCGTTGAGGACTTGCTTCCCCGCTCTGAAATCAAGGTCGATATGGATTCGGTGGGTGCACAGCTTCGTGGCAAGCGCATACTCATCACCGGCTCTGCAGGCAGCATCGGCTCTGAGATGGTGCGCCAGATAGCACGTTACCAGCCTGCCAGCATGATGCTTATTGACCAGGCTGAGACACCTGAGCACGACATCCGTCTGATGATGGCCAAGGACTTCCCCGATGTAGAGGCTAATACGGTGGTTACCACCATCTGCGACAAGCAGCGCATGGACCACATCTTCAATGAGTTCCGTCCTGATTATGTATTCCATGCAGCCGCCTACAAACATGTGCCGATGATGGAGGATAACCCTTCGGAGGCTGTGCATAACAACATCTATGGCACTAAGGTCATTGCCGACCTCAGCGTTAAGTACGGCGTGAGCAAGTTCGTCATGGTTTCTACCGACAAGGCCGTCAACCCCACCAACGTCATGGGTTGCTCGAAGCGCATCTGCGAAATCTACTGTCAGTCGCTGAATAACGCTAATGTCAACGCTAACGTCAACGTCAACGCTAACGTCAACACTAACAACGCTCCGCTCGGCCCGCAGGGACGCTTGCCAAAGCAAGAACGCTCAACCCTCAACCCTCAACCAGCAAAGACCGAATTCATCACCACTCGCTTTGGCAATGTGCTGGGCAGCAACGGCAGCGTCATTCCCCTGTTCCGTGAGCAGATAAAGAACGGCGGCCCCGTCACGGTGACTGATGAGCGTATCGTGCGTTTCTTCATGCTTATTCCTGAGGCCTGTAAGCTCGTCTTGGAGGCAGGCACCAAGGGCAATGGTGGCGAGATATTCGTCTTCGACATGGGACAGCCCGTCAAAATAGCCGACCTGGCCAAGCGCATGATTCAGCTCTCGGGCGCAAAGAACGTGGAAATAAAATACACCGGACTGCGTGCCGGTGAGAAGCTCTACGAGGAAGTGCTCAGCGAACTGGAGGGTACAAAACCTTCGTTCCACGAGAAGATTCGCATTGCCGAGGTACGTCAGTACGACTACGCCGAAGTATCGAAAGAGATTGACGACCTCATCAACATTGCTCGTCAGTACGACGATATGGCCACTGTCCGCAAGATGAAGCAGATTGTGCCAGAGTTCAAGTCAAACAACTCTGTTTACGAGCAGCTTGATGCGTAAAGATTTGAGGTTTGAGATTTGAGGCTTGAGATTTGACCTTAGACCTTAGACTTTAGACCAATAAATAAATAAAATATGTTTCGAAAAATTTTTCAGTTATTATTCGTAGTATTGCTGTGGATGACCGCTACTGTGGCTTCGGCCTATGACTTCAAGAGCGGCAGTCTTTGTTATACAATCGTGTCAAAGTCAGAACGCGCGGTAGAAGTGGCATACGCTAATGCACGCCATGCCAATAAGGTGGTGGTGCCGTCAGAGGTGAACTATGACGGCAAGAAGTGGAGAGTGGTTGGCTTGGGACCTGATGCTTTCTACGACTCTGTGAAACTGACGGAGCTGGTGTTGCCCAGTTCAATTAAGTATATTGCTGGAGGTGCCTTGGAGCGTTGTCACGAGTTGAAGCAGATCAAGCTGCCTTCGGGGGTGACGTTGCGTACCTATGCCTTGCGTAACAGTGGCATCACGTCCATACGTGTGCCAGGCAACGTGAAGTGGGGCAGTCGCCACATTGGTCAGCTGTCTAACCTGCCGAAGGTGACGTCCATCCTGCTGGAAGAGGGTATTGAGTCTGTTCCCGATGCTGCATTCCAGTTTGATGCTAACCTGGAGTACCTGACGCTGCCTACCAGTCTGCGCCACATTGGCCGTTATGCCTTTGTGGGCTGTAGTGCGCTGACACGTCTTGACATTCCTGTGGGCGTGCGTACCATCGGCCGGTTGGTTGATTTCGGCGATTGTGCGCTGAAGGAGATTCATGTCCATTGGCAAGACCCCATCCAGATTGCCGGCAACACCTTCCCCAAGGATACATATATGAACGCTGTGCTGTATGTTCCCCGTGGCAGTAAGGGTAACTACCGTGCATCGGTAGGCTGGTGCCGGTTTAAGAATATTGAGGAAGAGTAGGAGGGGGCAAAGGCTGAAGGGGTCAAAGGTCTAAGGTCAAAGGTCAAAGGTCAAAGGTCTAAGGTCTAAGGCCGCTTCCCCAAAGCCTTAGACCGGTTCCCTTAGACCTTTGACCGGTTTCCTTAGACCGGTTCCCTAAAAAATCATTTTGCCTTCATCAGCAGGATTCCAATAAGAATCCAGAGAATTTCGCGTACGCGGCAGATAATGCTGACAAAGATGCCGAGTGCAGCAGCATCGTAGGCAGCTCCTAACTTGGTGGACATGCCGATAATGGCTATGGAGAGCATAAAACCGCCCTCCTGCACACCAAGCTGCATGGGCAGAAAACCTATGAGGTTGGCAAAGAGCGTGGTGAACGACAGAATGAGCACCGAGTAGAGGAACGTCAGGAACAGACCGCCGAACCCGCCGCCGCAGTCAACGCCGAAGAGCAGCAGCATGAAGAGAATTTCCAGACTTTGTACGATGCGTGAGGCATACTCCAGCAGCAGGCTGCTGTAGAAGGCGTGCTTGTCCTGCTTGTGCAGGGCGGCTATCTGCTGGTCAATGTTCTGCAGAGCTTCTGCATGTCGCTCCTGGAACCGCTGACTCCACTTCTTGAGTCCGGGAATGTGGCCTATCCACTTGATGAGTTTCACCACCAGACCGTTCTTGTAGCCGCGTGAGAAGACATAGAAAGCCAGCAGGCAGAACACGATGGCACCAGCCAGACAGGTGCCGATGACGGGCGTCATGGGCACATAGTCGATGACGGCAAGGGCCAGATAGAGGAAGATGGAGCTGAACCACAGCCAGAAGTGGGCAAAGAAGTGCATCATGGCATAGAGAATGACTGACGAAGTGGCGTGCTGGTTGCTCACGTCCTTCGAGAGTTCCATGATGCGGTACGGCTCGCCGCCCAGTCCGCCTACGGGGGTGGCATAGTTCAGGGCATAGCCGGTAATGGTCAGCCGGTAGATGCGCCAGAAGCTAACGGGGCGGTCGTTTTCATCGCAGTTGCTGCGTATGATGTGCTGCCAAGCCAGTGCATTCAGGCCATAGACAAAGATCCAGATACCGATGATGGGGACGAGCCAATAGCCTGCACGCGTCAGTTGCTGCCATAGTTCGGCAAAGCTCACGTCGAACGTCAGCACCATCACCACGACGGCAGCAAGGCCGACAATGAAGAACAGGTTATTGAGTTGTTTCTTGGTCCACTTCATAGTTTATCAGCCATTTTCTTGCAGAATGCCTCATGACGCTTGTTGACGTAGAGACAGAGTAGGCCCATGCCCACGATTTCCCACACAAAAAGGGCAGCAGGCACGTCGAGCAGGCAGAACAGGAAAAGCCAGAATTCGCGGAAGTTAAAGGTGAGCAGCCCGTTCCACTTGATGACCGGCAGTGAATAATCGTGGAACTCCTTGCGAATGTCGGCAGGAATATTGTCCAGACTGCCGTACTTCTCGCGGAGTGCTGCCAGCAGGCGCTGGAACTGGGGTGTGGCCTTCTCCTGCTTCTGCGTGTAGCTGATGTAGGACTTCTGGAAGTAACGCTCTACGGCACTGACGTCCTTGCCCATCTGGTCGTAGATTTCCTGTTGACGTACGGAGTTGTCCAGCTCACTGCCTTTCTCACCCTTCAGGAAGAACAGGTGTACCTGGATGTAATAGTCAGCCAGTCGCTGCTGTCCTGCCAGTCCGGCAATGCCGGAGATGAGGCCGAGCCCGAAGACAATGGCTGTGGCTATGAGTGTGTTCTGTTCGTTATTCTCAATGCCGAGCCATGAGAACTCCCAGTCATGATGCAGGTAGAAACGATAGGTCAGCAGCACATAGATGGGGATAAACCAGGCAAAGCCAGCCACGCCGTCAAGAATGCGCCCCATGCGGCTCTTCTTGCCCGTCATGCGGGCCAGCTGTCCGTCGGTACAGTCAAGGATATCGGCCCACATCAGCAGGAAGATGGCAATGATGTTATAGACCAACCCTAAGGTGGTGTTGCCGCTGAAGTTGTCGCCATAGTGGAAACTGCCCTGCGCAAAGAAGAAGGCACTGGCAGCCCCGATGACCATCGACCAGATGGTAACGGTGTTGGGGTGAATATCGAATTTAGCAAAGAAGACGGCGCAGTAATAGCAGAAGGGCCTGATAACGTGCAGGTCGAGCCAGTCTTCCGTCTCAGCAGACTTGAGCGTCTGATAGTATTTCTCGTTCATTTCTTTTGTTTCTTATTTGTATTCAGCGTGCAAAGGTAATAAAAAAACGGCAGAGCGTCAAAGTTCTGCCGTTTTTTTTTAGAAGAGTGGGGCTTATGGCCCTTATGTGACTATTTTACTAATACCTTTTTGCCGTTGAAGATGTAGATGCCCTTTTGTGGGGTTTCTACGTGGCGGCCGTTCAGGTCGTAGTACTCACCGTCCTCACCGATGGTGCCGATGGCATTGATGCCGTCAGTAATGGTGATGCTGACAGGCAGACTCATATAGACCGTATGACCAGCCTGAGTAGCCTTCACCACGATGGTGAATGCCTCTTCGTCAGTGCCTGTGATGATGAGGTTGCCCTCGTCGTCGATGCTGACTTCTGCGTTGATGTTTTCATCAACACCGTCAGGCAGTTCGTAAGTGATGGTACCATTGGCGGCATCGAGTCCGAAGATGTCGTTGAGTGACTGAGTCAGCTGTCCGTCAGTAACGGTCAGCGTGCCGTCGTACTCCGTCTCAGGACGTGTGCCGTTGAAGTCGTCCATGCAGAAGTAGGCAGCTGTGGTCAGGCCGTAGCTGTTCTTCTTCGTTCCGTCGAAGGTGAACGAGAGGTTCTTCACGGTGCCCAGCTCACGCAGGTCCACCCATTCCCATGCCTTCACGTAGTAGCGGTCGGCCTCGTTCTCAGCACGGTAGTCAGCCAGGTAGTAGTCCAGCGTCTTACCGTTGTCGGCAGTAATGGTCAGCTTCAGGTAGTCACCCTGTCCGAAGGCTTCATTGTAGCCGTCGCCCTTCACGATGTTATCTGCGGTCCATGCATCATTGGTGATGTAGAAACCACTGATGATGTCGCCCTCAGCATTATTCATGACGTGAATCTTGTTGGAGCCATACCATGTAGAGGGATAAGCCACCATATAGGTCTGTGAACCATTAGCGCCACCGCCTACCACATTCTTGAACTGGTCAACAAGGTATGAGGTGAAGTCGGTTGTCGTTATGTTGGCATAGCCGTAGTTACCCCAGTAGCCGCCGAAGTCAGGCGAATAGAAGTTGTCGAACTTATAAGAACCGCTGACGAACGAGCCGAGCGGGAGGTTCTTTCCGTTCTCGTAGCTCTCTTCATCCAGGTAGAGGTTCTCAAAGGTTGCCGTGACAGCCTCGCCGGTGACGATGGCACGAACGGTGGCAGTAGCAGTCTGGCCAGCGTTGTCGGTCACGGTGAAGATGTAGTCGGTACACTCCGTCGGCGTAGCTGTAGCCATGAAGAGTTCGTCAATGTCGTTGGCACTCTCGTAGGTCTCGGTCTGCAGCACGTTGTGCTTGCTGTCCATCCATGTCAGGGTGTAGGGAGCCGTGCGCTCGCTGACGCTGACCATGGCAAAGAGGCTTACCTCAGTGTCGGAAGCAACGGTCTCCTCGGTCTCAGAGTTGTTGATGTAAACTTCCACTTCGGGAACCTCGGGCGTTACGTCCATGGTGAATGCTTCCGTCTGGCTGACAGTCTCGGCAGCAATGTTGCGCAGGCTGACGGGCAGGAAGTAGGCAATGTACTCCGTGTCGTCCTCCAGTCCTTCCACGTTGATGATGCTCTCGGTGTTCGCCGTTGCCGTGATCTTCGTCTCGCTGGCAGCCAGTTCGTCAGCTGTGGGAGCTGTCTCGCTGCTCTTCTTTACGATGTAGTAGATGGTAGCTGCCAGGTCGGTCTTCACAGAAAACGAAGCCTTGCCGTCCAGGTGCGTGAGCACCTTCGGGTAGCCTTCAGCCATGACGGGAGCGCTCATGGCGTTCGGGTCATACTCGTAGGCACCGATGGTGATGTTCTCAGTTGGACGTTCCTTGCCGGTGATGTCGGTAGTAACATAGCTCAGGGCCATGGCCTTCAGCAGGTCACCGTCCAGGTCGTCGGCAGGCTCCAGCACGTCGTCGCTCAGGAAGGTCACTTCCTTATTGATACAGTTGGTTGCACCAGTCTTATCGACGAAGGCAGCGAAGTCGCCGTTGGTGCTTGATGCAGCACGGAAGAAAGTCGCACCCTCTGCGCAGCTCATCACGTTGTTCTGGAAGTTAATCTTCGTAATACCCAGGTTATCATCATGATAGATGTTGACGGCATAGCCGTTGGTCTCGTTCTGGATGATGTTGTTCACCACGTTGATGTTGCCGTAGCCCTCTTCCAGCTTTGCTGAAGCCCAGAAGGCAGCACCGCCGTTTTCGCCCGTCAGGCGGATGGTGTTGTAAGCCACGTTGACGTTCTTCACCTTGCCGCCGAATTTAATACCGCTGTACGATGCGTTCAGCGATGCCTGGTTCATCACGTTGTTGGCTATGATGGCCGGTGCATTCTCTGTGGCCTCTAACTGTCGGATGTTGATGACGGGGCAGTAGTATGAAGCATTGACATTGAAGGTGTTGCCCGTAATCTCCAAGGCTTCGTCATGTTCGTCGCGTATCTGCAGGTCGAGGATACCCACAGAACTGTTGGTGAATTCAACGCTACCGTCAATAATGATATTGTTGTTACGAACTTTCAGACCAAGTTCATCCAATGCCTGGATAGCCTTTGAGCGTTGGTTCTTGAAGGTGTTGCCCTCAATGACACCGCCAACTTCCATGGTAAGCGAGACATTGCCTGTGCCACCTATGTTGACACCCATCCAGCCGCCTTCGAGCAGTGAGTTCTTCACTGTCAGGTAGTCGTTGTTGCAGTTATCCACGTCGCGTGCATAATGACCTACCAGGTTGATGTCCTGCTGGTTGGTGGCTGTGAACGGAGCGTGCAGGTAGCAGTTGTCGATCGTAATATGGCGGCTCTCGTTCTTCACCATGACCACTGCGTCGTAGTTGGCATCGGTTGTTGAAATGTCAAGGTCCTTCAGTGTGACGTACTGTGCCTCATAGAGCGTTATAACGCCATAAACCTTAGTATATGGGTCGTCAGAGTAACCTCCTGATGTGTAGGTGTTGTGATAAATCTTCACGTCACGCTGTCCACTCTCGCTCTCTAAGGTCAGCGTGTTCTGGGCACCCATACCCTTAATATAAGGAATGCGTACCTTCTCGTTATATTCGCCAGCCTTGATCTTCAGCGTGACGGGGCCTTCCATGCCCAGTGTGCCGAGGTCGTCAACAGCACCCTGAATGGTGGCATAATCGCCGCCCTGACCGACGGTGTAGTCGCCGCTCTTGCCGCTGGCAATGGTGACAGTGGCCGTAGCGGGCTCAGTGACGTTGACGGTCTCACCGCCAGCCACGATGCTGGTCAGCGATGCTGTTGCCGTCTGGCCTACGGTGGCGTCAGCCTTCATGTCGAGGCAGAGCCAGAAGTAGTACGTGCCGGACTTGGTCAGTGTGTATTTCTCGTTGAACTCCTGTGTGGGAGAGAAGTTTTCGCTGTTGTTGGTCTGGTAGATGTGCTGTGCGTCGAGAGCCTCACCAGTAGCTGTGACGTTGAAGGCTGTCAGGTCGAGTGTGCCCTTGTCCTCGTCACCCTCGGTCTCTACGGTAATCTTCAGCATCTTCACTTCCGTCTGGCCCTTCAGCACCTCGCTGACGCTGATGTCCTCGGTGGTCACACTGACCACTTCAACGGCCTTCTTCTTGTAGCCTTCAGCCTCAAGAGCGAAGTTGGGCTTGGTGTAGGAACCGGCACCCACGTACTTCAGGGTCACGGGACCGTCAACCACGAGCGGGTCGGTGAGCTTCGCTGATGAACCAGTGAGGTCTTTCAGCTTCTTCTCGTCGTTCACTTCAGTTCCCTCATAGATGTACAGGTGCGAGGTATAGTTGAAGGTAAAGCCCTTGTCAGTCAGTCTGATGCTCTCTGCCTCGCCGGTGGGAACCAGGGTGATGGTGGCTTCCACGCCGTTGGCACCGTCGCCCTCAGGGCCGCCATCGTCATAGAGCATAACTTTCTGGCCGAGACCAAGGTTCATTGTGCCATGCTCACCGGCCGTCATGAGCACCTGGTTCTTCAGCGTACGTGCGCCGTCGGGGTCACCGTTGGCGGGGGTAACGTCGGCGGAGCCGGCGTTCACACTAATGAGCTTGGCGTCGATGGTCTGTTCCTCGGTAGCCGTCCCGCTGACGTCAGCCTTCACGGTGAATTCGTTATCGCCCTCTTTCAGGGTCAGCGGCTCGATGCTAATGGTTACTTCTGCAGCAGCGTTGGCTTCGCCCAGCTGGGTGTCGCCCTGCCATAAGGTAACCTTGCTGATGTTAGCCTCAGTGCCCTTCAGGTTCAGCTTCATGCTGTTCAGAGTCAGCGGGTTCTCGTTGCCTTCAGTCTTCACGTTGACGGTGAGCAGGTCCTGGTTGGCAGCACCGATGGAGGCATCGGCCGTGCTGGCCTGAGCAACCTCAACGGCAGCCACTGCCATAGGCTTCGACTGGTATTCGCTGACGGTAGCCTTCCAACCGTCGCTGGTGGAATAGCTCTGGTTCGCATTGAAATAAACCGTCAGTGAGCCGTCGGCAGCGGTAGAGCGGATAACGTGGTCAGGACCGTTGTTGTAGTCAGCCTGTGTGGTCGGCTCCCACAGCACTTCACCCGAGGTGCCCTGTCCGTTATAGATCTTGAACTTGGCTGAAGAGGACACGTTGTAGCTGTAGTAGTACAGCTTGAAGCTCTCGAAGTCAATCTGGCAGATCATGCCCTCATGCTTCGGGATGAAGATGTTGATGCGGTCGTCAGTACCTGACTCATAATAATCAGAGTAGCTGCTCTTTGCCTTAGTGTAGAAGCTGATGGAGCCGTTGACGGTCTTTGTCACGGTGCCTTGGCCGGCGTGTGACACCACCTCGTTCTTCACCGTGCGCTGCACGGCCTCGGTGGTAGCGGTCTCTGTCTTCTCAGCATTGTTGACCAAAGCCGTCACGCTGGTGAGCTGGGCGCTGACCTTCTGGTCGTTCAGGGCCTCCTCGCTGATGGTGTATTTCAGCGTGAAGAGGTTGTCGCCTTCAACCAGAGCCTGTGGGGTGGTGAGGGTCATCTCGAAGGAAGAGCCTTCAACCGTGGTTTCGCCAACTTTCGTAGTACCGAAGTAGAGGGCAGCCTTGCTGACAAGAGCGGCTGTCTCACCTGCGGTGAAAGCCATCTTTGTTACCTGCATGGCGGGCTCGGTGTCCTTGGCCTTCACGGTGATGGTCAGCATGTCGGCTTCTTCGCCTGCAGCAACGGTCTCAGTGGAGGCGGCAACGGTGCTGATGCCATCGAAGTCCATAGCCTGCGGGGTGAAGAGGCTGACGGTGGCTTCGAAACCATTGGCTGCTATGTCGTTGCTGGCATCGCTGAACAGCACGACGGTCAGCGAACCGTCTTCGGCAGTAGAACGAACAATGCCTGTCTCGCCCTGCTGCAGGGTCTTTAAGAGATTTGCCTCTGATACTTCCGTGCCATTGTAGATGCGCAGCTCCTGATTATAGAGACTGCCGTGCCAGATTTCGTTCTTGGTGAAATTGACCATCACTTTCTTACCGTTCACACCAGCGAGGAAGGTCACCTGACCGTTGGTCTTCGAAACGATGCCGCCGTCCTTGCCGCCCTCGTCGTAGAACTGCAGGGGTGTCTCGCCGACGGTAACGGTCTGTGGTGTAGCGGTCATGATGACAATGGCCGGGTTCTCTACGGCGATACTTGTTCCAGCCGTGAACGGCGTGATGCCGTCTGGCTCTCCGGCGGTAGTCACCTTGGTGATATCTACCTGCACCTTGGCGCCAACGGCTGCTGTGCCGAGTATGTCGCCCTTGATGGTAAACGTGGTCGTCCCGTCAGACGGGGCCTCATTGAGCACGAACTTATAGTTGTTGCCGTCAGCTTCAACCGTTGCAGACACCTGCGTGTCGCCTTTATAGAGCTTCAGGGCGGTGGGTTCAACCACGCCCTCGTTCTGTGTCATCGTAAAGTAGATACCCGTTACGTTGTCGGGGTTCATCACACCCGTAGCCGTCACGTAGGCATTGGCCAGGGGTACGTTCTGCTTCGTGGTGGGGTTGGCCACTACGCCGTCGTAGTTGCTGCCGGCACCTGTAATGGTCATGTTCTCCAGGGTGACCACCTTAACAGTTGCCTTCCAGCCGGTACATCTGTTGGAGTTGCGGTGCATGAAGGCAACCGACAATGCTCCGTCGCCAGTACCAGAGGTATAAACGGCTGGTAGCGAAGGCTTGTTGTCGTTGTTGATTTTCTCTGCAAGCAGCGTGCCCGTAAGGCCAGACAGAGACGATGAGGCTGTCACGTCACTTGCGGCTGTTGCCCATTGGAAAGTGTCACCAGCATCAGCTATACCGTCATACAGGTTGATGTAGAGATAATAGCTGGTGCTGTAGTTGTTGAGGTCAAGTTCCTCGAACGTAATTTGTACGGACTTTCCTGCTTCAGCAGGTTTAAAGACCGTCAGTGACTGAGCGTTGTAGTTGTTGTTGTCAACAATGTTCTCCGTCCCCCATGGGTCGTAGAACGTGATGACTTCATCGTTTGCCACTTCAATCACTTGTTTTCCGAACTGTGGCTGGTTGACATCACGGTCTGCCCATGCTCCTAATGGGACGAGCAGCATGAATAGCATCAGCCAAAGTTGCTGTTTGAATGATTGTTGTTTCATAATCATAATGTTTAATGTGTTATAGAATAAATGTTTCCCTGTTGTCCGTCTGTACTTTGTGGTAAAATTGCATGCACAGCAATGCCGCCTCCAGCGACACCAGTACACGCAGATACTATGTATTAAAAATACATGCTTCCCAGAGCATTGTTACCAAGTGCCTTCCTCGAGGCCTCAGGGTATTCATCATCTCAACGGCAGGTCTTCTGACTCGCCTCCTGGTGCAAACGCCTTCCCGTCAGGTAGGACAGTGGCTTTCATGTGTTTGCACCCCATAAAGGAGGCTTACAGCTGCGGGACAGTACAGGATTCTCACCTGTTTCCCTTTTAATCACTCGCTATGAGTAAACCAATTGATGCTGCAAAGGTACGGAATAATACGCAAAAATGCAAATATATTTGCACTTTTTCCACAAATGACAAAACGAAAATGAGTCGGCACCTCGCGATGCCGACTCATTTCTTCTATCAGTGTTATTTGTGTTATTTCATGATGATCTTCCGGATTGCTCCGTTCTTCATCTTCACGATGTTCACGCCAGGCTGCAATGTGTTGAGCTTGCGTCCGTCAAGGCTGTAATAGCCTTCAACATCATTGTCGTTATCACGCTGGATGGTGGAAATGCCTGTAGTAATATCCACGTTCTTCTCTGGCAGCACCTCAGTACCCTCGGCTCCAAAGTCGTCGAAGCAGAAGTATGCCGGGGTGTTCATGCCCCAGTCACCGTTGTCGGTGCTGGTGAGCTCGAAGCCTAACTTGCTGACTGCTCCGAGACCGGAGAGGTCGACGTAGCGCCAATCCTTGATGATGTATGCCTTCTCCTCGTCGCGCAGGTCAGCCAGATAGTATTCCTTCGTACCCGTCACCTCGTTGGCGGCGTCGTAGCCGGTGATGGTGAGCTTGAACCAGTCGCCCTTCTCAAACTTCTTGGCTGTTGCATCGCCGTTGGTCATGGAGGTGTAGGCGTATGAGCTGTTGGTGATGTAGAATCCGGGCACCACGATGGGCGCACAGGTCAGCACGTTGACATAGCAGGGACCGTTGAAGGCTGCTGCGTAGGCCACGCCGTAGTTGGCCGAGCCGTCATAGCCACCGCCCACGATGTTGTTCCACTGGTCGTCGAGCGTCTCGAACTTCGTCTCGGTGCGGTTGGCATAGCCGAACCAGTACCAGTAATCCCAGTCGCTCATGCAGCCCGTCTTGAACTCGAAGCTGCCGCTCGTAAACTCGGTGCGCTCGTCGTCTTCCTCGGTGCTGACGCTCATGTGGCCCTCGCTGCCTATCTCGATGTCCTCGAAGTCGGCCACCTTCATGATGGGCACGTTGGCCTCAGGCACTTCCTCTACGCCCTCGGCTCCGAAGTTGTCGAAGCAGAAGTAGGCCGGGGTATTCATGCCGTAGTCGCCGTTGTCGGTGCTGCTGAGCTCGAAGCCAATCTTCTTCACTGCGCCGAGAACGGAGAGGTCAACGTAGCGCCAGTCGTTGATGATGTAAGCCTTGTCGGCCTCGCGCAGGTCGGCCAGGTAGAACTCCTTGGTGCCGGTCACCTCGTCAGCGGCATCGTAGCCGGTGATGGTGAGCTTGAACCAGTCGCCCTCCTCAAACTTCTTTGAGTAGGGGTCGCCGCCGTTCATGGAGGTGTAAGCGTATGCGCTGTTGGTAATGTAGAAGCCGGGCACGACGACGGGCTCGTCCTTGAGCACGTTGATGTAGCTGGGTCCATTGAAGGCTGCAACGTAGGCCACGCCGTAGTTGGCCGATCCGTCATAGCCGCCGCCCACGATGTTGTTCCACTGGTCGTCGAGCGTCTCGTACTTCGTCTCGGTGCTGTTGGCGTAGCCGAAGCCATACCAGTAGCTGTACTCGCTCGAGCAGCCCGTCTTGAACTCGAAGCTGCCGCTCGAGAACTCTGTGCGCTCGTCGTCTTCTTCGGTGCTGATGCTCATGTGGCCCTCAGTGCCTATCTCGATGTCCTCGAAGTCGGCCACGTCGAACTGGGCCACCTTCAGGCTGATAGCCGGCACGCGGCCAAAGACTGCACTCTGCGAGATAGCGGTGAAGTTAGGAGCACGGCCGGTCACCTTCGACGTGGCACGGTGGTTGCCCACGGGGTCGCCAAAGCCGCTGATGCCCAAGACGCCGTCCTCGATGACCACTTCGCTCTCCGTCCAGTCTTCGGGCACGGTGAAGCTGATGCACTGGGCCGTAGCCGTTGAGGCCATGGTGTATTGGTTGTTCTTGCCGTTGGTGACGGTGATGCCCTCGGGAGCCTTCTTGTAGCTCAGGCTTGCCGAGAAGTTGTGGATGCCGGCCAGCTTGCCTGCCGGGTGGAAGAGTCCGCTGTACTGTACGGTGACCTTGTCGCCGGGCTTCACCTTCTCAACAGCCACGTCATCGACCAGGATGTCGCGGTGGCAGGGCTTGACGGTGATGACCTGATAGACGCTCTGTCCTGCAGCATTGGTCAGACAGACAATGTTGCGGCCCTCAGTCAGGTGCAGGGTGTAGCTGCCGTCGTCGTTCTTGGTGACGCCGTCGGCCTTGAAGCCTTCGTACGACGCAGCGTTAGTGCCCAGTACGGGACGTGCCAGCGTGACGCTCTCAGCGCCCTCAGGCGTGAAGGTGTAGTCGTAGCCGTCCTCGGTGTCAAGATAGTAGAGCACGTCAAACTCCGCATCGACGTTCTGCATGGACAGCTTGGTGTCGATGGGGTCGCCGCCGCCCCACGGGGTGACGGTGGTCAGATAGTCTTCGTTGATGGTGATGTTGGGCGTAATGCCGGTGGCCTGCTGGCCCACGGTGACTACGAATACGCCCGTGTTCTCAGGCCAGATGGCTCCCCAGTCGGCACCGCCCACAAAGTCTTTCTTCTCGGCTCCGCTCCAGGTGTTGACGTGCATGGCGTCGTAGGTAACGAGCACCAGGGCCGTACCTTCGCCCACGGCGGTGAGCAGCTCGTCCTCCACCTTCACCACGCTGTTGTCAGCCTGTCCGTCCAGATTGACGACGGTGAAGTGGTAGTCGGGCTCAATGAAGTAGTTGCTGGTAATGCCGTCAATGAGCTCCCAGTTGCGCAGGGGCAGCAGGTCGTAAGTGTCGCCGACGTTGCTCAGTTGCAGGTGGCCGCGCTCGTTGATGTTGAGGAAGATGTCGCCCACGTTGTAGCCGTTGTTCGACGCCACGTCGTGGTCGATGAAGGTAGGCTCCTTGGCCTCCATGTCGGCCGTGGTGAAGGTCAGCTCGGGCTGCTTCGTCTCGTCGGTGCTCCAGGTGAAGACGCCGGCTTGTGTCAGCTTGCCGGACTGGCTGACGCGGTAGTTGTACTGCTGCTTGTCGGCCAGACGGTAGGTCAAGGTGGTCTGCTCGCCCTCGGTGGTCTGGCTGACGGGGGCTACCTCCTGGAACTTGACGTAGTGGGCGGTCTTCGTGCCTACAAACACGTTGGCTCCTGCCGGCACCTTGATGGTGGCCAGGCTGCTGATGGGCATTTCGGCCTGAATGGTGGTGTTGAAGTTCACCGTGCCGGTGTAGGTCTTGGGCAGGTAGCCCTCAGTCTGATGCTGGTCCGACGGTGTCAGCGTAATGTAGTAGGTGTTGCCGTTGAACACCATGAACATCTTGTTGCCCGACGTGTAGCTACCCAACGTAGTGTTCACCTCCTGACCCAGGTTGTCGGTCACGCGGAGGCTCATGGTGTAGTCGGTGCCGTAAACCCAGTCAGCATTCTTCACGCGAACCTCGGGCGAGAAGATGCTGAACGCCGTGTGGCTGGCATCTACGGTGAGCTCAATGGTGCCACTGATGGTCTCGCCGTCGTCGCCAGCGGTGGCCGTCAGCAGGTAGGTGCCGTCGGGACAATCGAAGGTGTACTTGTTGCCGCTGGCAGGTTCACCCACGCTGATGAGCTCTTCAGTCGTCTTGTTGACGAACGACTTAATGAGCTTACTCTTTGCATTCATCGTCACCTCAATCTGGGTGGCAAAGCTGTTCATGGTCGCCAATAGCGCAACTGCCACGATGCTTAGTAAACGTTTTCTCATAATCTGATAGTTTTTATTAATTAATGTATGTGTGTAAGATTGTCTTAACGAACATATTTCTTTCCGCTCCTGACGTAGATGCTGCCCTCACGGAGCGTCTCGGGGCTGACGCGGCGGCCTTGCAGGTCGTAAGCGGCCGTCGGGGCTGTCATGGTGTTGGCCGTGGGGCGGCTGATGCCGGTAAAGTGGCCGTCGGGCGGCAGGGCCAGGAAGTGGCCCGGGTTGATATACACCTTGTGTTTGCCCAACAGTGCGCCCTGCGGACTCCACTGGTACAGGTAGCCCGCGTTCTCGAACGACGTGGCGTCGGTGCCGTACATGTAGCCCGTGTAGGGGTTCACATAGAGGCCGTAGGGCTGTCCCATGGCCTCAATGTCGCTCTTCATCGTGCCGGGCAGCGTCTGGCTGATGCCGCTGCTGCCGTTGGTGCTCATGACCTGGTCGGGGTCGATGGTCATGCAGCAGAAGTCGTACTCGCCTGTCAGGTACGAGAAGCTGGAGCCCACGGCCATGAAGCGGCCGTCGAGCGTGGTGGTGCTGTAGGTGGCCGGCAGGCTGAACGTGGTGTAGCACGCCTGGCCCTGCAGCGCCTTGTTGCAGTCCATGATGAGGCTGCAGGCCGAGGTTTCGTAGTAGTCGCCGGGGGAGTTCAGGCAGAGGTAGCGTCCGCTCTGAGAGAGCTTGCCGTAGAGGTTGGGCACGTGGGTGTCGATGGTCTTGACCACCTGCATGGTGGCGGCATTGACAATGCTTACCGTCGTCTCGAAGTCGTGGCTCTCCTGCAGCGCATAGCCGCCCGTGTTGGCCACGAAGAGGTGGCCCTGATACAGGGCTATGCCTTCGGGCTCGTAGCCCACCTCGCAGGTAGCCACCACCTTGTAGCTCGTCAGGTCTATCTTGGCCACAAAGCCCTTTTCGAAGTAGCGGGTGCCGCCGGTGGTCTGACACTCGTGGCCGTAGCTGGTCACATAGACGTACTGCCCGTCGCTGGCCAGACAGCGGTTGTTGGGTATGTCCTCGGTAGCTGCCACGGCCAGCCCCTGGGGGGTCATGAACTGTACGATGTTCGACCAGTTCAGGGCTATGGCTATGAGGTTGTCGTTAATCTGGATGATGTCGTTGGGCGTGTCGCCCAGCTTGGTGCCGTTCTTGTCGCGGTACCACTGGTTGCTCACTATGGTGCCGTTCTCGAAGTAGCTGAGCCGGCCGTTGTCGGCCTGCCAGACGCCTTCGTTCAGCACGATGAGTTTCTCCTGTGCGCTGGCGGCGGTGAGCCAGAGCGTCAGCAGGCTGGTAAGGGTGATGTAGAGTTGATGCTTCATATTCCAAATGATAATGTCAGTTTGTAGTTGCGGCCTGGCATGGGGTAGCGCGGTATGTGCTCGTACTGCTCGTCCAGGAGGTCGTTCACCTCAAGTGTCAGACCCACGGAGACGGGGTGGCGGCGGGTGGGGAAGAGGGTGTGCGTGTAGGACATCTTCATGTCGAGGTTGTTGTAAGGCTCGAGCACGTCCTCGGGGTCGGCATACGACCACATGCGCTCGCCGACGTGCAGGTGCGAGAGGCTCAGCGAGAGTCGCTGCCACATGGCAATGGCCGTCATGCCGAACGACAGCTTCGGCGCGTAGCAGATGGGCATGTCGTAGGTGTCGGGGTCGTCGGGGTCGGTGCGGTCAACGTCGCGCTGCCACGTCAGCGAGTTCAGCAGTGAGAAAGTCCACTGCCCCGTGCTGTAGCGGCCCTGCAGGGTGGTGTTCAGTCCCTGGCAGAAGGTGTAGCCGTAGTTCATCATGGACCACGTGTAGGTGCCCTTCAGCGGCAGACAGACGATGCGGTTCTCTATCTTGTTCTGATAGACGTCGGCCTGCACAGAGGCCTGCCAGGGCCCGTGGGCGTAGTGGTACTCCACGCCGAGGTTCCACTGTTTGGTGTATTCGGGCTTCAGGTTGCGGTTGCCCACCTGCGTGTAGTACAGGTCGTTCAGCGTAGGTGCGCGGAATATCTTTTTGTACCAGGCCCTCAGCGTAAGGCCCTTGATGGTGTAGCCCAGGGTGAAGCTGGGCGTCCAGCGGTCCAGCGGGTCGGCGGCCCCCACGTGGGCGAAGGTCCAGTCGTGGTAGTGCTGGTGCAGCATGGCGACGGCCGCCTGCACGCCCCAGTAGTCGAACTTGGCGGCCACCACCTGCTTCTGGTCGAGGCGGAAGACGTTGTCAAACTTCTTCAGGTCGGCCCGCAGCTTGCTGTAGCGCACGTCGTAGCTGGCCGACAGCGAGAGCCACTCCCACGGCGTGAAGCTGTAGCAGAGGGCTCCGTAGCCGTCCTCCTGGCGGTAGTGGTTATCCACGCGGGCGGTGTTCTGGTTCTCGGGGTAGTCGGTACAGTAGCGCAGGTACTCGTTGGTGTATTTGGCGTTCACCTTGAAGCGGTGGCGCTGCCAGAGTTGCTGCTCGTAGGAGGCCTGGACGAAGAAGTCGCGGTCCCACTCGCGGCCCACGTTGACGTACTTGTCGCTCAGTCGTCGAACGATGCCGCCCGGGCAGCCGCGCTCCGAGTCGTAGTAGTAGATGTGCGACGAGAAGCCGCCGCTGAACGCTGCTGCCTCCACGCGGGCGTAGCGTATGTCGCTGTTGGCGCGCCGGCCCACCGTGTCCTCGTACTCCGTTTGGTAGCGGAAGGGGTAGTCGCCCTCCGAGTCGCAGTACTCACCATCGACGAATCCCGACCAGACGCCCCACTTGAACTGGGCGTTGCCCTTCACCATGTAGGTGCTGAACGAGGCGCGCCTGAGCTGTAGCGACACAGAGTCGCCCACGGGCCGGCGGGTGCGCAGATAGACGGTGGCCCCCGAGGCGTACTCGCTGGCCGACTGGCAGTTGTCGGTCTTGTTGGCGTTGTAGAGTGAGACGCTCTCCATCGACGAGAGCGAGAACTTGCCCAAATCGACCGTGCCGTTCTGGGCGTTGGTAATGCGTATGCCATCGACATAGACGCCCACGTGCTGGGCTCCCAGGGAGCGCACATTGAGCGTCTTCATGCCGCCCAGGCCGCCGTAGTCCTTGATTTGCACGCCGGCAAAGTACTTCAGCGCGTCGGCCACCGATGTCGTTGACAGGGCCTGCAGCTCCTCGCCGCGTATGGTCTGCGCTGTAGCCAGCGGCCTCCGCCCATACACCTCGACCTCGCCCACCTGCTGGATGCTGTCTAACCGGCCGATCGTGTCGTCTTGTGCGTAGAGTCCTAATGTCACGAGGCAGCCTAACAGAGCCGCCATGATGAATCGCTTCATGCTTCGTTGCTTCATAATAATGTGTCCTCCGTCAGGCGCCCTCCTCGAGGCGGGGTGACAGATGCTCGTCTCTGGTCAACGGCAGGTCTTCTGACTTGCCGCCCGGTGTAAACGCCTTCCCGTCATTTCCAAGACAGTGGCTCAGTGTTTGCACCCGATAAAGGCGGCTCACAGCAGCGGGACTGTTCAGGACTTGCACCTGATTCCCTCTTCGTCACCGGTTAGGGTGAACCAATTGACGCTGCAAAGGTACGAATAAGTGAGGAAAGTACAAAAAGAAAAAGCAATTTTTTTCTTTTTTACTTTCGAACGCAAGTACCTTCGACTGAAGGTCAAAGGTACGAATAAGTGAGTGAAATACAAAATAAATCATTAGAAATTTTGTTCTTTGCTTAGTTTTTCGTACCTTTGCAAGGTAAAGTAGTTGACTGACCACGAAGCCTTTTACAATTGACGAAAGGTTCTTTCGCGCCCGTGTATTTATTTTTCCCCGCCCGTGTCA
>ONRS01000048.1 GCA_900320255.1 uncultured Prevotellaceae bacterium
AAAAGTTAATAGATTGTTTTAGGTTAGTAGTAATATTTATAGTTTTAGGTTTTTAGTTATTGGTAAGAAGAAAGTTTTAAATGTGTTATAGGATAACAGTGGTCGCCGTGAGGCTCCCATAACTTTCTTTTCTTTTTGAAAGTTAGTATTAGTTATTGATATTCCCAAGTCGTCGAGAAACGATGAGGGCCCCTGGCTGAAAAGCCAGTTCTTTTAGAAACAGGATTTTTAGTTAAACATAGGCTTGAATGTCGCTGCTCGTGGTGAGTAGCGGCATTTTTTTACGATTTCTCAATGAGTGCCACAGCATAGGCAGAGATGCCTTCCATGCGACCCGTAAAGCCGAGCCGCTCAGTGGTGGTGGCCTTGATGGATATGGCATCAGGGTCACAGCCTATGGCAGACGCCATCGTCTGCTGCATCCGTGGTATGTGGGGATTCATCTTGGGCCGCTCAGCACAGATGGTGGCATCGACGTTGACCAGCCGGTAACCCTTCGTAGCAATGAGTTCAATAGTCTTCCGGAGAATAATCTTGCTGTCCATGCCTAAGGTGTCGTCGCTGGTGTCAGGCCAGTGATAGCCTATGTCACGCATGTTGGCAGCACCCAGAATGGCGTCGCAGATGGCATGTATGAGCACGTCAGCATCGCTGTGCCCCAACAGTCCCAGTTCGTAGTCTATCTTTATGCCTCCTATCCAAAGCTCACGTCCTGGCACCAAACGGTGGACGTCGTAGCCCATTCCTACACGTAATGACATGGTTTTTTATTTTCGATTTTCGATTGATTACTCTGCTATATCAGGAGAGCGGTAGCAAATTCTTCACTTTTCACTTTTTCACTTCCTAAACAAGTCCTTGATGCCGTCCATGTCGAAGGCCAACGAGAAACGGAGCGTCTGGTCGAGCGGATTACTCTTGGCGGTAGAGATGACGTAACCGACGTCGAGTGAGAACACGTTCATGCGGAAGCCGCCACCCACGGTGAAATACTTACGGTTACCCTTGTTCTCTGCCTCATGGTGATAACCTGCACGCAGCGAGAACTGATCGTGATAAACATACTCGGCACCCACGCTCCACTGTATTTCCTGCAGCTCCTCCTTGAAGCCGCCAGGAGCATCGCCGAAGCTCTTGAAGATACCGGCAATAGAACCTACATCACTATACTCCTCGATGACACGCTGCTGGTACGTGGCATTGTCCTCACCATCCCGCTGCTTAGGTACTGTGGGTACCAGCAGTTTGTTGGCATCGGCAGAGATAGAGAAACGGTTGTACTCATCGACAGGCACCATCAGCGAAGCACCTAAGCGCATATTGGCAGGCAGGAACTGTGAGCGGTCGTCGCCGAAATAGCTGATCTTACTACCAATGTTACTCAGGTTAAGACCAAGACCTAACTGACACTCTCGCTGACTCATGACAAAGTAAGTGTTGTAGTAGAAGCCCAGGTCAGCCGCAAAGGCTGAAGCAGGCGAAGCGTCCTCGGTATAGTCGTAACGCAGGTCGCTGTAAATCCAGCGTATGCCGGCAGCGAGCGAGAACTTCTCACTCAGCATGAGCGCGTAGGCTGCATCAATAGACAACTCGTAGGGCTTGACGGTCATGGCGTTCTCCTCCATAGAGGTCATCACCTCACCTAACGAGAAGTAACGCACCGAACCGCTGACCGACGAGTAGTCACCAATGCGGTAGTAACCGGCAACGTAAGCCAGGTCGATGTCGCTCACCAGTTTGCGCAGCCAAGGCGTATAGTTAAGCGACAAGCCTGCACGGCTGATGCAGAAGGGGTACTTAGCGGGATTCCAGTACTGTGAGTTCACATCAGGGTCGGTGGCTACACCCACATCACCCATACCGGCAGCACGTGCGTCAGGTGCAATGGTCTGCGAGATGACGGCATGCTCTACGGCATTGAACTCACTGAGTTTGTCCTGTGCCATCATTGTCAAAGGTAAAAAGGTGAGAAGGTAAAAAGGTAAAATCCATTTTACTGCACCTCTTGCCTTACTTATCATTCTTTGTTGCTTCATATTCTTATTGTTACTTTTTTACGCTATTTACTACTCAAAACAATGAGCTTCTTGGCCTTTGAGGCATAGCTGGAACCATTACTGCTGATGCGCACACGGTAGAGATAGACACCCGTGGAGACACGACTGCTGCCTGACGTGAGGTCCCAGTCAATGAGATAGGTATTATCGGTAGGCACGGCCGTCTCTGCATGCTGCCAGAGATGGCGTCCTGACATGTCGTAAATATCAAGCACCACGTCCATCTCGCTGCCTGTGCGGTCGTGAATGACACGGAACGAAGTAGTGGTCTGTGCCGGGTTACGCGTACACTCCACATCGAAGAAGACCGGTTGCAGCGACTCTACTACCACGAAGCTAAGCGTGGTCGTGGTGGAGTTGTTCTGCGTGTCCCAGACACGGAACTGCAGCTTGTGGGTGCCTGCCGTCAGCGTAGGGATGCTGAAGCCCACGGTACCACTGGTGTAACTGCCGAAGTCGTAGTTGAAGTAGTCGTTCAGCACGTAGGTCTGTGCCGTCTGACCGTCGATGACCAGCTGTATGTCGTGGCCTATGCCATTGCCTGTGGCATTGATGCCGTCATCGTCACTGACGACAGCCACGAAGTAAGGCGTGAGGTTCACCTTGCCGCCATTGACGAAATCCTCGGAGTTGAGGTAGCAGAACACCTTCGGGCCTTCCGTATTGCGCTCAGCGGTAGTAGTACCGCCCAGTACAAAGTGGTCGCACTTTCCGTTGGCTATGGCCTGACGGCTGTTGTCTAAGGTATAGAGGTTGATGAGTCCCTTGCTGTTGCTGTAGCTGATGTCCTGCGGCACCGTAAAGCGGATGGCGAACTGACCACCCTGCACGCTATCGCTGCCGTGGAAGAGCACTTTTGTACGGTCGCTATAGACAAATGGCTCCTCGGCCTCGGTCTTGTCATTAAGGCGGCAGGTAATGACTTCCTCCGCATCGCGTACGGTAGCCGTCACAGCACCGAAATAGTCGGTCTGACGGACACCGCCCTTCTCCACATGCCCACGCACAGTAACCGTAGTGCCAGCCTTCAGCGTCAGGGGCTCACCCTCGTTGACGCTGGCTCCGTTGATGTCATCGACAACAGCCCTGTGCGTAGGATAGGCCAGTCGTAATGCGGGGTCACCCAGTAACGTGTATTGCAGTTTGTTGGTGGTATGGTCCTGTCGGGTGGTGATGAGCGAATTCTTGGCCAGTCGGACCGCCTCGCCAATGGATATGCCACCCAGCACCTCACGCATAAAGGCAAGGTTCATCACACGGTTATAGGTGGCATACACGGTACGTGTAGTACCAAAGAAGGCGACAGCTCCTCCGCGCTTGTTGAGCAGTGCCGTTTCACCAATGTTCTCTTCCTGTCCGTCGAAGGGCATGATGTCGCACGAGGCTGTTACCCAGAGCGGCAGGTGTGTTGACACGGTATTGGCAAAGTCAGCCAGCTGCAGCACCGTCTCGTGCGAAATGCTGTAGGCAGCGCCATGTCCGCAGTAGTCCATGATAAGCGCGCCGGTCTGCATCTGCTGTTTAATGAGCCGTGTAACGTCAGGATAAGTGTGACCTGTTGACGAGTTTACCCGCTCGTAGGCATCCCACATGATGCGCTTCACGGTGTATTCGGGATGCATTTTCTCCACAAGGCGTGCCACGGTGTCGGCATCCTCCATGTGCTGATTCTCATTGCCGTCGTCGCCCATTAGGCATATCTCGTTCTGCCAGGAACCGGCATAAGTGTTTTCTGAATAGGAAATGACCTTGTCAACCAGAATCTTCGCGTCAGCCTCGGTACGTACGGGGAAGCGCCCCACGGCCACATCGCCACGGTCGCTGCTCAGCAGGTTGGCACCTTCACCATCGTCGAGCATGCTGAAATAGTCGTCACTGACATAACAGTCGGTAGCACTGAACGAGTTCTCACTCTCATAGCACAGGAGGAAGTCCTCTGGGCTGTAGCTCTTCCAGTCAGACGAAAGCATGCGGTTATCCCAGGCACCGTCGCCGAAGAGCAGCAAGAAGCGCGGCATGTCGGCATCTGTCTGTGCACGTTCGTAGAGCATGCGCAGATAACGACGGTAGGCATTGGCATCAGGTGTGCCACTGGAGAACTCGTTATAAAGATCGTCGGCAGCCACAATGCGCACGCGCAACTGGTCTTTCTGCTCGTGGTAGGCCTTCAGCCTCTCTGCCTGGGTCTGCATCTTTCTGGAAGCAGGAATAATGATAATCATGTCTGCCGCCTCGTCGCCATGCAGGTTTTGGTTGGCTACCGTTCCCACCAGTTCTGGTGCAGAGGTAGTAATCTGTGAGAGTGAAGGCAGTGCCGGTGTCTGGTTAGTATGAACGACGATATAGTCCAGGCGCATGGTTCCACCGCTTGTCTGCTGTATGCGGATGGTGTTGGTGGCTGCCAGGCTGCTCACCTCAAACACCTGCTTGGTCTGATTCGCATGGAGATAGGTCGAACAGGCACCAATACTGACGGTGCCCACCTGCGTGCCATTGACGCTGACAGTAGCCGACGAGGGCTTGCTGGCATCGTAGGCTGTCAACACAACAGTGACAGTTCCACTGCCCGATGCGCCATACAGCGACACGTTATAGTCGCGTGCCTGGCCAACCGTAAACGGGCGTGAGTCATAAAGGTTACGCCCACCGTGATACCAGGCATAGTCATCTACCTCGTAGAGTGTATTGTCCAGCTCACCCGAGGTGATGTAGTTCTGTAACAGTTCCTGCTCGGTCTGCGTCAGCGGCTCGCTGTCGTTTTCCGTCAGGAAGTAATAGCCGTATTGTGAATAAGGGTTGCGAATGCGCTCTGCCCCGTGCCACGACACGGGCCCTTGCGCCCAAAACAGGCGTCGCCCGCCAGCAGTGCAGATGGGCACTTCGCGCAGGTCGTCGGTAGCTGCGATATAGTCAGACGAAAGTTTTTCCGGCTGCAGCGCACCTCCGTAGCCATAGACATGCACCTTGCTGCTATTAGTAAAGCCAGCCCGACGCAGCAGGTCGTCAGTCAGCTGGAAGATGCCCGACTCTGCGACGCGAATCTTGGCCCACCTGCCTGTGGCAAGCATTGAGGCTGTGCCTCCTGCCGTCTCCTCCCGACGCGCTACCCTTCTGGCCTGCGGCAGTGCCTTGGCCTGACGTTTCAGTTGGAAGCTGACCAGCTTCTGGTATTTCCCGTCGCGCCACACCAAGGGCACGAACGACACCTCCAACTGCGCCTTCTTACGCGAGATGCTGATTTGCTGCGTGATTTCAGGAAGCATGGGCAGTACCTCGCCCGAAATCTTCTCATAGCGTTTGACGTCAGCCTCCGACATGGGCAGGAACTCCGGATAGGCTATGCTGACGCTGTAGAGGCTGTCGGCATAGTGGCTGTCTAAGGGGAAGGCATAAGTAAAACGAGGTAACATGGAGTCAATCCTGACCTGCTGTGCTGTCAGGTTGAAATACTCCTGCGAGGCAGCATTTAGGCTTACCAGCAGAAGCACCAGGCTCCATATATATCTTATCTGTTTCACTTACAATTAAACTCTAACACCTTACGTTCTTCGAGCCACCCTTCCAGATGGTCGTCAATGTGAACGGGGCCCACACCGACAGGCGTTCCTGTAAACAGGAGGTCTCCCGTCTTCAGGGTAAAGAACTGCGAGATGTAGCTCACCAGTTCATCAACCCGATAGAGCATGTCGCTCGTACAGCCTTCCTGCACCGTCTTTCCGTTGATGTCAAGATGGAAGCGTATGGCTTGCACGTCGCGGAACTTCTCCTTATTGACCCACTCGCCCACTACGGCCGAACCGTCGAAACCCTTGCATATCTCCCAGGGCAGACCCTTCTGACGTGCCTCCCGCTGCCAGTCGCGTGCCGTAAAGTCGATGCCTACGGTTACTACGTCATAATAGCGGTAGGCAAAACGCTCAGGAATGCTTTTGCCCAGCCGACAAATGCGAACCACCAGCTCCGTCTCGTAATCAACCTGGGCTGACCAGTCTGGAATAAAGAACGGCTTGTGGTCCTTCAGCAATGACGAGTCAGCCTTGGTGAAAATCACAGGCCTCTCTGGTTTATATAACGCGCCATCGAGCTCTTTATTGTGTTGGGCGTAATTCATTCCTACTGCAAAAATCTTCATAGCCTTGAAAAAAAAGAGGCACCACCCTAAAAAAATAGGGCAATGCCTGCTTGTTATTGTTCTGTTTTCCGATTACTCTGCTACAAGCGTGAAGCGCTTGAAAGCAACAATCTTCAGCTCCTTGTCCTGCTGAGCGAGCCACTGTGAAACAGTCTGCTTGTCACCGTCGCCGAACTGGAACTCCTGGTCAACGAGGCAGCTCTCCTTCTTGAACTTCTCAACACGGCCTTTTGCAATGCCCTCAATCATGGGCATCTTCAGCTGAGCCTCACCCTCGGGCTTTGCCTCAGCAATAATCTTGCGAGCCTCGTCAGCCTGCTCCTGTGTGAGCCAGCCCTTCGACATGTTGCTCTCGATGTGATCCTCAGAGTCAACGAGGTTGGGGTTGATACCAGCCTTCTTGATCTTCATGTCAACATACTTCTGAACCTGCTCGAGCTTGGTCTTCTCA
>ONRS01000030.1 GCA_900320255.1 uncultured Prevotellaceae bacterium
ACCGTTGATGCCATGGCGCCGTTATCCATCATACTCTCCATCCAGTCACGGATAATGTCCGAGTCTATCGACTCCCACGAGAGCTGATCATCCTTATTTTCGAAGTACGCCTCGAAATCGCGTAGGGCTTTTTCGTAGCGCTGCACCGTGAGCTGGGAACGGTTCCGCTCAAAGCGCAAGTAGTTCAAAAACTGTTCTACCATCATTGTCGTTGCACCTTTGGTGTCTGTTTCGGCAACGAATTTACGAAGAAATCTTCAAACTACCAAATTTTCGAGGAACTTTTTTATTCCTCTACCGTTCTCATCTTCTGTACGTAAACAGCGTGTTCCATCTTCAGGCGCTTCAGTACAGAGGGTTTGTCGAACTGCTGACGACGGCGGAGTTCCTTAACCACGCCTGTTTTTTCAAACTTTCTCTTAAACTTTTTGAGAGCCCTTTCGATGTTCTCGCCTTCCTTTACTGGTACAATAATCATTTGTTTTATTCTTTTATTTTTACGTTAAACTTTTGTGCTTTTGGCATACTGCCACGAAAAGCGGGTGCAAAGTTACAACAATTTAACCAAACCACCAAGTTTTTTGAAAACTTTTTATCCTTTCCCCGTGTATTTTACCCTTTTACGACATTACAACAGCAGCCATAAGCCTCACATGAAGAGAATACTTACACCAAACTGCTCAACCTCGTGCACCTTTCTCAACAACTATGTCGGGACAACAGGAAGAAACCCCGTACCAAACGGGGAGTTTCTCCGTACCAAACAGGGAGTTTATGGCAGGGTAGCGAGAATTACACGGGCGCGGAAAAACATTGACGCGCCCGTGGTAAAACATTGACACGGGCGGGGAAAAATAAATACACGGGCGCGAAAGAACCTTTCATCAATTATAAAAGGCTACGTTGTCTGTCAACTCTTATACGTTGCAAAATTACAAAAAAGAAAGCACAATACAAAATAAAACGCCAACTTTTTCTTTCAGTTCCTACAGTTGCTGTCTGGCCTTCATTTCCAGGTAACGGTTAATGACGTCAACGCTGAGGTTGTCGGGGGTGGTCAGCAGCGACAGAATGCCGTACTGGCGCAAAGTGCTGACAATGAGCCGTTGCTCGTAAGCGAAACGGTCGGCCATGACGTGGTGGTAGTAGTACTCGGGGTTTGAGGGTTGAGGTTTGAGGTTTGAGGTTTGGAAGCCCTCTATGTACTGCTTCAGTTCCACGTCCTCAAAGAAGACGACGAGCAGGCGGTGGCGGGAGTTCAGCTGCTGCAGGTAAGGCAGCTGGCGCTGCAGGCTGACCAGCCCGGTGAAGTTGGTGTAGAGCACGACAAGCGAACGCTTGGTGACATGCTTGTTCAGATGAGCCACTAAGGCGGCGTAGTCCGTCTCGCCAAACTCCGTCTGCTGGGCGTAGAGTGTCTCCAAGAGCGTCTGCATGTGACCGGGACGGCGCGAGGCAGGCACAAAAGTGTCGAAGTCACTACTGAAAGTAGCCAGGCCGGCACGGTCCTCCTTATACATGGCGACGTACGACAGCACAAGCGATGCATTGATGCTATAGTCGAGCAGTGTCATGCCGCGGAAGGCCTGCTGCATGATGCGCCCCTTGTCAATAACATTGTAAATCTGCTGCGACCGCTCGTCCTGATAGACATTGACCATGAGCTTGGAGCGGCGTGCCGAAGCTTTCCAGTTGATGGTGCGGAAGTCGTCGCCTGCCACGTAGTCCTTGATTTGTTCAAAGTCCGTGTGATGCCCCACCCTACGAATGCGCTTGATGCCCATTTCGGTCAGGTTGTTCGAAATGGCCAACAGCTCGTACTGATGAAGCATGAGGAACGAGGGATAGACCTTCACTTGTTGAGAGATGAGCGTTGAGGGTTGAGTGAAGCGACGCTGCAACAGTCCTATGGGCGAAGCTACGAACAAACGTACCTGCCCGAAACCATAAACCCCGCGACGCGTAGGCCGAAGCGAGTACTTGATGGTCTTTGCCCCCAGTTTCTCTATACGGGCACGGAAGCAGACATCGCGCCGCTGGAACACGAACGGAATCTCGTCGATTACCTCTACATTGACGGGGAAGCGGTAGTTGTTTTCCACGCGGATGCGCACCTCGTTCTCATCGCCGTTCGAGAAACGGTCGGGGAGGAACTTTTGAGAGTTGAGGTTTGAGGTTTGAGATTTGAGATTTGGGAGCCATAGCAGCAGGGCATCGGCTATTGTGAGCAAGACGAACAGCAACAGGGCTACCCGCCCGACAGTAAACATCGGACTCCACAGGTAGCCGGCTGCCAACAGCAGCACAACCACACTCAGGGCAATATAGAATCTACGTGTCAGAAACACCTTTTTTATTTACGATTTACGGATTTACGATTTACGATTTAATACACTCAACACTCAACACTCAACACTCAACCCTCAACCCTCAACTACTTAGGCACTTCCACCTTGTCTATCAGGCGCTGCGTCACCTTCAGTGGCGTGTGTCCCTCCATTTCGGCCTCAGCGGTCAGGATGAGGCGGTGCTGAAGGATGCTCGGCGTAACAAACTTGATGTCCTCGGGCGTGACAAAGTCACGACCGGAAAGCAGGGCATAAGCCTTCGAAGCCTTCAGCATGGCTACCGAGGCACGCGGCGAGGCACCCAGGAAGACCGCCTTCGACTGGCGCGTCTGCTGGACGATGGCCGCAATGTAACGCAGCAGCGAAGGTTCCACAAACACCTGTTGCAGCATGCTGCGCAACTGGAGCAGTTCGGCATGAGTCAGCACGGGCTCTACGTCTTCCAAGCGTGTCAGTTTAGCATTCGTGTGGTGACGCTCCAGCACCTGTACCTCCTCGTCGATGGAGGGATAGCCCATGGTTATCTTCATGAGGAAACGGTCAGTCTGGGCCTCGGGTAATTTGTAGGTACCCTCCTGCTCCACCGGGTTCTGCGTAGCCAGGATGGTATAGACATCACCCATCGGGTAGGTGGTGCCGTCGATGGTGACCTGCCGTTCCTCCATCACCTCGAACAGGGCAGCCTGCGTCTTGGCGGGCGCACGGTTGATTTCATCCACCAGCACGATGTCAGCAAACACGGGTCCCTGATGGAACTCAAACTCACTCGTCTTCATGTTGAACACAGAGGTGCCCAGCACGTCGCTCGGCATGAGGTCAGGGGTAAACTGCACACGGCTGAACTTCGTGTCAATGAGCTTGGCGATGGTTCGGGCCAACAGCGTCTTGGCCACGCCCGGCACGCCTTCAATAAGTACATGGCCGTCAGCCAGGATAGCGGTCAGGATCAGATCGACGGTCAGCCGCTGTCCTACGATGACTTGCGAGATGCGGTCACGCAACAGCTGTATCTTCTCTGCAAACTGCGTCAAGTCCGTCCGCTGTCTGTCGTCCGTCATCGGTTGTCCGTTAGGAATCGGGGGGAGATTCATTTCTTCCATAAGTCTTATATGTTTTTAATTATCCAATTCATCTGGTCAATATATTTCTTCATATCACGAAGGCTGATTTCACCTTCGGCATCGTCAGCCGAGAGTTGGCGAAGCTGCAGCATGAGCGAGCGTATTTCCTTTTCTTCCATGCCTGTCTGGCGGGCCAGCGTAGGCAGCGTCACGTCATCTTCCGCAGCATCAGTCACGTCGCCGAGGCCGTTACGGCGCAGTTCTTCGGCGAAGTACGTAAACTTACGAACCACCAGCGAGCGTCGCTCATGGCTGTGGTAATAGAGCGAGCCGACCAGATGGATGAATTCCAGCGAATGGTTCTCTGGAGCTTTCTCGATGGGGATGACCCGCTGGCGGCGCCGTCCGCCGAAGATGAGGAACAGCAAGGCACCCACCATAGCCACATCAACGGCCCAGCGCAAAGGCGGTTGCGAGATGAAATAACGCAAGGGCGACTGCTCCACAGAGTCATAGTCAGGACAGTAAGCCTCAACGCGCACCACGGGGTACTGTTCCAGCAGCGACAGCTCACGCAGCATAAAGTGGGCATTATCGATGACCCCATAGTTGGTAAACAGTAGCGGCAGAGATACATAAGTAATATACCCCCTACCCTGCCTGAAGGTGGCCGACAGGCAATTGCCGTTACGCACGACCTGCTTGTCAAGGGGCGGTCGCAGTTCCTGTTCAAGCGAATCTTCCACAAACTCTATGCGACACGTCAGCAAAGGCTGGAAAAAAGCATAGTCACGGCGTTGAAAGCCCAGTGTATCACTCACCCAGCTTATTGTCTCCCGCTCATTATTATATTTTACGAAGCGCTGGAGGTCAAACGAATTCCCGTAGCCAAAGGCATGTATCTTCAACGTGTCCTCCATCAGGGGACTCAGGCTGTGAGCCACCAGCATGACGTGCGAGCCATTGTCGGCCAGCGTCATCAGGCCATTGACGTCGGCCGCCTGCAGTGGCAGTTCGTCGGCCACCACCAGAATGCCCCGCTGACGCGTGCTGTCACTCTGCGCCAACTGCCACAGCGTGCTGTCCGTCACGGAGTATCCCTTCGGCATCGTTTTGTCGAGCAGGCTGTCGAACAGGTAGCACCCGAAGGGCTGCCTGTCAACATGACGGAAGGTAGGCATCCACGAGAAATTCTTGGGCAGCTGCAACTCGACGATGAACATCAGCACGAGGAAGGCGACGATGCCAAAGACAAACCATCGGTTCAGTTTCATGCATCACCTCCTTTCGCTTGAGATTTGAGGTTTGAGGTTTGAGATTTGAGATTTAGGAAGGATGCCGTCATTTCCTCATAGATTTCGGGCGTTGCCTCGAAGTTTCCGTAGCGTATGCGCAGGAAGTGCCGTGTCATCTTGAGGAAGGCCTCGTCAGCAAACTCATAGGTATATTGCGTAGGCGTCTTGTGCAGCTGCCAGTCAATCTTCTCTGCCTCGGTAAGCAGTTTCAGCGTCTGCAGATAGCGCAGGCGGACGGCCTCCCGATAATCCTGACGCTCCAAGACAGCACTGATGGCCGCCTCGAAGTCGATGCCATAGATGGTGTCATCCTCCAACTCGTAATCGAGCGAATCCTTCTTACCACGACCGAAGATGCCCGGACGGAACTTGTAAACCAGCCAGCCCACCACGCCAATCAGCAAGATGCCGATAACTGCAAAGAGCACCCACGACACGTCATAGCCCAGCGCGCTGTTGATGACTTCACTCAGAAAACCGATAATCACCTCGTAAAGCCACTGCAGGATGGTCTGCTGCGGCTCAATGAGCTCTCGGTTATAGTCGAAAGCCGAATCCTGCTGCCACGCAGCGATGCGGGCAGTGTCACAAACGAGCGTATCGACGGGGTGAATCATGTTGAGCGTTGAGAGTTTACAGATTCTCGAAGTTACGGATGTTCTGCTCAACGGTTCTGCCGTCAATCTTCTCGGCAGCATGGCCGTAAAGGTAGCCGGAGCCGATGATGATGGCCACATAAGACAAATAGCCGCCGAAGCACTGCAGAACACCTGTCAGATAGGTTCCGAAGGTGTAAAACACATTCTCAGTGAACGAGCCGTCGAGTCCGTCGATGCCAAGTCCGAAGAACATCTTGATAAAGAACATAATGCTCCAGGGAAGCGCCGTAAACTGCGAGGCAATGTTGATGATGAACCCTAACACCAGCATGACACCTATGGTGAAAAAATACGTGCCAAAGCCTAAGCGGCACCCCTTCTTGATGGCATCAATAAGATTGATGTCGTCTTCGAAGACATAGGCCGGCGTAATCAGCGACAGAGGCGGCATAAGGAACACCAGCACCACCAACAGCAGGAGATAGCCCACCAAGACTAACCCAGCACTGATCATGGCAAAGAGAAACATCACCGCACCCAAGGCGGCGGCAATCGCCAGGCCAATCACAATGCCAACGAGCGTCAGCATGACCGAACGCTTCAATACCAGCATGAAGTCTGGCTTCAGCTCCTGCCAGGTTACTTTACCCAGTTTGCCTTCGCCACGCTCGTAAATACGCATCAATCCAAAGACCACGCCATACATCAGCAGAGAGCCCACAATGTACAGCGACAGGTAACCCAGCAGGCTGAGCACAAAGGTGACCATGCCCATCGCCGACGGTTCTCCACCATTAGTGGTAATAGTGCCTAAGATGTCAAGATAGCCCCCCATAAATCCGTTCAGGCTGAGTGCCTGCACCAGCGACAGGGGCAGCAGAAAATAAGTAAGGTATATCAGCACGGGCTTCCAGTTCTGACGCAGGAAGTCCATAACAACCGTGAGGCTCTGACCGAAGTCGCGCACGGCGTAAAGCTTAATCTTTTCGTTGGGTAGTTCCATGATGTCGGTAATATGGTAAGAATATGTAATAATAAGCAATGAAGAGTGCCGAACAGCTGATAATGGCGAGCCTCGGCCAGGTGCCCCACTCCGTGTGGCGCGTGGCGAAACTCTCTATAAAGCCGGCCATGATGAAGACCGGCACGGTGCCCACAATGATTTTCAGTCCGCGACGGGCTGCCATCATAAACGAGGTCAGCCGGCCGTAGGTGCCGGGCATCAGCCAGCCGTTGCCCAGGGTGATGCCGGCGGCTCCTGCCACGATGATGGCCCATATCTCAAGCGTGCCGTGCAGCCAGACGGCCAGCATCGACTCAAAGCCCAGCCCCTGCTGGAAGAAGAATGTCTGGAACGAGCCCAGCATGACACCGTTCTGGAACAACAGGAAGCCTGTGGCCAGACTGGTCAGTACGCCAAAGACAAAGACCTTGAACGATACTAATATATTATTAAAGGTAATACCGAGAAACATTTCCGTCTCGGCACCACTGTCATAGACGGCCATCGGCTCCCCAATGGCAATGTTACGCAGCGTCATGTCAACATACTCGTCGCCCAGTATGAGTCGGCAGAACGAGTCATCGCCCCATTGCGACACCGCCCCTATGACGATGCTCACGGCAAAGATAATGAACGAAGCCAGCAGCGTACGCCGCGCGTCGTAAATGGTCAGCGGCACCTCGTGTGTCCAGAACGTCAGCAGGCGCGAGACATCCTCCCGCTTATAACGATAGATGCGGTTGTGCAGGGCCGACGCCAGCGTATTCAGGTAGAGCGTAATGCGTGAACGGGGGAAGTGTGTCTGGGCAAACGCCAGGTCTGCCGTCAGGTCAATGTATGCATCGGCCTGCCGGTCCGGAGCCACGTGGCCGTCGCCTTCCAGCATCTGCTCCACGTTGCGCCATTTCTCTATATTCTGACGTATAAACGTTACTTCTTTCATTTTTTCACGAAAACTTTGGCAAAAGTAATAACTTTTTCTTACTTTTGCAAGCGAATACAAGAAAAAATAAGTATGGCTACATCAAATATAGTAACAGGACAATACGTCCGAATCAGCCAGACACCGGCCAGCATCGGCGAACGCATGCTGGCACAACTCATTGACTGGACCTTACAGTCCGTCTATTCACTGGGACTCTCCTATCTCATTTTCAACTACGAACTGCTCAGTTTCTCCGAAGAGCTGCAACTGCTGGTAATGGTGTTCGTCATCCTGCTGCCCACGCTCTTCTATGGTTTCCTCTGCGAACTGCTGGCAGGCGGACAGACCTTAGGCAAACGGCTGCTGAAGCTGCGCGTGGTGAAGACCGACGGCTCAGCGGCCGGCATCGGAGCCTGTCTGCTGCGCTGGATGTTCATGATTATTGACGGGCCCTCCATGAGCGGACTGGGCGTCCTCGTCATGCTCATCACCAAGGACAACCGCCGCATTGGCGACCTGGCTGCCGGCACCATGGTCATCAAGACGAACAGCTACCAGAAGATGCACATCAGCATAGACGAGTTCGCCCCCTTCGCGCGTAACTACCGCCCGGCCTACCCTGCCGCAGAAAACTTGTCGATGGAGCAGGTGAGCCTCATCGACCAGACGCTGCGGCTGAAAGAGGACGACCCTCGTATCAGTGCATTGGCTGAGCAGGTGAGGCGCACCTTGTCCATCGACCAAAGTAACGAGCGCGACGACGCCACCTTCCTCTGGCGCGTCAAGCGCGACTATCAGTACTACGCGTTAGAAGAGATATAGTCTCTTACCTGACCACCTTCTTTCCTTTAGAAATAAACACGCCCTTCGTGGGATGCTCTACGCGCCGGCCACTATTCCAGGTAGATAACCCGCTGGTGGGTGTAGGTCTTCGTGTTTCCGTTGTGCCAATAGTCATGTTTCACGTCAACGTGCACTTCAGTCGGGTAGCCGTCACATTACCCACCAGTTCATTGGTCAGCGTGCCTAAATAAGGTGCCAGCGCATATAAAACTACAATCATGTCAGCACCCTCGGGGTCGGCCAAATTACCATGACAAGTTTAAGCCTTTTTTATGACTTGTGGCAGGCAATGTTATGCCAAGTGCTGGAAAACGTGTAGCAATTTAATTTAAATTGCTGAGCGAATTAGCTTAAATTGCCAGGCAAAATCAATTAAATTGCTACACGTTTTCCAGCACTTGGCATAACGGTGCTTAACACAAGTCACGAAAGAGCGGACCAATAGGCATGGTAAAATGGTGCATTTTCAGTATGAAAGGCATGTAAAAAAGTACGCCACTTCAATTGTCTGTGCATCGGAAATAAAAAAAATCCTAAATTATTTTGCATTTAGCGGGGTTTGTACTACCTTTGTGGGCAAGTTATAAATATTAAATTGTATTATTATAAATTATTATGGCATTTTTAACTAACGACAAACTGACCATCGTCGGCGCAGCCGGCATGATTGGATCAAACATGGCACAGACAGCCCTGATGATGGGCCTGACCAACAACATTTGTTTGTATGACGTTTTCTCACCCGAAGGTGTAGCT
>ONRS01000049.1 GCA_900320255.1 uncultured Prevotellaceae bacterium
CATGCTTATTAATAATGGTTACAAGACCATCATCGTGGTGGGTGGCGACTCGGCACTCAACGATGCGGTCAACTGTCTCATGGAGGCAGAGCCTGCCGTCAGCGAGTCCATAGCCCTTGGTGTTATACCCAACGGCGTGCTCAACGACTTTGCCCGTTACTGGGACTTCAAGGAGAGCGAAATACAGCAGACCGTTGACTGGCTGGTGAAGCACCGTGTGCGAAAGGTTGATCTGGGCTGCGTACATTATAAGGATGAGGCAGGCCATGAGCAGAAACGCTACTTCCTGAACTGCGTCAACATAGGCCTCATTGCCGATGTCATGAACCAGCGGCGCCAGGCCCGTTCGCTGTTAGGCTCCCGTACGCTGGCCTTCTTTGCCTCTATTGTGATGATGGCTTTCCACCGTCTCGATTATAAGATGAACATACGTATCAACACCGAAGTCATCGAGCGTCAGGTCATGACCGTCTGCGTGGGCAGTGGTCCCGGTTACGGTCAGACGCCGAATGCCGTACCCTATAACGGGCTGGTTGACGTGAGCGTGGTTTATCAGCCCCAGAAGATTGTCCAGCTCTTTGCCGGACTGTGGCTTCTGGTGACGGGACGCTTCCTCAATCATCGCAGCGTTCACCCCTACCGGACCCGCGAAGTGGTGCTCAACGACACCTCCCGGGCACGTGTCGGCATCGACGGCCGGCTGTTAGGAAAACTGGACGGCCCTTATCGCATAACAGTACAGGAAGAAGTGGTAAATTTCCTCATTCCAGACTGAAAAAATGTTAGAGAAACCAAAAAATGCCCGATTTTGTAAAATAATCGGGCATTTATTTTGTCATCCCGCCGAAATTGCGTACTTTTGGAATGAAAATCTAAAACTTACAAATAAAGCAAAACCTAAAATAGGAATTATGAGTTATTTACGATTCGAAAAAGCTGTGATGACTAACCTTGAGGAGTCCATCCGTCGTGAATTACTTCGCACCAACCGCTCTGGAGCCTATTCGTGCTCCACAATAGTGGATTGTAACACACGTAAGTATCACGGTTTGTTGGTCGTGCCGGTTCCCGAACTCGACGATGAAAACCATGTCCTGCTGTCATCTCTCGATGCCACAGTGGTTCAGCATGGCGCAGAGTTCAATCTTGGCCTGCACAAGTATCAGGGAAACAATTACAGCCCTAAAGGTCACAAGTACATCCGGGAGTTTGACTGTGACAAAGTGCCTACCACGTTGTATCGTGTAGGTGGTGTGTTATTAAAGAAAGAAGTGGTGTTCCAGGCTTACGAGGACCGTCTTCTTATTCGTTACACTTTGGAGGATGCCCATTCGGCAACGTTGCTTCGTTTCCGTCCCTTCCTGGCATTCCGCAGCGTGCGTCAGTTCACTCACGAGAACTCGACGGCCAGCCGCGAGTACCACGAGGTTGACAATGGCATCAAGACCTGTATGTATGCCGGTTATCCTGACCTGTACATGCAGTTCTCGAAGAAGAATGAGTTTATCTTCCAGCCCGACTGGTATCGCGGTGTTGAGTACCCGAAGGAGCAGGAGCGTGGCTACGCCTCCAACGAGGACCTCTATGTGCCTGGCTACTTCGAGATGCCTATCCGCAAGGGCGAGAGCATCGTCTTCTCCGCCTCCACGTCGGCCATCAAGTCCAGCACGCTGAAGTCGCTGTTCGAGAAGGAGGTGGGTCTGCGCACCCCGCGCGACAACTTCTACCACTGTCTCGTTACCGCTGCCCACCAGTTCCATAACCGCGACCGCCGCAGCGGCAGCTCGCCCGAGCATCTCGACGATAGTGACGACCGCTATCTGCTGGCCGGTTATCCTTGGTTCAAGGCGCGTGCCCGCGATACGTTTATTGCACTGCCCGGTCTGACGCTCGCCATCGATGAGCAGGACTACTTCGAGCATGTGATGAAGACCGCCGAGAAGGGCCTGCGCGAGTTTATGGACAACAAGCCGCTCAGCGTGAAGATTTACGAGATGGAGCAGCCTGACGTCCCCCTCTGGGCTGTCTGGGCTATTCAGCAGTACGTCAAGCAGGCCGGCAAGGAGCAGGGCTACAGGATGTATGGCAAGCTGGTCAATGACATTATTAAATATATAGTGGCAGGCAAGCACCCCAACCTACGTCTCGACGAGAACGGCCTGCTTTATGCCAACGGTCGCGACAAGGCTGTTACGTGGATGAACTCCACCGCCAACGGTCGTCCCGTCGTTCCGCGTTCCGGCTACATCGTTGAGTTCAACGCCCTGTGGTACAACGCCCTGAAGTTTGGTGCCATCATGGCAGCCGACAAGGGTGACACCAAGACCGCCGAGAGTTTAGAGAAGCGTGCCGAGCTCTGCAAGGAGTCGTTTGTGGCTACCTTCCTCAACGAGTACGGCTACCTGCTCGACTATGTCGATGGCAACATCATGGACTGGAGCGTACGCCCGAACATGATTTTCGCCGTAGCACTCGACTATTCGCCGCTGAATCAGGATCAGAAGAAGAGCGTGCTCGATGTCTGCACCCGTGAGCTGCTTACCCCGAAGGGCCTGCGCTCGCTGTCGCCGAAGAGTGGTGGCTATAACCCCATCTACGTCGGTCCGCAGACGCAGCGTGACTATGCTTACCACCAGGGTACAGCATGGCCGTGGCTGGGCGGCTTCTACATGGAGGCATGCCTGAAACTCTACAAGCGCACACGTCTGTCGTTCATCGAGCGTCAGATGGTAGGCTACGAGGAGGAGATGGACTACCACGCACTGGGCACCATCAGCGAACTCTACGACGGTAACCCCCCGTTCCACGGACGCGGCGCCATGGCCTTCGCCATGAACGTAGCCGAGATCCTGCGCACGCTGAAGTTACTCGAAAAATATTCATACCAAAAGTAAGGAGGAACGACAATGAAAGTATTAATGTTTGGATGGGAGTATCCTCCTCATGTGTTTGGTGGACTCGCCACAGCTAACTATGGTATTTCTCAAGGCTTGTTCGCACAGGGTGACATGGACATCACGCTCTGCCTGCCCAAGCCTTTCGGCGACGAGGACCGCACGGCCTGCAACATTGTGGCCATGAATGCCGTGCCCATCGCCTGGCGCGACGTGAGTTATGACTATGTGAAGGACCGCGTGGGTAACATCATGGATCCCGAGCTCTATTTCCGTCTGCGTGACCATCTGTATGCTGACTTTAATTATATGAATGTCAACGACCTCGGTGCCATGGAGTTTGCCGGTGGCTATCCCGGCAATCTGCACGAGGAAATCAATAACTACTCCATTATTGCCGGTGTGGTGGCACGCACCATGGACTTCGACATCATTCACGCGCACGACTGGCTGACCTATCCCGCCGGCATCCATGCCAAGCAGGTCAGCGGCAAGCCCCTGTGCATCCACGTCCATGCTACCGACTTCGACCGTTCGCGCGGTAAGGTGAATCCCACCGTCTATTCCATTGAGAAGAACGGTATGGACAACGCCGACTGCATCATGTGCGTGTCTGAACTGACCCGTCAGACGGTCATCAACCAGTATCATCAGGACCCGCGCAAGTGCTTCACCGTACATAATGCCGTCTATCCCCTGCCGCAGGAGTATCAGGACATTCCGCGTCCCGACCATACCGGCAAGGACAAGGTGGTTACCTTCCTCGGTCGTATCACCATGCAGAAGGGCCCCGAGTACTTCGTCGAGGCTGCCAACATGGTCATCCGCCGTACGCGCAACGTGCGTTTCTGCATGGCCGGTTCCGGCGACATGATGGATGCCATGATTTATCTGGCAGCCGAGCGTGGCATTGCCGACCGTTTCCACTTCCCGGGCTTCATGCGCGGCAAGCAGGTCTATGAGTGCCTCAAGGACAGCGATGTCTATGTCATGCCCTCTGTCAGTGAGCCCTTCGGTATTTCTCCGCTTGAGGCCATGCAGTGTGGCACGCCGTCCATCATCTCTAAGCAGTCAGGCTGTGCTGAAATCCTCAACAACTGTATCAAGGTTGACTATTGGGACATCCACGCCCTGGCAGATGCCATCTACTCCATCTGTGCTAACGACTCGCTCTTCAACTACCTCAAGGAGGAGGGCAAGAAGGAGGTTGACCAGATTACGTGGGAGAAGGTCGGCGCATGGATTGCAACACTCTACAAGCGTACCCTTGGCTGGGAACAGTAATCAAGTGAAGAATGAAGAACTTGCTACCGCAAAGGTTGACCAATGGAATTCATCTTCAGACTGATTTCTTCGGATAAAAGAGAAAAAAAATAATAATAAACAACAGAATGAACGTCTGTAGGAACGTGAGAAGAGCGGAAGCAAATTCTTCATTCTTCATTCTTCATTCTTCATTAATTAAAAATTATGAAAACAATTTGTTTATATTTTGAGATACATCAGATTATACATCTGAAGCGCTACCGTTTCTTTGACATCGGTACCGATCATTATTACTATGATGACTACGAGAACGAG
>ONRS01000126.1 GCA_900320255.1 uncultured Prevotellaceae bacterium
GAGAACATATAGCTCACGTGAGCCGCAGCCTCGTTACCATCACAGGTGATAAATTTCTTTTCTTTTGCCATTTGTTTAGATAAATAATGAATGAATTAAATTATTTGATATTTCGTTTCTACGTTATTTCATTAATATAGGAACCCCAGCAGCCATAGTGGTATTTGGTTCTCTTTGCCTATTTCCGTGTTGTAACGAGCATATACAACATCAGGCGCGTACCTTATTTTATGAGGGATGTTTGCATCGCAGACGCGGAACTTCAGCTTACCGTCAACCGTGTAGAACTGGTCGCGGCTGCTCTGATTCACCTTATGATCCTTCCACATGGAATTGACGAAGAAGGTTTCCATTGCCTCCTGCTTAGACACCTGTAACGGGTAGATGGCATACAGCAGGTTGGAATTGTGGAGCATAATCTTCGATGGCTTTTTGGGGAAGCTCTCTCCAACAGGATAAATCATGTTCAGCAGACGTGCATCGGTCAGATACTTAATGTAGTTCATTACGGTGGCACGACTGGTCTCAATGTCGTTGGCCAACTGCGAGATGTTGGGTGACTTCGAACCTTCTTCGGCCAGTTGATAAAAAAGTTTCTTAATCTTTGTAAGATACTTCAGCTCTATCTGCTTGATGAGCAGAATGTCAACTTCTGTCATCATGTTCATGGTTTTCAGCAGGTTCTCGGAGTAGTTGCGGTGTTCCTGAAAGAAGGGATAGAAGCCATGATGTACGTAATCCTGAAAATACTTGTTGGGAGATACTTTCGGCAGAATTTGCTTGATGATATGCTCATGGTCCTGCAGAATTTCCTCGAGTGTAAAGGGACGGAAGTTATTGCCAGTCATGAGGTTCAGGAATTCTCGGAAAGAGAAGCCACGCAGGTTGTACGACTTAACAATACCGTTCAGTTCGGGGTTCTCATCTTTCAATCGCATAACGCTACTGCCTGTGAAGATAATCTTCAAGCCCGGGTGTTCATCGTAACAACGGCGCAACTCCTTGCTCCACTCTGGCTGTTTAAACACCTGGTCGATGAGCAGCACCCGACCGCCCTGATAATAAAATTCTCCGGCAAAATCGGCAATTCCGCGTCCTTGAAAATAGAAGTTGTTCATGTTAATGTAGAGGCACTTATGGTCTCTGATGTCGAATTTCTCCTTGGCATACTGCAGCAGGAACGTTGTCTTTCCAACGCCCCTTGTGCCCTTGATGCCAATGAGCCGGTCGCTCCAGTTAATTTCGTCCATTAACGTGCGGCGAACGGGTGCATTCGTATGCTCGACCAAGTACCTATGTGTCCTGAAGAACGCTTCCATGAACTACTCCTGATAAACTGATTTGTTTTAAAACGAATGCAAAGTTAATCATTTTCTTTGAATTTGCAAACTCTATATTGCAAAATCTCAAAAAAAAGTTGTAATTTTGCGCCCCGAAGGACGAATTATAACGTTTTGTGAATGAAATTACATGTTTTTAACCCAGAACACGACTTAGCCTTAGCGGCTCATCGGTCTAACTTCACTGCCCCTCATGCTGGTCGGGCACTACGTGTTGATTTAGGTTTCCTTCCTGCTTGTTGGGCTGAGCAGGGAGATGCCGTACTTGTTGAAGATGCTGCGTCTGCCAGGATACGCTTTCACCGGTTGTCGGCAGGAGCCAAGAAGCATCTGCCAGACCCCTTGTTTGTGACAAAGAACGACCTCTCTGGTCTTGAGATTGATGGAGTCGAGCCTTGGGGATGGGACTTGGCACTACGTGCACAGTTGCTGCGATATGGGGTCAAGGAGAGCTTACTGCCTACAACCGATGAAATCGAAGAAATACGCAAGCTCTCTCATCGGTCTTTCTCGGCAAGGGTGCTCCATGAAATCAATGTTTCCGGAACCATAGGCGATGCTTATCTTTGCACCACATTCGATGAAATCGAAGAAAAGCTTGCGAAACATCCTCGTCTTGTGCTGAAGGCTCCTTGGAGCTCCAGCGGCCGGGGCATTCGCTTCCTTCTTTCTGCTGAAATGACACCATCGCTCAGAGGTTGGGTGAAGAATACGCTGCGCGCTCAAGGAAGTGTGATGATAGAGCCTTATTATAATAAGGTAAAGGATTTTGGCATGGAGTTCTTTGCCGACGAAACAGGACAGGTTCATTACCTTGGTCTGTCACTCTTCCATACGGCCAATGGTGCCTATACTGGTAACATACTTGCCAGTGAAGAAGTAAAGAGGGAGATGCTCAGCCGTTACATTTCGTTGGATTTCCTTTGTGCCGTTCAGGAGTCTCTAACCTCCATCATCGGTCGCCTGCTTGGCAGCAAATATCATGGCCCGTTGGGCGTTGACATGATGATGGTAAAAGTTGATGGCGAGGTGCTGGTGCATCCGTGTGTGGAAATAAATATGCGGCGTACCATGGGGCACACCGCTTTGTCCTTATCGCCGACAAACGATGCCGTCAAGCGTGTAATGAGGATTTCGCTTGAGGGACATTATAAAATGCGGACTCGTAAGATTTAGAGCATATATACCGCCACCATTATCACAAACAGGACGACAGCCAAAATACACAAGAATCTGAAAAGCCATTTCTGGATCAGTTTGTTGCGTTCAATAGCTCTTAAGGACTTCTGCTTAAACAGGCTTGCACCGTCCTTTTTATGATGATGGTGGTGGTGATGCTGGTTCTCTGATGCACTCATACTTTCTTGGTGTTTACAATAATTTTGTGCAAAAGTACATAATTATTTTGAAATGACCATCCTTAATTATATTTTTTTAATGTAATAACAAGGACAATACGTAGGCAACGAGTGTCGAAGTGATGACACAAACCAATCCGGGCATCATGAATGAGTGGTTCAGAAGGTATTTGCCAATGATGGTCGTACCCGTACGGTCGAAGTTCACCGTAGCAATATCCGAGGGATAGTTCGGAATGAAGAAGTAGCCATATACGCTTGGCAGTACACCCAGCAGCACCCATCCCTCAATGCCCAGTTTATAGGCCAGCGGTAACATGGCTACCACTACCGCACCTTGAGAGTTGATGAGCACAGAAACAAGGAAGAACACCAATGCTATGGACCACGGGTACTTTGCTACGATGTCAACCAGCATAGTCTGCATTTCACCCAGATAGTTAGAGAAATAGGTGTCAGCCAGCCAGGCAATACCGTAGATAGCAACAACAGCCACCATACCCGACTGCCACACAGGGCCAGCTACAGCCTTCTTCGGGGCAGCCTTACAGAAGATAATCATCAGTGCTGCAGCCGAAATCATGACAATCTGAATGACCAAGTTCATGGCCAGAGGCTTTTGGAAACTCTCGGTAATGCCGGCTACTGTCACTTTTGCCTTCACCAGCTGGTCGGCTGTAAGCGTGAGGTCCTGACCGATGTTCAAGTCAGTAGCACCCTTTACGGCACGCAGTGTGGGGTAGGTGGGCAGCAAGTTCTGGAAAGCAGCAAAGATGACGATAACTATCAATGCTGTCAGGAAGATATAGACGGCTCGCTTTGCCTCAGGAGCAATTTTCTTGTCAAGGGTGGTAGCTGAGTCACCATAGATAAACTTGTATTGTTCAGGATCCTTGATGCGGGCCTGGAACCCGGGGTCTTTATCCAGGTCAAGTCCACGATGGTAAGAGCAAGCAGCGGCAACCATGAGTCCGCAGAGACATGCAGGAATGCTGACCATGAGTACCTGAGGAATGGTAACGTCGAATCCGTTGGCATTAGAGATTGACACGAACGCAACAACGGCAGCTGCTATGGGAGAGCAAGTTATGCCTACCTGAGATGCTATTGAAGCAACACCGCAAGGACGCTCAGGACGAATACCTTTCTTAATGGCAATATCCACAATAATTGGCATCAAGGTATAGACCACGTGGCCTGTTCCGACAAGTACCGTCAGGAAGAAAGTGCAGAGCGGAGCAAAGAAGGTAATATGGTCAGGATGCTTGCGCAACAACTTTTCTGCTATCTGAATGAGCCAGTCCATACCTCCGGATGCCTGCATGATGCCTGCGCAGGTAACAGCGGCAATGATGATGTAGATGACGTCAGTAGGCGGCGAACCAGGCTTTAACCCGAAGCCAAACACGAGAATTGCTAAGCCTATGCCAGAAATGGCACCTAAGGCAAGACTGCCGTAGCGTGAACCCACGTATAATGCCAAAAGCACTACCAGCAGTTGGATAATCATTAAGAATGTCATGTGCTTTAAGTTTTTAAGTTTGTTATTTATCGGTTTGCAAAGATATAAATTTTATTCTATTCTTCCAAACATTCTTCGACTTTTTTGTATCCGTCATCCTTTGATATTTGATTTTTTTGAAAGTTATTTGGGACTATTCCCATGCATATATAACGCTATTTGCCCCGAAAATCAGCGAATTTGTTTCCCAAAGTGTTTAAAAAAGCACAGACACTTCTACACATCCACCCGCCATAAGGACATACCCTTTGGCGAGTTCATCCACCACCGCGTGGACGAAAAAAGTGTTCTTTGACATACTGAGACAAGATGGATATAAAATTCTGAGGGGATTCTGCGATTATTTCGCAGAAAGGTTGTAACTTTGCACCGTGAAATCCTAAACGCAAGAAGATATGGCAACAAAAACCGCAAGACGACACACTGCTCATCCAATGAGCTACTACCGCGAAATGGTGAAGGACATGGACAACAGCCAGAAACTGGAGTTGGTGTCGATACTCATAGAGAGCGTCAAGCCCATACAGACCAGGACGCTGCCTGACATGCCACTTGAGGAGGACTTTCCCGACATGGACAAGGAACTATATACGCCCGAAATGGAACCTTTTGGAAGTCATCCTGAATCATATGTTATTACTAAACCAGAATAGGCATCTATAATAGGAAATAATGGAGCTTTTAAAGGTCCAGCTTATACAAGAAAATTAGGAGGTAAATTATATGGAACACGATTTAAAAGACTTTATCGAGGATTGTGAAAATTTTATGAAAGAAATTGAAGATATAAAAGGTGATGGTAAACCTTTTTTTAATGAATATTGGAAATGAATTTACAAAGATTTATCACAGCCCAAAATGGTAAAAGAGGTAATTATACCTTGTATGAATTAGCTTTAAAGGAAATTCAAGAAGGTAAACCATCTTTTGAATGTTGGATTAGGTATGTCTATCCTCAGCTGAAAAGAAAAGGGACAAGCCAGTTGACTGATTTCTATGGACTTGATGGACGTGAAGAAGCTGAAGAATATATAAAAAATCCAATTTTAAAGAAAAGATTAATTCAAGCTTTTCAAGTTTTATTAGATAATAATAAATCTATTTACGAAATATTTAGTAAATTAGGAGTATTAAAAATACGTACTTGTGCATTACTCTTTGCAACTATTTCTGATGATCCAATATTTAAACAAATAATAGGAAAGTATTCTTGGAAATGAAATACGAACAACAAATTGATAAATTCCTCTTCGGACAAATGAGTTCTGAAGAGGAATCTTTGTTTTTACAAGAATGTAAAACAAACAGTGAACTTAAAGAAGAAGCCACTATGACGGCTCTTTTAGTAAAAACTTTAAAACAAACAAAATATATGAAATGTAAAATTTGTGGAAAAGAAGAACATCCAGAAAATTATTATATTGAAGCGGAATTGATTAAACACCAACTTTGCTTTAGTTGTAATTTCTGGCGTAATATGTTAGAGGAGGATGCTCAGCGTCCTCCTCTAACATGGTGTATGATTGATGGGACTCATTATGTAATTGAGCCAGATGAACCAAATGCTGCTTTTCAAGGATTTGGTGGCGCTGAATTTCAGATTGAGTTCAATGATGGAACTCGTGTAATAACACATAATCTTTGGTGTCAAGGTAAGCCTTAAGGTTATTGGAGAGAGAAATTTCCTGACAATGCTCGATTTGAAAATAACCTTAAATGGGAACAGATAGGTAATTGTAATTACTTTATGAAATTCCTGATAAATTAATTGCTCAAGCTGAAACTGATAGTGGAATGTAATATGAAAGTAAAAGTATTTCAACTTCAACAAAAAAGGTCTGATTCTGAAGGAAATATTATTCCAAAGGACAAGCGTAAAAATAAAATCGTTTGTATTGGTACAGTAATAGTTCCAAAGAATAAGAAAGATTTTGTTGAAGAAGCAATTTGGGACCTCTTCAATTGGAGTGGTGACTGTGAGCGTGACACCCAATGAGGGCTTCTCGACGAAGGATGTGACCGTCCGCGCCTACACCACATGGGCTGCTGGGGCTCCGGCTCTCGGCATGAACCGCGCCCCCGAACTGCTGGGCAACATCGATGTGACGAAGAACGAGGCCGACGGCACTTGGACGTTCACCATGCCCGAGGCTAACGTGTGGGTGGTGGTGACGTACACCAAGAACCTGCAGGACGCATGGATTCAGGCCATTGGCGACCAGACCTACACGGGCAGTACCATCACGCCGACCGTCACCGTGAAGGACGGTGAGACGACGCTGACCGCTGGCAAGTGCTGGATTGAACTGGTTCCTGCTTCAACGGCAAATGCCCAGAGACTGACCATTGTACATGAGGGCGAGACGACTGGCATTAACGCTGTTTCTTCCGCTGCTGCCAACGAGGACGGCGAGTTGTACGACCTCAGCGGTCGCTGCGTCGCCCAGCCTACTAAGGGCATCTATGTGAAGAATGGCAAAAAGGTCATCGTGAAGTAACATCAAGAAATCATAGAGGGGGGGGCAGATTCAGTTTTCGATTGATTTCGTGAAATTCATTTCAAACAGAACCTGCCCCCATGATTTTTTTTAAATTCCTGTCGTTTTTCTTGCATTTGCCAAGAAAATTTTGTACCTTTGCATTGACGTTCCGTTAGCCCGTCACAGCTATCCGTTTGCTGAAGTTTCAGCAAAACGGACACAAAGGGGAGTTGAGCGGGCGGTCAACTTGATTTGAGCGGGCGGTGCAATCAAATGCACCGCCCGCCGCAGTTTCTGAACTCGGCATCTTTGCACCTGGAAGTCGGCACCTTTGCACTCGGAACTCGGCACCTTTGTACCTTAAACTCGGCACCTTTATGCCTTAAAATCGGCCATTTTCCGTTCCAAAGTCGCCCTCTTTCCATGTCATTTTTTGTTATTCACTTTTTAATTTTCCTAATAATTTGGTGGAGTCAAAAAAAATACTTACTTTTGCAGCTCAAATAAAAAGAGTAAGAAAATTATCAAAAAATATGACAAAGAGATTTGCCGAACATAGCGGCTTGAATTTGACGCAGGTGAACAATGAAATCCTGCAGATGTGGAAGGAGAAAAATGTTTTCTGGCGCTCCGTTGATGAGCGCGAGGGGTGTCCTCAGTTTGTGTTTTACGAAGGTCCTCCTTCGGCTAACGGCCATCCTGGCATTCATCATGTGCTGGCCCGCAGTATCAAGGACACGTTTAATCGTTATAAGACCATGCGCGGCTTTCAGGTTAAGCGCAAGGCTGGTTGGGATACTCATGGACTGCCTGTAGAACTGGGTGTTGAGAAGGAACTGGGTATTACCAAGGCTGACATTGACAACAAGGAGAGTGAACGCTACATCTCGACAGAGGACTACAACCTGAAATGTCGTGAGAACGTAATGACCTATACAGCAGAGTGGCGTGACCTAACCGAGCGTATGGGCTATTTCGTTGACCTTGACCATCCCTACATCACTTATGATAATAAGTATATAGAAACCCTTTGGTGGCTGCTTAAGCAGTTCTACCAGAAGGGACTGCTCTATAAGGGCTACACCATTCAGCCTTATTCACCTGCTGCAGGAACTGGACTTTCAAGCCATGAGCTGAACCAGCCAGGCTGTTATCGCGATGTGAAGGACACCACCTGTACGGCGATGTTCAAAATGAAGAACCCCAAACCGGAAATGACAGGGTGGGGCACGCCTTATTTCCTTGCCTGGACCACCACACCGTGGACGTTGGCAGCCAATTCTGCACTCTGCGTAGGTCCAAAGATAGACTATGTAGCCGTTGAGACTTATAACCCCTATACCGCAGAAAAGGTAACGCTGGTGCTGGCAGAAGCTCGTCTGAATGCCTATCTTCCTGCTGAAGGTAACATTACCGATGGTGGTGAGATGCCCGAATACAACAAGGGTGAGAAATCCCTGCCGTATCGTATCGTAGGCCGCTATAAGGGAACCGACCTCGTTGGTATGGAGTATGAGCAGTTGATGCCTGCCATTAAGCCAATGGGTGATGCTTTCCGCGTTATTCCCGGCGACTATGTTACAACGGAAGATGGTGCTGGCATCGTACACATTGCTCCGAACTTTGGTGCCGATGATGCCTTCGTGGCCAAGAAAGCCGGCATCTGTCCCATTGTGCTCATTGACAAGAAGGGAAATGAACGTCCTGTCGTTGACCTGCAGGGAAAGTACTTCGTGATTGATGACCTGGATGCAGAATTCGTCAAGAACTATGTGAATGTAGAGGAGTGGAACAAGTTTGCCGGTCGTTACGTGAAGAATGCTTATGACGACACCCTGACAGACAAGGACGAGACGCTTGACATCTCCATCTGCATGGACCTGAAAGCCCAAAACAAGGTGTTCAAGATAGAGAAACACGTTCACAACTATCCACATTGCTGGCGTACAGACAAGCCAGTGCTCTACTACCCGTTGGATTCATGGTTTATCAAGTCGTCAGCCTGCAAGGAGCGCATGAGCGAACTGAACAAGACCATCAACTGGCAGCCGGAGTCAACAGGCACAGGCCGTTTTGGCAACTGGCTCGACAACCTGAACGACTGGAACCTCTCACGCAGCCGTTTCTGGGGCACCCCGCTGCCCATTTGGCGTAGTGAGGAAGGTGAAGAGCTTTGCATAGGCAGCGTAGAGGAGTTGTACGATGAAATCGAGAAATCTGTAAAAGCAGGCTTCATGACCTCTAACCCGCTCAAGGATGCCGGTTTCGTGCCTGGCGACATGTCGCAGGAGAACTATGACCGCATAGACCTGCACCGCCCATATGTTGACTATTATGTGCTTGTTTCGCCTAACGGTAAGCCCATGAAGCGTGAGACTGACCTCATTGACGTGTGGTTCGACTCAGGCTCCATGCCCTATGCTCAGGTACACTATCCGTTCGAGAACAAAGATTTAATCGACAAGCGCATAGCCTTCCCTTGCGACTTCATTAATGAAGGTGTTGACCAGACCCGTGGATGGTTCTTTACGTTGCATGCTATTGCCACTATGATATTTGACTCCGTAGCCTTTAAAAACGTCATTTCATCGGGATTGGTGCTCGATGCCAAGGGAAACAAGATGTCGAAACATGTGGGCAATGTGGTCAATCCGTTTGAAATGATTGAGAAGTATGGCTCTGATGCCGTGCGCCTCTACATGATGACCAACTCTGAGCCTTGGGACAACCTGAAGTTCGATCCTGAAGGTGTGGATGAGATACGTCGCAAGTTCTTCGGTACCTTATATAATACGTATAGCTTCTTTGCCCTCTATGCCAACGTGGATGGCTGGGAGCCCCAGGGTGTTGAGGCACAGCCTACGGAACAGCGACCGGAAATTGACCGCTGGATACTGTCTTCACTCAATACCCTTATTAAGAAGGTGACCCAAGAGCTGGAGAACTTTGATCCCACCCGTGCTGGCCGACTCATTGATGCCTTTGTCAACGACGACCTCAGTAACTGGTTTGTACGCTTGAACCGTAAACGCTTCTGGGGCAAGGAAATGAGTGCCGACAAGCGTTCTGCCTACGAGACCCTCTACACTTGCCTTATGACGGTAGCGAAATTGTTGGCTCCGTTTGCTCCGTTCTATGCAGACCAACTGTACAAGGATCTTGGTGGCGAGAAAGACTCCGTTCATTTGGACACTTTCCCCGTTGCTGATGAAACGCTCATCGACAAGGACCTGGAGGTGCGTATGGAGATGGCCCAAAAGATTACTTCTATGGTTCTGGCCCTGCGTCGTAAGGTGAACATCAAGGTTCGCCAACCGCTGCAGAGCATCATGATACCTGCTACAGCCGAGCAGCAGCGCCACATTGAGGCCGTGAAGGACCTTATCATGAATGAGGTAAATGTCAAGGAACTGAAATTCGTTGAGGGTCAGGGTATTCTTGTTAAGAAGGTAAAGTGCAACTTTAGGACGATGGGCAAGAAGTTCGGCAAGCTCATGAAGGGTGTTGCAGCCCAGATGGACAACCTCTCACAGGAGCAGATAGCAGCACTTGAGACTGCTGGTACCATTGGCATTCAGGTAGATGGCAACGACCTGACTGTAGAGTTGGCTGACGTTGAGATTATCAGCGAGGACATTCCCGGCTGGCTTGTCTCTAACGAAGGTTCGTTGACTGTAGCCCTTGAAGTCGAGCTTACTGACGAGTTGCGTCAGGAAGGAATGGCCCGCGAAATCATCAATCGTGTTCAGAACATTCGAAAGGAGAGTGGTTTGGAGATTACCGACCGCATCAGCATTGTGCTGTCACCCCATGCAGAAGTGGAGAATGCAGTTGAGCATTTTGGCGAATACATCAAGACCCAGGTTTTGGCCGATGCTATCGACATCGAGGCCAACGACGGTCAGGAGGTAGAGTTCGATGAATTCACAATAAATATTACTATAACTAAATCTTAGCTAATTATGGCAGAAAAAACACGTTACACTGACGAGGAACTGGAAGAGTTCCGTCAGATTATAGATGAAAAGCTATCTCTGGCCAGGCGTGACTATGACCAGATGATGCGTGTATTGATGAACCAGGACTCCAACGACGTTGATGACACATCACCGACGTATAAGGCACTGGAAGAAGGCAGCGCTACCCAAACGAAGGAAGAGCTGATCCAGATGGCCGCCCGCCAGCAGAAGTTCATTCAGGGTTTGGAGGCAGCACTCGTCAGAATTAAGAACAAGACGTACGGCATAGACCGTATCACAGGTCAGCTGATTCCCAAGGAGCGTCTGCGTGCTGTACCCCATGCTACGCTGAGCGTGGAGTCAAAGATGAATCGCAAATAATGACTACGTCAAAACAGACGATATGGAACAATGGGTGGACGGCAGTACTGATAGTGCTGCTGGCCCTCATTATTGACCAGGTGCTGAAAGTGTGGGTGAAGACGAACATGAGTCTTCACGAGAGTATCGAGGTGTTCAGCTGGTTTAAGATTTCGTTCATTGAGAACAACGGAATGGCCTTCGGCATGGAGATAGGTAGCAAACTCTTCCTGTCGCTCTTCCGTGTGGTAGCAGTAATCGGTCTGGGATATTACATCTGGCTTCAAGTCAGGGAGAAGGCCCGTGGCGGCTATGTGGTACTGCTATCGCTGATACTGGCAGGAGCTATGGGCAACCTTATTGACTGCATGTTCTATGGACTTATCTTCAATGTTTCTACACCTTATCACATAGCAGAACTGGTGTCGTTTGGTGACGGCTACGCGCCGTTCCTGCAGGGCAGGGTAGTAGATATGTTCTATTTCCCCTTGATAGAAACAACGTGGCCTGAGTGGATGCCTGTTGTGGGCGGTCAGGAGTTTGTATTCTTCAGTCCCGTCTTCAACTTTGCCGATGCCTGCGTGAGTGTTGGCATTATTGCTCTGCTGCTCTTCTACCGTCAGGAACTGAGCCAGCTGTCTTTCCAAAAGAAGCAAGACGAAACAACAACAGCTGATGACGAAGAAACGGAATAAACGGCTTGTGCTACTGGTGATGGTGCTCGCGTTGCTTGCAGCCTGTAAACCCTCCATTCCATCGGGCATTCTCAGTCCTGGTGACATGGAGGATATTCTCTACGACTACCATGTGGCAAGGGCTATGGCCAGCCAGCATAGGAATTCCGATTCGCCTGAGTTCAACGAGACCATGTACATGCAGGCCGTGCTGAAGAAGCATGGGACTACACAGGCCGTGCTGGACTCCTCGCTCATTTATTATTATGGGCATGTAGATAAGTTTGCTGAGGTTTATCAGGAGGTTACAGAGCGTTTGAACGAAGAGGCCATGTCGCTGGGTGCATCGGTAGGTGCCTTGGGTGACCTTACCACGATGAGCCTGACAGGCGATACTGCCAACATCTGGAACGATGCTACGGCTCTGCTGCTCCTCCCTCGTGCAGGCTTTAACCGTGTGAGCTTTGAGCTGAAGGCCGACTCTGCCTTTAAGAAGGGTGATGTTTTCCAGTTCAACCTGAGGGCAAACTACCTCTATAAGTCGGGCATGAAAGATGCCTTGATTTATGCTGCTGTTCGTTACGATAATGACAGCGTCTCCACCCATCTGGTACATTGCACGGTGTCAGGTTTCACTACGCTTCGCATTTCGGGAGTTGATGATCACCTGGTGAAGGACATCAGGACATTCATTTACCTGCAGCCTTCTGACGAGGATGCCAACAACATGCTGTTCCTTGACCAGATACAGCTTGTTCGTTTCCACAAACAACGGCAGGAAGAGCAGGAAGCCAAAGACACGACAACAGTTAAACCGCTGATGTAATGGACAAAGTTAGACGTTTGGCAGCACACGACATCATCTTTCCTGACGGTACCCAAAAAGTGCTTGGAGTGGTGGAGATTGCCGGCGGCAAGGTCAACAGGGTCTATCCGCTTGAGGGCGAGCAGGCCCGAACAGAATGGGTGGCAGGAACCATAGAGTTAAGAGCTGCCCCTGATGGTAGCCTGACAGCTTACAAAAATAATCAAAAACTTTAAAAATAATTACGACTATGAATCTAAAAACGCGTTTGGCGGTCATGAACTTCTTGGAGTTCGCCGTGTGGGGAGCCTACCTCACTTGTATGGGAAACTACTTAGGCACAGCAGGATTAGGTGACAGAATTTCCTGGTTTTATGCTATTCAGGGCATTGTGTCCATCTTCATGCCCACGTTGATGGGTATTGTTGCCGATAAGTATATTCAGCCTCAGCGTCTGCTTGGCCTTTGCCATTTGCTGGCAGGCGCCTTTATGCTGGGCTGCTGGTGGATGGGTTATCAGGCAGGAATAGGGCAGGAGATAGCCGACAAGGGTCTCTTCATTGCCTTGTATTCTATTAGCGTGGCATTCTTTATGCCTACCATCGCACTTGCCAATACTACTGCTTTCACCATTCTGAAGAAGAATGGTCTTGACACGGTGAAGGATTTCCCGCCCATTCGTGTGCTTGGAACTGTCGGTTTCATCGTAACCATGTGGTTCGTCAACTGTGCAGTATGGTCAGACGGAGGTTTCTCGATGACTCTGGCCGAGAATGCCAATAAGTTCCAATACACCTACATGCAGTTCTTCGTGTCTGGTGTGCTGAGCATAGCACTTTGTGCCTACTGCTTCACGCTGCCCGAGTGCCCGATTGTGAAGAAGGTTGAGAAAGTATCGCTTGTGGAATCGTTGGGCCTGAATGCCTTTAAGCTCTTCAAGCGCCGGCAGATGGCCCTGTTCTTCATTTTCTCAGCATTGCTTGGTATGTGCCTACAGGTGACTAACGGCTATGCCGGACCCTTCATCACCAGCTTCAAAGGCGACCCAGCCTTTGCTGACACGTTCGCAGCCAACAACGCTACGCTGCTCACCTCTATATCCCAGATTAGCGAGGCTCTTTGTATCCTGATGATTCCCTTCTTCCTGAAGCGTTATGGCATCAAGGTGGTTATGCTCATGTCCATGTTTGCATGGGTGTTCCGCTTTGGCTTCTTCGGAGTGGGTGACCCGGGTATGCCTGGTGTGCTGCTCTTCGTGCTGTCGTGCATCGTCTATGGTGTGGCCTTCGACTTCTTCAATGTCTCGGGTGGTATCTTTGTTGACCAGGAGTGCGAACCCTCTATCAAGGCTTCTGCACAGGGCCTTTTCATGATGATGACCAATGGTGTGGGTGCTACCGTAGGCACCTTGGCAGCCGGTGAAATCATTAATTATTTTTGCCAGTGGAAGGACGGCTACCTGCTGGGCATCGAGTCAAATGGCTGGCAGACCTGCTGGTTCATCTTTGCTGCCTTTGCGCTTGCTGTGGGTGTAGCCTTCGCCCTGATGTTCAAACCCGAGAAGAAATAAGAAGACTACGTAATGGAACGTGTGCAACTGATATTCAGGAATCTTTCTGAGGTTTCTGCCGAAGAGCGCGAAACGATGGGTGTTCTCTCGCTGACTGATGTTAACGGAGAGCGTGCCATTAACATTATCTGCGACCAGGTAACGTGCAATCAGCTGCGCATGCGTCTTGGGGAGTTGGAGATATGCCGCACTTTGCTGCCAGAGGTGCTGGTGGGCATGCTGAACGACTATGTCAACCTGGAGGCCCTTGAAATCGTCATCTTTGGCATCAAGGACGGGCAGTACCTGACTACCCTCAATAATACTGAGACCTTTACTGAACGCAAGGTACGGCTTAGCGATGCTGTCCTTCTGCACATTATGGAAGGTATCCCCATCTTCATTGACAGAAAGCTGATGGATGCTCAGGCTATGCCATTTAATGTAGGCACGAACAAGGTCCAGATACCTATTAACACCCTTGACGACGAGAATCTCAACACTCTTCTGCAGCAGGCCTTGGAGGAAGAGAACTACCGACTGGCAGGCTACATCAAGGAAGAAATGAACTATCGTAATAAGTCGAATGATAAGAAATGAAGGAAGAGCACTATTTCTATACGCCTGATGTGGCCACCTCGACAGACCTGCCTGACGAAGAGGCCGTTCATGCCGTGAGGGTGCTGCGCCTGCATGAAGGTGACGAACTGATGCTCATGGACGGGCAGGGCTCCTTTTATGGTGCAGAGGTGACACAGGCCACGCAGAAGCGTTGCTCATTCCGCATCGTAGAGACCAAGCCGCAACCGCGTCAATGGCAGGGCCACATACATCTGGCCATTGCCCCCACGAAGATGATGGAGCGCATGGAGTGGATGACAGAGAAGGCCGTCGAGATAGGTCTTGACGAACTGACGTTACTCAGCTGCCAGTTCTCTGAACGTAAGGTAGTAAAGGTGGCTCGCCTTGAGAAGATAGCCGTCTCAGCCATGAAGCAGAGCCGTAAGGCCTGGAAACCGGTGGTAAACGACATGGAGCCCTTTCTGCAGTTCATTGCCCGTGAGCATCGAGGCAGGAAGTTCATAGCCCATTGCTACGAAGAGGTCGCGCGTACCTATTTATTTGATGAGCTGCGCCAGTTGCCAGCAACTGACGATGTGCTGGTGCTCATAGGTCCTGAGGGTGATTTCTCCATCGACGAGGTACGCGCAGCAGTCAGTCATGGCTTTGTGTCAGTCCATCTTGGACAGAGTCGTCTGCGTACAGAGACGGCAGGTCTGGCCGCTGTAATGATGATGCAATTATACAAAAACTAAAACGTTTATGATGAATAATACAGAGTATTGGCAACCAGAGCTTGAGACTATGCCTCGCGAGCAGTTGCAAAAGTTACAGGTAGAGAAACTTCGTAAAAGTATTGAAATTGCCCTGAAGTCGCCCTTCTACAAGAAGCGTCTGGGTGACCTGGGCATTACGCCTGAGAGTATTCAAACCGTTGACGATATCCGCAAGATACCGTTCACCACCAAGCAGGACTTGCGCGACAACTATCCCTTCGGACTGGTAGGCGGTGACATGAAGGATGCCATCCGCATTCACTCCACCAGCGGAACCACAGGCCACCCGACGGTGGTTACCTACTCGCGCCACGACATTGACTCATGGGCCAACATGATAGCCCGTGACATGTATATGGTGGGCTGTCGTGATACTGACGTGTTCCAGAACTCCAGCGGCTACGGTATGTTCACGGGCGGACTGGGCTTCCAGTATGGTGCAGAGAAACTGGGTGCTACCACCGTTCCTGCCGCTGCTGGTAACTCGAAGCGTCAGATTATGTTCATTCGTGACTTCGGCACGACCTGCCTGCATGCCATTCCCTCGTACGCCATTCGTTTGGCAGAGGTTTTCCAGGAAGAAGGGGTTGACCCCAAGACCACCAAGCTGCGCACCCTCTTCATTGGTGCAGAGCCACATACAGAGGAGCAACGCCGACGCATAGAGCGGCTGCTGGGTGTCAAGGCCTATAACTCTTTCGGAATGACCGAGATGAATGGTCCTGGCGTAGCCTTTGAGTGTAAGGAGCAGCAGGGCATGCACTTGTGGGAAGACAACTACATTTTGGAGATTGTTGACCCTGACACGCTGGAGCCTGTGCCCGACGGACAGATTGGCGAAATGGTACTCACCACGCTCGACCGCTCCATGATGCCCATTCTGCGCTACCGCACGCGTGACCTTACGCGCATTATTCCTGGTGAGTGTGCCTGCGGACGTACCCACCGTCGCATTGACCGCATCAAGGGACGTACTGACGACATGTTCATCATCAAGGGTGTCAACGTATTCCCCATGCAGGTGGAGAAGATACTGGTGCAGTACCCAGGCTTGGGTAGTAACTATCTTATCACCCTCGATACTGAGGATGACAATGACATTATGACTGTTGAGGTAGAGCTGGACGGCCTGACGACTGACGTTTATCCTGAGCTGCAGAAGATGACGCGTGACATTCAGCGTGCCCTGAAGGATGAAATACTGCTCACCCCGCGTGTCAAGCTGGTCAAGAAGGGTTCACTTCCTCAGTCGGAGGGCAAGGCCGTCCGCGTAAAAGACCTTCGCGAGGGACGTGGATGACACAAATAATCAATATTAAGTATTGAACAATATACATGGAGATGAAGGTTAACGTGATGAGAAGACTCGTGAGGGGGCGGGTGTTGTTGTGCGCAGCATTCTGCATTCTATGTTCTTCCACCCTAAAGGCGCAGAGCCCGACGGCAAAGGAGGTCTTCAAGGCTATGCCCGACTCGCTGTTGCCCTACCTTTCGCAAAACAACAGGCTTGACTTCATCGACTTCATGGAGTCGAACATGGAGGCAAAGGTCACAAACGCGCTCAACGGCAAGTCAGAGATGACGGCACTTTCTGACCGTTATCTCTGCCTGCAACTCAACGAGGCCTCAAGGCTTCAGTTGCGTCTGCTGCCTGTAAGTACGCCTGTTGACAGCATGAACTACATTGTATGCATGGTGCGCACTTATGGCGTCGAGGCTCAGTCGAGTGTGGTCAGTTTCTATTCCTGTTTATGGAGACAGCTGGAACTGACGGTTGACCAGCTGGTTACTACCGACCAGCTATTGGTGCGCCCTTCCACTATGACTAACGAGCGGTTTCTTGAGGTTCGGAAGATACTTACTCCATGTTTCCTCCAGGCAGAATTGTCGCCTACTGATGATATCATCAGTTTCTCCGTCAGCAATCCTGCTGTACCACAAGATGACGAGATTGATGTTGGAAACGTAAAAGCGTTAATGAGTTTTAAATGGAATGGAGTAAAGTTTAACAAACTATAAAACATAGAGTCTGTGCCTTTAAACTACTTTGCATTTTGCACAAAATACCGTATATTTGCAATGTGTTTTTCATGGTATTAGATTATTAAGGTTAATTTTGAAGATAGATTGTCGTGAGACAATCTATTTTTTTATACGTCCACATGGCATCCTTGTTTGGACCAAACAAGGGTGGGGTTAAGCCTTCGTTACACAGAACCTCCCAAATACGGATTATTAGCCAGTTCAATTGACATGGTGGTGCTGCCGCCGTGACCAGGGTAGAGTTTGGTGGTGCCAGGTAGTGTCTGCCTTAGCAGCTGCATGCTCTTTATCAGGTCAAGATAGCTGCCACGCTCAAAGTCTGTACGCCCAACGCTCAGATGAAACAGCGTGTCACCTGTAAAGGCCACTTGCTCCTGTTCACAAAAGAAGACACAAGAGCCGGGCGTATGGCCTGGGGTGGGAATGACCGTCAACTGGTGATGGCCAAAGCCAATAATGTCCTCCTTGCTCAGGTATCTGCCCACGGGAGGCACCTCGTCCTCCAGTTCAAATCCGAACATGTTACGAGCCTGTTCGTCTAAACGGGTAATGAGGAACTCGTCGTCAGCCATAACCTCAGCCTTCACACCCAGTTCCTTGTAGATGGTGTAGTTGCCAAAGCAATGATCCAGGTGTCCGTGGGTACACAGCAGGTGGCGCAGCTTGAGCCCCTCGTTGCGCAGATAAGTGATAAGAGCCTGGTGCTCCTGGCTGTAGAATGTGCCGCAGTCTATGATGACAGCCTCCTTCGTTTCGTCACTCACCAAGTAGGTGTTCTCCTGAATCGGGTTAACCTCGAAGCATTTTATAGTCAACATCTTAAATTATGTCGTTTATTGTTTATCATTAATTATTACATCACGCTGGCACATAAATGCAGTACTTCTGCAGGAACCATTCCTCAGTAAACCACTGGCTGATGTCTGCCACTTCCACAATGCGTCTGAAGGGCTGCGTCTCAGCCTGCACGTCGCCACCTTTCAGGCAGATGACACCATTAGGCAGGGCGTTCTGCTGATGTGTGCTGATGTTCTTCCTGACTATCTTCATCAGGTCGGGAAGGGGCATCACGGCGCGGCTTACCACAAAGTCGAACTTACCTTTCTCCTCCTCGCCGCGCAGGTGCTCAGGCTGGCAATTCTTCAGTCCTATGGCTGTGGCCACCTCCTGAGCCACGCGAATCTTCTTGCCCGTGCCGTCAATCAGTTTGAACTGGCAATCCGGGAACATAATAGCCAGCGGAATTCCCGGGAAACCGCCACCTGTGCCGAAGTCAAGAATAGTAGTTCCTGGCCTGAAGTGCACCATTTTGGCAATAGCCAGCGAGTGCAGCACGTGGTGCTCATACAGGTTGTCGATGTCCTTTCTTGATATCACGTTAATCTTTGCGTTCCAGTCGCGGTAGAGTGCGTCCAGCTGTTCAAACTGGGCTTGCTGCACCTCCGTCAGCTGGAAGTATTTGGTAATCAGTTCTGCATTCATATTATTATAATGTGGTGTACGTTATTCTTCATCGTTTCAGCAGGTCCTCCACCTCATCCCATTTCAGCTTAAGCTCTGTCCTGCCCGCCGAGTATGGGGCAATCTCGTAGGTGTTATAGATGAAGGTCAGCTCATCCTCGCCTAACATGAAATTCTCCGTGGGGAACATGTCCACAGCATACAGGTAGTCCTTCTGCTTCAGCTCGTCCAGCGTCTTCACGTCCAGTTGGTCCATCAGTTTCTCAAGCAGCAGGTCACTCAGGCGTCGCTCGTAACCCGGCACAAAGATGTTGGCCAACTTGAGTTGCTCACCCGTCGTGGTGTTGAAGTTCATTACCAGCTGCTGCTGTATGCCGTGGGCACCTCCCTCGTAGCAGTCAGTCTCTACCACATAAACCACCACGTTGTCCTTTCCTGGCTGGGTCTTGGTGGTGATGGTATAGTGATATTCGTACCAGGCATGTTTCTCTGGGTCAGCCTTATCAACCTCGTAGAGTGGGGTAAGGCTCTGCTTGTAATCGGCCGTATAGCTGTTGGCAAACGAGTCAACGGCTTGTTGCATGGTCAGGTTCTGCATGGCGAACAGGCGATCTTCAATGGCATTGTTCACCGCCTTGTCGGCCTCTGCATTCCCGCTCTTGGCGTAGAGCACTTCGAGCATTACCTTACACGACGGGGCATCGTTCCCGCCTGCCAGAGCCACCTCACGTTCAGACTGAGCCTTCTCGAAGCTCATTCCACCGCTGTTCTCTCCCTTGCTGCAGCCAGCTGTCAGCACCACCGCTGCAACTATTATTCCTGTAAAAATCTTTTTCATGCCTGCAAAGTTAATCTTTTTCTCTCAAATAGCCAAACTTTTTCAGGAAATGAGAAAACAAAAAGAGAAAAGAGTGAATACAGCAAGTTATAGGTTTAGTTAGTGTAAAGTGGTAGTTTGGTTACGGCAAAGTGGTAGTTTGGTTACGGCAAAGTGGTAGTTTGGTTACGGAGAAGTCAAAAAAATGACGGCGGAATGTTTGGCGTTGTTGCAAAATAGTTGTACCTTTGCCGTCTGAAAAATCGAAAATAGAAAATTTGTAAATCGTAAATACAAAAGTAATGGACACAAAAAACATTCCCGTATTGCTGCTGACGGGCTATCTGGGCAGCGGCAAGACAACACTCCTCAACAGAATATTGCAGAACCGGAAAGGCATCAAGTTTGCCGTCATTGTGAACGACATAGGCGAGGTGAACATTGATGCTGACCTCATTGAGAAGGGTGGCATAGTGGGCCAGAAGGACGACTCGCTGGTGGCTTTGCAGAACGGGTGCATCTGCTGCACGCTGAAGATGGACCTGGTAGAGCAGTTGCGCGACATTACGAGCATGAAGCGCTTTGACTACATCGTCATAGAGGCAAGCGGCATCTGCGAGCCGGCACCCATCGCCCAGACCATTTGCAGCATGCCGATGATGGGCCCTGACTACATCAAGGACGGACTGGTGCAGCTGGACTGCATCGTGACGGTGGTCGATGCGTTGCGTATGCGTGACGAGTTCCAGAACGGTCACGACCTGATGCGCAAGAACATTGACGAGGAAGACATTGAGAACCTGGTCATTCAGCAGATTGAGTTCTGTAACATCATCCTGCTGAACAAGGCCTCTGAGGTGTCGAAAGAGGAGCTGGCCCAGGTGCGTGAAATCATACGAGCCATTCAGCCCAAGGCCGACATCATAGAGTGTGACTACGGTAACGTGGAACTGGACGACATCATCAACACGCAGAAGTTCAACTTCGAGGAGGTGGCCACCTCAGCAGCCTGGATTCAGGAGCTGGAGAAAGCTCCCTCGGCCCCCCATTCGTCCACCGAGGGGGACACAATTGATGATGACGATGATGACGACGATGATGATGAACATGAACATCATCATCATGAGCACCATCACCACCATCATGACGAGGGTGAGGCTGAGGAATACGGCATCGGCACGTTCGTCTATTACGCCCGCAGGCCGATGAATCTCGGCTTGTTTGATGAGTTTGTGGCCCGAAAATTCCCGAAGAGCATCATTCGCGCCAAGGGCATCTGCTACTTCAAGGGCGAGGAAGACATCTGCTACGTCTTTGAGCAGGCAGGCCGTCAGGTAACGTTGCGTAATGCCGGACAATGGTACGCCACCATGCCGAAGGACGAGCTGGAGGTGATGATGGAACGTAACGAACAGCTACGTACCGACTGGGACGACCAGTATGGCGACCGCATGCAGAAGCTGGTCTTCATCGGTCAGCATCTGGACAAGGAGCAAATTACCGCTGACTTGGACTTTTGTCTGGTGTAAGGCGGCCGATGATGCTGACCAGACTGCGTTGTGACAGTTCGCCTGGGTTGGTGCCTGGCTGACCTTCGGGTACTTCCAGTCCGCGTTCGGCATAGAACTGCGTCCAGTAGTCGGTAATGCGGCCTGACTGGTCGTGAAATGACATAGGGATAGTCGTGAAGAGCGGCTGTCCCTTTTTGTTGACATAGGCCAGCTGCACCAGTTCTGAGCAGTATATGTCTTCATTATCCGGCAGGTACAGGTAGTCATACTTGCGGCCCAGGTATCGTCGGGCGTTGTCAAGGCTTCGCTTCCGGTCAGCGCGTTTGACGCGCCCGACGAGGTAGTAGCCTTCCTGGTTGCGCAGGGAGTCGAGTGGGGTGGTCTTCACCCCGCGTCCTACAGCCTCGATGACGCTATCCTTCGAGACCACAATCGCCACGTGGTCTATCATGCCTGGCGTCACCTCCGTAATAGCATTGCCCGTCGCCACTACATGGAACAGCAGGTCGCCTTCACGTAGTGACAAGGTCTGGCACGAGTTGAAGGCCAGACCTGCTGAAATGATGAGGTTAATAAACCACCTTCTTGCCATTAATAATGTTGATGCCCTTTTGGGGGACGTTAAGGGGACGGCCGTTCAGGTCGTAGATGGTGAGGGAGGAAGGAGGAAGGAGTACGGAGGAAGGATTGATGCTGCTCGTAGAAGCGGCAGGCCAGTAGATCACCTCGCCTAAAGAGGCATCGTCCGTCTTGTGGAAGATGACCGTCTCTATCTGCTCCTGCGTCTGCTCGGTCACGTTCCACGTGTTGTTCTGCGCATAGATGGTGAGGGTGGAATTGTTGTAGAGGTCGTAGAGCTGGCCGCCGTTCCCGTTGTTCTTGAACACGTTGCCGCCCGGGCTGTCAATATCAGTATTCTCAGGCTGGCCGAGGCTGACGTCCTTACAGCCTATGACGGTAACACCCCAGAGCGAGCCCTCAATGTGGTTGCCGCTGATGACAGCCTGCGTCTTCAGGTAAGGGTCGTAGAAGCTGATACCGCTGCCGCCGTTCATGGGGTTGGTTTCGTAGCGGTTGTTCATGAGCGTACAGTCCTCAATTCGCACAATGTCAGCAGGCCCAACGAGTCCGATGCCGTAGCGGTTGTCGCTGATGGTGCAGCCGCTGATGAGCACGCTCGACTCAAAGCTCATGAAGTTGCTGATGCCGATTCCGCCCACCATGTTCTTTTCGGGCGTGCCTGTAACCTGACAGTCCTGAATGATAATCTGGTTGGCTGCGGTAATGTTAATCTGCGGAATGTTATTGTTGGCCAGCGAGTTCTGTTCGAAGGTGCATTTGTCAATAAGAAGAGGCTGCGAAGCATTGGCAGCACTACCGATGGCAGCCTTCTGGCAATGCTCGAAGTGGCAGTTGCTGATGGTGCTCTGGTTGCCAGCCGACACAAACAAGACTGCTGCCGCCGCAGAACCATCGTGATCATAGAACTTACAATTATCGATGTTGACCGAGCCCTCTGTCATCAGCCTGAGACCTAAATATGAGAACTTGCAATTGGTAAAGTTGGTGGTTCCTGCGCCCTTGATGATAATGTCGGAGCCTAAGTAAGGCTCGTCGGTGGCTGAACCGAACACGGAGCCTTTGGTCAACTGGAAGTCGGCCTCGCCCTCGATGGTCAACGACACATCGGCAGCAAAGAGCAGGGCGATACCATCGTCCATCACAAACTTATCGCCTGCGGCAACAGTCACACTACTACCTATGGTATAGACAGGAATGCTCCCCCAGTCAGGCTGTGGCGGAACTTCCTCTATGCCTGAACCGGAAAGCGCAGCCAGTGTCTTAATATTATACGTAGTGCCGTCACCAGCAGTGGTGTACTGGGCAAAGGTCAGGGTGCTGACCAAAGCCAAAAAGAGAGATAGTGTAAGTCTTTTCATCATATTCTTATTTATAAACGGATGCAAAGGTACGAAAATAATTGATAACAGACAATGTATAATTGATATTTATTTTGTACTTTTGCACTCGATTATGAAAGATTCCGTTTTAATACTTAGTGGTGGAGTAGATTCCACTACCTTGTTATATGATGAGCAGGAGCGCATAGCGTTGGCCATCTCGTTCGACTATGGCAGTAAGCATAATGCCAAGGAAATTCCCTTTGCCAAGTGGCATTGTGAGCAATTGGGCATCCGCCATATCGTGATACCACTTGACTTTATGACCAAGTATTTTGTGAGTTCGCTCTTAGAGGGTGGCGAGGAGATACCCGAAGGGCACTATGCCGACGAGAACATGCGTTCAACGGTAGTGCCGTTCCGTAATGGTATCATGCTCTCCATTGCTGTAGGCATAGCCGAGAGCAACGGTTTGAAGTACGTCATGATGGCTAATCACGGCGGCGACCACACCATTTATCCCGACTGCACCCCGCAGTTCGTTGATGCCTTCGATGCGGCAGCTGCGGCAGGCACCTTTGTAAAGGTACACCTGCGCTCACCCTACACCAACATCACCAAAGCCGACATAGCCTTACGAGGCAAGTTGCTGGGCATTGACTACCAGAAGACTTGGTCGTGCTACAAGGGTGGGGAGCACCATTGCGGCAAGTGCGGTACCTGTGTGGAGCGCAAGGAGGCTTTTGCTGAAGCCGGCATAGAAGACCGGACTGAATACGAGGCTTAGCCAAATAACGCCCGTAAGGCTTCTTCCACCTTGCGCACAGGAATAAGCTCAATGTGGTATTTCTTACGGTTCAGTCCTGAAAGGTTGTACTTCGGAATGATGAGATGACTGAAGCCCAATTTCTCGGCTTCGGCTATGCGTTGCTCTATGCGGGCTACGGGACGTACCTCGCCGCTCAGACCCACCTCTCCGCACATGCACCAGCCACTCTCTATGGGCGTATCGACGTTCGACGAGAGTACAGCGGCTATCACACTCAGGTCCATAGCCATATCGGTAACGCGCAGGCCGCCGGCAATGTTCAGGAATACGTCTTTCTGCATCAGCTTAAATCCCACGCGCTTCTCCAATACCGCCAACAGCATGTTCAGGCGTCGCTGGTCGAAACCTGTAGCCGAGCGCTGAGGGGTTCCGTAGGCTGCACTCGACACCAGCGCCTGCGTCTCAACTAAGAAGGGACGCACGCCCTCAATAGCCGCGCTAATGGCCACACCCGACAGGCCGTCGTGGTCTTCAGTAAGCAACAGTTCCGAAGGGTTGCTGACTTGTCTGAGCCCCGTTTGCTGCATTTCATAAATGCCTAATTCAGAAGTACTTCCGAATCGGTTCTTAATGCTTCGCAGAATGCGGTACATATAGTGTTGGTCACCCTCGAACTGAATGACCGTATCGACAATATGCTCCAGGATCTTCGGGCCAGCAAGTGTGCCTTCTTTGGTGATGTGGCCAATCAGAATGACCGGTACGCCGCTTGTCTTGGCAAAGCGCAAAAGCGACGAGGCACACTCGCGAACCTGGGCGATGCTTCCCGCACTCGACTCAACGTCTTCCGTAGCGATGGTCTGAATGGAGTCGATGACCAACAGCTCAGGCTTTACCTCCTTGATGTGCTCAAAGATGGTCTCCAGCGAATTCTCACAGAGAATGAGGAAGTTATCATCGGTATCAGGTGAAGAGTGACGGGTATTGGCAGAAAGCCGCTCGGCACGCATCTTGAGTTGGTGGGCACTCTCTTCACCACTCACGTAAAGAACGCGCTTGTCAGTCTGGTTGAGCATGGTCTGCAGCGAGAGAGTTGACTTTCCTATACCTGGCTCGCCTCCCAACAGCACAATACTGCCTGGCACCAGTCCGCCGCCCAACACGCGGTTCAGTTCAGCATCGTGCATGTCGATGCGCGGGTCGTCTTGTGCCGAAATGTCGCGTAGCCGTAGTGCCATGTTCTGTCGTAAGTGGCGTCCTGCTGATGCTGCAGCATGGGTTGCAGCCTGCTGTCTGGTATCGGCCACACGTATCTCCTTAAAGGTATTCCATTCTCCACAGGCCGGGCACTTGCCAATCCATTTGGCTGATTCCTGACCGCAGTTTGAACACACATAAGCTGTTTTATCCTTTGCCATAGTCTTGATTCTTGTTGAAATTGTGTGCAAAGTTACAAAATAATTGTGAATTGTGCATTGTAAATTGTGCATTATTTTGTATCTTTGCAACCGATAAACAGTAAATGTTATGGGAATATTTGGATTTTTCAACAAAAACAAGAAAGAAACGCTGGATAAAGGCCTGGAGAAAACCAAGACCAGCGTTTTTGACAAAATAGCCCGCGTGGTGGCTGGAAAGTCGAAGGTTGATGACGATGTGCTCGACGATTTGGAGGAAGTTCTTATTACGAGCGACGTAGGTGTAGATACCACGCTGAAGATTATCCGGCGCATTGAGGAGCGCGTGGCTCGCGACAAATATGTTTCAACGTCAGAACTGAACGGCATTCTACGTGACGAGATAGCCTCGTTGCTGGCCGAGAATAATTCTGCCGATAATGCCGAGTGGGACCTTCCTGCCGACCATAAGCCTTACGTTATCCTCGTAGTCGGCGTAAATGGAGTGGGCAAGACCACCACTATAGGCAAGCTGGCCTGGCAGTTCAAGCAGGCAGGCAAGAAAGTCTATCTGGGTGCTGCTGACACCTTCCGTGCGGCTGCTGTCGAACAGCTCTGCATCTGGGGAGAGCGCGTGGGAGTGCCTGTAGTGAAGCAGCAGATGGGCAGCGACCCTGCTTCAGTAGCGTTCGACACACTTCAGAGTGCAAAGGCAAATGGTGCCGATGTCGTGCTTATTGATACCGCAGGTCGCCTGCACAACAAGGTGGGACTGATGAACGAGCTCAAGAAGATAAAGGATGTCATGAAGAAGGTGCTGCCCGAGGCTCCTGACGAGGTGATGCTCGTGCTGGACGGCTCTACGGGTCAGAACGCCTTTGAGCAGGCCAAGCAGTTCTCGGCTGTCACGCAGATAACCTCGTTGGCCATCACCAAACTGGATGGAACTGCCAAAGGCGGAGTGGTCATAGGCATCTCGGACCAGCTGAAAGTACCCGTCAAGTACATCGGACTGGGTGAAGGTATGGAAGATTTGCAACTGTTCGACCGTAAGCAGTTTGTTGACTCGCTGTTTAAGAAAGACTGATACGGTGTGAGCATGAAGAAACAGACAATAGATTTCATTACATTAGGCTGTTCGAAGAATCTTGTTGACAGCGAACGGCTAATGGCCATGTGTGAAGCTCATGGTTTTCGTTGTACGCACGATAGCGAACAGCCTGAAGGTGAAATCGTAGTCATTAATACTTGTGGATTTATTGCCGATGCCAAGGAGGAAAGCATCAACACCATTCTGGAGTTTGTACAGGCAAAGGCAGAAGGAAGGGTTAAGCGCGTCTATGTGATGGGGTGTTTGTCAGAACGTTATCTGTCAGACCTTGAAGCTGAGATTCCAGAGGTAGATGGCTGGTTCGGGAAGTTCAACTACCATGAACTTCTGGACCGGATAGCCTCATCACCCAACACCACCCCCCCAACACCAAAACGGAAGCTCACCACTCCCGCTCATTATGCCTACTTGAAGATATCAGAAGGGTGCGACCGGCATTGTGCTTACTGCGCTATACCAATTATTACCGGACGGCACAGGAGCCGACCTATGGACGAAATACTTGACGAGGTGCGCTGGCTGGTCAGTCAGGGAGTAAGAGAGTTGCAGGTTATCGCCCAGGAGTTGACCTACTACGGCATTGATTTGGACGGTCGTCAGCACATTGCCGAACTCATAGAACGAATGGCCGACATTGAGGGTGTAGAGTGGATCAGACTGCATTATGCCTATCCCACACACTTCCCTATGGACCTGTTGCGGGTGATGAGGGAAAAGCAGAATGTCTGCAAATACCTTGACATAGCCTTACAGCACATTAGCGACAACATGCTGCAACGCATGCAACGCCATATTACCAAACAAGAGACTTACGAGCTGATTGAGACGTTGCGTCGCGAAGTGCCGGGCATCTGCCTGCGTACTACGTTGATGGTAGGTTTCCCGGGCGAAACAGACGACGATTTCCGCGAGCTGCTGGAGTTCACCAAGTGGGCCCGCTTTGAGCGTATGGGCGCTTTCGCCTATAGTGAGGAAGACGGTACTCCTTCAGCCCGACTTTACGAAGACGATGTGCCCGAAGACATAAAACATCAACGACTGGACCGCTTGATGCGTATTCAGCAGCAAATATCAGCTGAGCTGGAAGCAGAAAAGGTTGGAAAGGTGATGCGTGTCATCATTGACCGCCGCGAGGGCAACTACTTTATTGGGCGTACGGAGTTCTGCTCGCCCGAAGTAGATCCGGAAGTACTGATACCAGACTCAGAACCATTAGAAATCGGACATTTTTACGACGTTAAGTTTACAGACTCAGAAGAGTTTGACTTATACGGAACAACACTTATCTGACAGATATGAATAACAAGGAATTTATTAGCGAGCTATCCACCCGTATGGGCTACAAAGCCAGCGACACCCAGCGACTGGTTGAGAACTTGGTGAACGCCATGAGTGATAGTTTTCTGGAGGACAATGCCGTACTGGTTCCCGCCTTTGGCACGTTCGAAGTGAAGAAGAAGATGGAGCGCATTATGGTGAATCCGTCAACCGGCCAGCGCATGCTTGTGCCGCCGAAGCTCGTGCTTGGTTTCAAGCCCAGTACGACGTGGAAAGACCAACTAAAGAGTGGAGGGCAAGACTGATGGACAAGATGACAATACAGGATATATCCCACATCCTGGTTGACAAGAACGGACTGGGGGCTCGCGAGGCTGAGCATTTCGCGGCAGCAATGTTTAGCGTTATTCGTGACGGGCTGTTGCGCGACCAGCAGGTGAAGGTGCGCGGACTGGGCACGTTTAAGATTATTGAGGTTGGTGCCCGCGAGAGTGTGAGCGTTTCAACTGGTGAGCGTGTGCTGATAGCCGGTCACGACAAGATAACGTTTACTCCTGATGCTACGATGAAGGAGTTGGTCAACAAGCCTTTCTCGCAGTTTGAGACGGTAGTGCTTAACGAGGGCGTTGACTTTGAAGATGTCCCGACTGAGCCAGCACCTGTGACTAAACTGACAGATGAACCAGAACCGGAACCTGTCGTAGAACAGGAACCCGAGCCCGAACCAGTTGTGGAACCTGAGCCAGAGCCAGTTGTGGAAACTGAGCCCGAACCAGTTGTGGAAACTGAGCCCGAACCAGTTGTGGAACCTGAGCCTGTTGTAGAACAGGAACCCGAGCCTGAACCAGAACCTGTTGCGGAGCCAGAACCTGAGCCTGAACCTGAAACTCCAGTTAAACTCGCTTCACATCAAGAACACCATCATGAGCATAGGAGGCTCGACCCGATTCCAACCGAACGGTCAGGCAATTACTTAAAGAAAGATGCAAAAGGAGGCTGGCGTTATTTCTATTATACCCTTGGTCTGGTGCTACTCTTTACATTGGGAGTTGCCTTGGGCTTTTATATCGGGTTGCAAGAAGGACGCAAATCTACTGAGAGTGTAGTGGAAGTTACTCCCGACAGTACCTGTTTATCACCCGCTGACACAACAGCTACCGACAGCATAAGCGTGGTGGAGGATACGCCCGACACCTTGTCGCAACCTGCGGTAACGAAGCCTGAAGAGCAGCCTGTGGAACAGAAGGTTGAAACACCTGCTCCCGCAAAGGCAGAGACACCCAAACCTGCCGCCGAAGACAAGTATGCTGCTATGGATGCGCGCGTGAAGCATGGTGCCTATCGTATTGTGGGTGACGACTTTACGGTAACCGTCCGTCCTGGTGAGACTACAGCCCGTATAGCCAAGCGTACGCTGGGAGCTGGTATGGAATGCTACATTGAAGTTTATAATGGCATCAAGTCGAACACAGAATTAAAGGCAGGTCAGACCATTAAGATTCCCAAGCTGGAATGGAAGAAGAAAAAGAAGAAGCTTTAAAGACTTTTAGATGATTTAATATTTATTACATACGCAATTTGCTTGTTTAACGGGCAAATTGCGTACTTTTGCACCCTGAAATCAAACGTAAATAGTAAAATAATTATGGCAGAAGCTATTGACATTAGAGAACTGAATATGCGAATTGAGCAGCAGAGCTCTTTCGTTACTAACCTGACGACGGGCATGGACCGCGTCATCGTAGGACAGAAACATTTGGTTGACACGTTACTCATCTCCTTACTGAGTGACGGCCACATTCTTCTGGAAGGTGTGCCAGGTCTGGCAAAGACGCTGGCCATTAAGACGTTAGCACAACTTATTGACGCGAAGTATTCGCGCATACAGTTTACGCCCGACCTGTTGCCTGCCGACGTTATCGGTACCATGATCTATTCGCAGAAGGACGAGCGCTTCCAGGTGAAGAAGGGTCCTGTCTTCGCAAACTTCGTGTTGGCCGACGAAATCAACCGTGCTCCTGCAAAGGTACAGAGTGCTTTGCTGGAGGCCATGCAGGAGAAACAGGTCACCATAGGCAGCGAGACCTTCGATTTGCCCAAACCCTTCCTCGTTATGGCTACGCAGAACCCCATAGAGCAGGAGGGAACCTATCCGCTTCCTGAGGCTCAGACCGACCGTTTCATGATGAAGGTGGTCATTGACTATCCCACGTTGGATGAGGAGAAGAAGATTATCCGCGAGAACATTCAGGGTGCCCTGCCTACGGTAACGCCCGTTACAACAGCCGACGACATTCTGCGTGCCCGTAGTGTGGTGCGTGAGGTTTACATCGACGAGAAGATTGAACAATACATAGCTGACATCGTCTTCGCCACCCGTTATCCTGACCGCTACGGACTGAAGGACATGAAGAACATGATTTCCTTCGGCGGCTCTCCTCGTGCTTCCATCAATCTGGCAAAGGCCAGTCGTGCGTTTGCATTCATCAAGCGTCGCGGCTATGTGGTTCCCGAAGATGTTCGTGCCGTAGCTCACGACGTGCTGCGTCACCGTATTGGCCTGACCTACGAGGCAGAGGCATCAAACGTGACGAGCGAGGAAATTGTTTCTAAGATTATTAATAAAGTAGAAGTTCCTTGATGAGTTAGGAGTTAGGAATTAGGAGTTTTTATGATGGAGACAAGCGAAATCATCAAGAAAGTCCGTAAGATAGAGATCAAGGCACGCGGCCTGAGCTCCAACATCTTTGCCGGTCAATACCATTCGGCCTTCAAGGGACGCGGTATGGCCTTCTCAGAGGTGCGTGAGTATCAGTTTGGCGACGACGTGCGCGACATCGACTGGAACGTGACAGCCCGCTTCCACCGCCCTTATGTGAAGGTGTTTGAAGAGGAGCGCGAACTGACCGTCATGCTGCTCATTGACGTGAGCGGCAGTCTGGACTTCGGCACTCAACGCCAGATGAAGCGCGACATGGTGACCGAGATAGCTGCCACGCTTGCCTTTTCGGCCATTCAGAATAACGATAAGATAGGTGTGGTGTTCTTCTCCGACCGTATTGAGAAGTACATCCCGCCCAAGAAGGGCCGCAAGCACATACTCTACATTATCCGTGAGCTGCTCGACTTTACGCCCGAGAGCCGGCGTACCGACGTGCGTGGCGCCCTTGAGTTCATGACGAGCGTGGCCAAACGTCGCTGTACGGCCTTCGTGCTGAGCGATTTCTACGACAATCAGGACTTTCTGCAGCCGCTCACCATCTGCAACCGCAAGCACGACGTAGTAGCCATTCAGGTCTATGACCAGCGTGCCAAGACCTTGCCTGACATCGGTCTGATGCGTGTGGTGGATGCTGAGACAGGCCACGAACAATATATTGACACCAGCAGCAGCCGTCTGCGTCAGGCTCACACGCAGTACTTCCTGAGGCGTCAGTCTCTGCTGACCGAGACATTCAACAAGAGCAACGTTGACCACGTGAGCATAGCCACCAACGAGGATTTTGTGAAGTCTCTGCTGCTGCTATTTAAACAACGAAGCTAATGAAAAAGATAACGCTCCTATTGATACTGGCCCTGCACGTCGTGCTGGGAAAGGCTCAAAGCGTCGAGGCACGTATTGACTCCATCGAGATGCTGATGGGTGAGCAGGTGCACGTGACGCTGACCGTTACCGCCCCTGACGGCGCACAGATTGTGTTCCCGAAATATCAGCGCACACAGCAGTTAGTGCCTGGTGTGGAGTTTCTCGAGGCCCAGCAGCCTGAGCCCAACGTTCAGGTGCTCACGCTGACGTCGTTCGACGAGAACCTGTATTACCTGCCGCCGTTCCCAGTACTGGTCAACGGCGACACGGTCAAGAGCAAGAGTCTGGCGCTGAAGGTGATAGGCATAGAGGTAGATACCACTCACTATGAGAAATTCTACGGTCCCAAGGACGTGCAGGACAACCCGTTCCTCTGGAGCGAGTGGGCCCCGCTGTTCTGGCTCTCCGTGCTGCTGTTAGTGCTGATGGCCTTGGGTTACTACCTCTATCTGCGTCTGCGCGACAATAAGCCTATCATCACTTATGTACGGGTGGTGAAGAAGCTGCTGCCGCACCAGAAGGCTATGAAGGAGATAGAGCAGATTAAGGCCGAGAAGATGGTGACGAGCGAGAACCAGAAGGAGTACTACACGAAGCTGACCGACACCATTCGCCGCTACATAGAGGAGCGCTACGGTTTTTCGGCTATGGAGATGACCAGTTCCGAGATTATAGACCGTCTGACCCAGCAAGGTGACCAGAAGGCGCTCGACGAGCTGCGCGGCCTGTTCCAGACTGCCGACCTGGTGAAGTTTGCCAAGTACTCTACCATGCTGAACGAGAACGACATGAACCTTGTCAATGCCGTAGAGTTCATCAATAGCACGAAGGCCGAGAACCTGCCTACCGAAGAGGTGCTGCGTCCGCAGCTGTCGGAGGAAGACCTCCGTTCGCAGAAGACGCGCCGCCTGCTGAAGATAGTGATAGGCCTGATAGCTGTTGCCTGTCTGTTGCTGCTGGCGTACGTCGCCTACGGCACCTGGCAGCTGATGATTTGAGGTTTGAGATTTGAGATTTGAAATTTTATGGAATTTGTAAATAAAGGATTCTTCTTTCTGCTCCTGCTGCTGATACCTTATATAATATGGTATCTGATGTTCAGGAAAAAGAGCGAGCCGACCATGCGGATGAGCGATACCAACGCGTACCGCTATGCCCCGCGCAGCTGGAAGGTGGCACTCATGCCGCTGCAGCTGCTCTTGCGTCTGGCGGTCTTCGTGCTCATCGTGATTGTCTTGGCACGTCCGCAGACCAGCAACTCGTGGAAAGACAAGACCGTAGAGGGCATCGACATCATGCTGGCTATGGACGTCTCTACCTCGATGCTGGCTGAAGACCTGACGCCCAACCGCATAGAGGCTGCCAAGAAGGTAGCTGCTGAGTTTATTGTGGACCGCCCGAACGACAATATCGGCCTGACCATCTTTGCCGGCGAGTCGTTCACCCAGTGTCCTATGACCATCGACCACGCGTCGCTGCTCAACCTGCTGCACGGTGTACGGGCCGATATAGCCGCCCGCGGATTGATACAGGACGGAACGGCCATTGGAATGGGACTGGCCAATGCTGTAGCCCGCCTGAAGGATTCGAAGGCCAAGAGCAAGGTGGTCATTCTGCTGACCGACGGTTCCAACAACATGGGCGACATATCGCCTATGACGGCCGCCGAGATAGCCAAGAGCCTGGGCATTCGCGTCTATACCATCGGAGCCGGAACCAACGGAACCGCCCGTTACCCGATGCCTATGGGCGGAGGTGTGCAGTATGTGAACCTGCCTGTAGAGATAGACACGAAGACGCTCAACGACATCTCGAATGCTACCGACGGCAAGTTCTTCCGCGCTACCAACACCCGCGAACTGCAGCAGATATACAAGGAGATAGACCAGTTGGAGAAGACGAAGCTCAACGTCAAGAAGTACAGCAAGCGCTACGAGGCCTACCAGCCGTTTGCCCTTGCGGCCATTCTGCTGCTGCTGCTTGAGTTGCTGCTGCGTGTTACAATATTTAGGAGAATACCGTCATGAACAGATATTTTGAAGACCCCGCCTACCTGTGGCTGTTGCTGCTCGTTCCGCTGCTGGCAGCCCTTTGGTTCCTGATGCACCTGCGTCAGAAGCACAAGTTGCGTAAGTTTGGCGACCCAGAGCTTGTCAAGCTGCTCATGCCCGACGTGTCACGCTGGCGGGCTATGGTGAAGTACGGATTGCTGCTGGGTGCGCTCACGCTGCTCATCGTGGCTTTTGCCCGTCCGCATTGGGGCTCGGGCACGAAAACCGAGAAGCGTAAGGGCATAGAGACCATCATCGCTATGGACATCTCTAACTCCATGCGTGCGCAGGACGTGACGCCGAGTCGTCTGGACCGTTCGAAGATGATGGTTGAGAACCTGGTTGACAAGTTCTCGAACGACAAGATCGGACTCATCGTCTTTGCTGGCGACGCCTTTGTGCAGCTGCCCATGACGAGCGACTACGTGTCGGCAAAGATGTTCCTCAGCAGTATCGACCCCTCCATGATTGGTACGCAGGGAACCGATATTGCCGCCGCTATCGATATGGCTGAACACAGCTTCAGCCAGGACGAACAGGTGGGCAAGGCCATCATCGTCATTACCGATGGTGAGGACCACGAGGGCGGTGCCGTAGAAGCAGCCGAGGATGCCAAGAAGCGTGGTATGCGCGTCTATGTACTGGGCGTAGGCTCAACGGGTGGTGCACCCATTCCTGACCCCTCTACTGGCAAGTATATGTTCGATGAGACGGGCAACACCGTCATGTCGGCCCTTAACGAGGACATGTGCCGGCAGATAGCCCAGGCGGGTGGGGGAGCCTACATCCACGTGGAGAACGGCTATGCCGCCCAGGAGCAGCTGAACAGCGAGCTTGACAAACTGTCGAAGAAAGAGATATCAGCCGAAGTGTATAACAGCTACGACGAGTACTTCGTCTGGTTTGCGCTGGCCGCCCTGTTGCTGCTGGTGCTCGAGGTGGTGCTGCTGGAGCGTAAGAACCCGCTCTTCAAGAACCTGCACCTCTTCCGCAGCCGTAAGGCCGCCATGCTGCTCGTGCTCGTAATGGTCTCTGTGGCCGCTGTGGCGCAGGCTGACCGTAAGTACGTCCGGCAGGGCAACAAGCTGTTCCGCAACGGTCAGTATGCTGATGCCGAAGTGCTCTACCGCAAGGCGCTGGCGGCTAACCAGAACAATCCGCAGGCTACCTACAACCTGGGTAACGCCCTTCTGGCGCAGAAGAAAGACTCGGCTGCCGTTGAGGAGTTCCAGAAGGCGGCCAAGTTAGAGACGAACCCGCAACGCAAGTATCTGGCCTACCATAATATTGGTGTCATCTGCCAGACCCGCCAGATGTTCAAGGACGCTATTGCAGCCTACAAGGAGGCCCTCAGAATCTATCCGCACGACGACCAGACACGCTACAACCTGGAGCTCTGCAAGCGTCAGATGAAGAACCAGCCACAAGGTGGTGGCGGCGGCGGTAACGACGACAAGAAGAAGGACGACAAGCAGGACCAGCAACAACAGCAGCAACAGCAAAAGAAGGAAGAGCAGAAGAAGGAGGAAGAGCAAGAGCAGCAGAAGCCGCAGATGAGCAAGGACAATGCCGAGCAGCTCCTGAACGCCGCCCTCCAGCAGGAGCGTCAGACTCAGAAGCGCATGCAGGAACAGCAGCGCCAGCAGGGACGACGCCGTCTGCAGAAGAACTGGTAAAGCGGCCTATGGCCTAAATGATAAATGAGAAATGACAAATGACAAATGAGAAACGAAAATGAATAATGAAGGAATGAATTTAACGATATATCATGGAATCGGAAGGAGGAAAAAAGAATGGGTAATGAAAGTGCTCATGGCATTTCTCATTTCTCATTTCTCATTTCTCATTTCATTAGCGCAAACTATTACGGGCAGCGCTCCGTCGCAGGTAGCCGTAGGCGAGCAGTTCCGGCTGACCTATACCGTCAACACGCAGGACGTGGAGGGGTTCAGGGCTGGCAACATTCCCTCAGAACTTGAAATACTGATGGGCCCCAGCACGTCGCGCCAGTCCAGTTTCCAGATGGTGAACGGCCACACTACCAGCTCGTCGTCCATCACCTTTACCTACATACTGAGTGCTACGGCCAACGGAACGTTCACCATTCCGCCCGCACGCGCTACGGTCAACGGCAAGCAGATTACGTCGAACGCCCTGCACGTCAAGGTGTCAGGACAGGCTCACTCCAATAATGGCGGCTCAGGCGCCCAGCAACGCCAGCCCTCAGGCGGCATGCGCTCTGCCGGCACGCCCATTTCGGGCAGCGACCTTTTCATCAAGGTGAGCGCCAACAAGAGCCGCGTCCACGAGCAGGAGCCCATCATGCTGACCTATAAGGTCTATACGCTCGTTGACCTGACGCAGCTGAACGGCAAGATGCCCGACCTGAAGAGCTTCTACACACAGGAGATTCCGCTTCCGCAGCAGAAGAATTTCTCGGTAGAGCGGGTCAACGGCCGTCCCTACCGTACGGTAACGTGGAGCCAGTACGTCATGTTCCCGCAGATGACGGGCAAGCTCGACATTCCCAGCATTACCTTCGAGGGAACCGTCGTACAGGCTAATCGCGACGTTGACCCCTTCGAGGCGTTCTTTAACGGCGGCTCGGGCTACGTGGAGGTTAAGAAGCAGATCAAGGCTCCCGGACTCTCCGTCGAGGTGCTGCCGCTGCCCGAGCGACCCGCCAACTTCTCGGGTGGAGTGGGGCAGTACTCCGTGAAGGCCACCATCGACAATACCGACGTGAAGGCCAACGACCCCGTCACCCTGCGCATTACCGTCAGCGGAGCCGGTAACATGAAGCTGCTCAAGGAGCCCGTCGTGCAGTTCCCGCAGGACTTCGACAAGTACGACGCCAAGCAGAACGACAAGACGAAGCTGACCTCCAACGGCATTGAGGGCAGCATTACGTGGGAGTACCTGGCTGTTCCACGCCATCAGGGCACCTACGACATTCCGCCCGTTGAGTTCACGTACTACGACACGCGCGACAACGCCTACAAGACGCTCAAGACCGAAGGCTTCCGCCTGAACGTGGCCAAGGGCAGCGGACAAGGCAGCATGAGCAACTACTCGAACCAGCAGGACATTGAGCAACTCAACAACGACATACGCTACATTAAGACGGGCGACACCCGCCTGCGCCAGCTGGGCGACTACTTCTTCGGCTCAACGGCCTACTGGGTGGCCCTTGTGCTGCTCGCCCTGACGTTCGTCACGCTCTTCGTGGTCTTCCGCCAGCGGGCCATCGATAATGCCAACATCGGCAAGATGCGCGGCAAGAAGGCCAACAAGGTGGCTACGCGCCGCCTGAAGCAGGCCAACAAGCTCATGCAGACCGGACGCTCGGGCGAGTTCTACGACGAGGTGCTGCGTGCCCTGTGGGGCTACGTGGGCGACAAGCTCAACATTCCCGTCGAGCAGCTCTCACGCGAAAATGTCAGCCAGCTGCTCTCCGAGCGCCACGTTGACGAACAGACGGTAGGCCTCTTCATCAGCGCTCTCGACGAGTGCGAGTTTGAGCGCTATGCTCCCGGCGACGCCAAGGGCAACATGGGCAAGACCTTCGAGGCTGCGATGACCGCCATTACACGAATTGACGAGACTATGAAAGGAAAACATCAACACACAGCCAAGACCCTCAGCATACTGCTGCTGGCCCTGCTGATGCCTCTGGCTGCCCACGCCTTCAGCAAGGCCGAGGCCGACAGTGCCTACGCGCAGCAGCACTATCAGGAGGCTGTCAGGCAGTATGAGGGACTGCTGAAGGAGGGTGTGAGTGCCGACCTCTACTATAACCTGGGCAACGCCTACTACCGCTCCGATAATTACACGCGCGCCATCATCAACTACGAACGCGCCCTGCTGCTCTCACCCGGCGATGCCGACATTCGCCACAACCTGCAGCTGGCCCGCCAGAAGACCACCGACAAGCTGTCGCCATCAGCCGACTTCTTCTTGGTCAGCTGGTACCGCTCGTTAGTCAACATGATGGGCGTTGATGCCTGGGCCTGGCTGGCTCTCGTGACTCTCGCCTTGGGCGTGGTGCTCTTCCTGGTCTATCTGTTCTCACAGCGTGTGGCGCTGCAGAAGCTCGGTTTCTTCGGAGCCCTCTTCATGGTGCTGTTCTTCCTCGCCGCCAACCTCTTTGCGTGGCAGCAGAAGCAGACGCTCACCCGTCGTACGGCGGCTGTCGTCATAGCCTCAGAGACCAGCGTCAAGAGCACGCCCGCCGCTAACGGTACCGACCTCTTCCGTCTGCACGAGGGCACGAAGGTGGAGATAACCGACGACTCCATGACCGACTGGAAGGCCGTACGGCTGCCCGACGGCAAGGAGGGCTGGATGGACGTGAAGGCGCTGGAAGTTATTTGAATAATTAGTAATTACTAATTACTCATTAAAAAAAGAAGACTATGGAAGAACTGATACAATTCGACAAGCAGCTGCTCTTGATGCTGAACGGCAGCGACTCGGTATATCTGGACGGGGTGGTGCTGACGCTCACCAATGCCTTCACGTGGGTGCCGCTCTACCTGGCGCTGCTCTTCGTCGTCATCAAGAACAACGTCAACTGGAAGAGCGTGCTGCTCATCGTCGGCTGTGCCGCCCTCTGCGTGCTGCTGGCCGGAACGGTTGACGACGAGATTGTCAAGCCCCTCGTGGCCCGCTGGCGTCCCACCCACGACCCGCAGATAGGCTCGCTGGTCGATGTCGTTGACGGCTATCGTGGCGGCAATTACGGTTTCTTCTCTGCCCACGCCTCCAACACGTTCAGCATAGCCCTCTTCTTCAGCCAGCTCGTCCGCAGCCGCCAGCTGACGGTAGCCCTCGTGGTGTTCTACTCGCTGGTCAACTGCTGGACTCGCCTCTACTTAGGTGTGCATTATCCGGGCGACATCACCGTAGGGCTCCTTTGGGGAGCGCTGGTGGCTGTGGCCGTCTATCAGCTCTACTGCCGCGTGCAGGCCCGAATGAGCCCCGTACGCCGTAACACCTCCGACCGCTACACCTCGTCCGGCTACGAGCACCGCACCATCTGGGTGCCCCTCGTTGTGCTCGTGCTGACCTACGCCTACGCACTCGTCAGACCGCTGTTCGGGTGACAAAAAAAGCCTCCCCTGAACAGAGGAGGTTTTTCTGAAAAAGGCCTTATGCAAGGTTGCAAGGTTGCAAGGTTGCAAGGTTTTTAGGTCTGCGAGGTCTTCACCCAACTGCCCTTATCCCTTTTCTCTACCCAGCCCTCCGCCTTCCAGCGGCTGATGATGGAGTAGAGCGAACTGTCGGCATAGTCGTTGCCCTTCAGCTTACGGAGGTCTTCAATGGTGAAGGGTGAGGGCAGCTGCTGTAGCACGTTCTCGTTAGGGGTAGCCACAGGCATGCGGTCGCGCACCTTGTCGTTCTGCACCTTCAGCAGCGGCCCGAAGAGGCGGCACTGGTTCTGGAGCGTAAACTCGGCCATCGCCAGCGCAAAGTCTATGCAGGCGTTCGACTCCTTGCCCACCAGGAGCATGAAAATCACCCCACAACGGAAGCCGATGACGGCAGCACGGCGGCGGAAGATGTCCTTGATCTTGTCCAGACGGGGAGCTGCCTCCAACCGTTTCTGCTCCACCCATAGGTCAATGGCCCTGTTCAGCCGCGGAGTAGCCTTGAAACCTGTGGCCTCACGCAGTGTCCTGATGCCCTGCTCAATCTGCTGCAGGTCCGCGTCGGTCACCTTCTTGAACTTGGGCATCTTGCGGAACGAGTTGTCGGGCATTTCGGCGGGGATGGTTCTCGACGACAGCCCGTTGGTGGCGTTCTCGCTGCCGAACATCTTCAGGAACGAGCAGGCCTGTCCGCAGATGGTCCACGAATAGAAGGCCTCTACGTTGCCCGACTGCGAGTTGAGCGACATGTAGTCCTGGCCGAAGAGTGAGTGGTCCCATGCCTTACGGTAGATGTCGTACTTGGCACTCCAGCTGCCGGCTCCGTTGGTCTTGAGCAGCGTGTCGGCCTCGGGTTCCACGCTGTACAGGCTGTGGCCCTTGGCGTTAATCTGACGTTGCAGCAGCTTGGCCACCGAGATGGTGATGGGCACGGTGCGCACGCAGCCGCTGGGAGCCTCCTGTCCGCGCTCGTTGGCCTTGCGCGTGCGGTTCTGGCGCATGGCAGCCTCTTCCTGCTCCCTGACCAGCTGGTCCTCCTCGCGCAACGGCTTGATCCAGAGTCCCACCACGTCGTCTATGACGCTCTTGTTGTCGCTCTGCTCACCCAGTATGAAGGCGAAGAGCGCCATGTGGTGCAGCTTTCCGTTACAATACTCGTAGGTCACCCCGTCTGCCAGCGCAGCCAGCGCAGGCATCAGTCCCGCCAGTATGGGCATGTGGAAGTCCTCGGGGTAGGGCTTCAGCGTAGCCTTCAGCGCAGGTGGCAGCAGACGGTAATCTACTGACACGTTGCTGGCCTTGACGGCATTTGTCTTTGTCTTGTTTGCCATAGTGTTCATAGTGCTAAAAATGATAAATGGTTTCTGGTTTAAACTCTCTTGAAATGCGGCTCAGGTCGATGCCCGCCTGCTTGGCCATGCTGTAGAACGTGGCCAGCGTGGTGCGCCCGTCTGACTTGCTGATGCACTCCTGCCACTTGCGTTCGCAGTCGGCCTCGTTGTACTTCGGGCTCTGGCTGCACAGCTGGTGGTACAGGTCGTGTCCCTCGCTGCCCAGGCCGCTGGCCAGGCTGAAGCCCAGCTTCAGGTAGTCGCCATACGCGTCGGCAATGTTGGCTCCACGTTGCAGCAGTTCGCGCACTACTGCCTTCGCCTTGGCCAGTTCCTCCACAGGGTGCAGCGGCTGGCCCGTCACGCCTGTCTGACGCTTGGCGGCTGCTGGCTTCTTCGCCGGTTCGGCCGTCTTGGCTGCCCACGCTACGGGGTCGAACGCTGGCATGACGTGGATTTCAGCCGTACCCACATAGACCTCAGGGTCGTAACACAGGAAGCAGGCCCTTGACAGGTTGCCGACGTGCGAATCGACATTCTCCTTGGTCAGGTCCTTGTAGGTGGCCAGCAGGTAGTTCCTCACAGCCTGGAACCACGTGCGGTGGTCAGCTGCCGAAAGGTCCATCAGCAGGAACCACTTCAGCCCGTCGCCGCTTGGTGAGCGGAAGCTGAGCAGCGTCACGAAGTGGCGGTCAGCGACGAGCAGCTGCCGGATGAGTGCCACGTCCTTCACATGGTCCAGGTCGATGCAGAGGGCGTTAGAGTGGCTCACCAGCGACTGGTCGTTGCAATAGGTGAACACGCCGCTGGGCGTCACGTAGGGGAGGCAGCGGCCCTTGTAGGCGCGCGCCTCGGCCTTGTCGCTGATGCTGCGCAGCGTCTCGGTCTGCGGCCTTAGCGTCTCGCTGCTGATGAGCCTTGCCACCTCCAGCAAGGTGACCGTGCGCGACGGTACCTTGTTGGTGATGGGCGGGCAGAAATACGACATCTCAAACTGTTGCATAGTCATCGGCATCCAAACGGTTCAACACTCCCTGCAGTATCTCGCGCATGCGGCCCTTGCCTATCAGCGGCGTGAGCGTCTCAATAGGCTCGGTCACGAAGACGCGCTGCCAGTCGATGCCCTCCGAGGCAAACACCTTCAGCGTCAGCTGCCAGGCGTGGTCGCGGGTGCCGCTCAGACGGCCGTGTGCTGCCTTCCGAATGAGCAGCGCGTTGTTGCGTACGGGGCGCTTCTTCTCCGTCATATACACGTTGCCGTCGCGCATGCCCTGCACCTTGAAGCAGCCCACGAAGGGCACTGCCTGTGCGTCCTCGCAGCACATGAAGTCCAGCGTGCGGAGTCCTGTTTCTGACTGGCTGAAGGTCATCATGCCTTCGAGCGTTACCTGGTTCCCGATAAGAACTTGTGTTATCTTTTTCATTGTCTTAAAGTGGTTTTGTGAGCGGAAGTTCTGACTCTTTGCGCATTTACCCGGGAACATCCTCTTCACTCTCCAAACTCGGGGTTAAACGTTACGTCAATGCCGTTAGTGGTCGATTGACAATGCAAAGGTACAGTCCGATTATCCGACTGACAAAACACAAAAAAATCCGATTGTGTAATCGGATAGCAGAAGAACAACTAAGACGCTGATAGTCAAGAAGAAAATTTTTTTGAAAATATTTTACGCCATGACGGCTCAACAAGCCAGTCGGACGCCTTTAATCGGAACGCCCCACATACTCAAGAACCCATTGGGCATAAGGCTGGCGCTTGCCCATGCCCAGGTACTTGGCCAGCGTGGCAGAATTCTCGCCGTCAAAGTCCAGCTGCTTCGACAGCTGGTTATACGTGCCCTTCAGCACACCGGCATCGCACAGCGTACCAATGATCATGCACTTCAGCGACAGACGCTTGTCGGCAACAGCCCACGTACGCGCTATCAGCTCACCCCACTCGGAGTGCATCAGCGCCTCCACAAACTGCTCACGCCACACAAGGTCGAAGCGCTTCTCGTCGGTGGTCAGCAGACTGAACCAACCCTCGGCAAGCAGTACCTTCAGCAGCTTCGACGGAGCAAAGAAGTTCAGCGGAGCCGCCTCGGCGGAAGTGCTGTTGACACGCTCCTGTTCGGCTGCAGTCAGGCGGAGCAGCTCGCCCTGCACCAGCTCCACCTTGTGCATGTAGTGCAGAAAGGCCGTACGCTTGGCCTTCGCGTTTTCCTCGTGGCGGCTGTTGAAGAAATGACGGCCTGCACGCACAGGGTCAACCACCAGACAGCCGTCCTTGAAGTCCACCAGCTGGCGCAGGGCGGCATAGTAGCGGTACACCTTCGGCTTCAGCGGATTATCGTCGTCCAGCTGCTCGAAGGTCACCTCGCCCGGGTACCGCTTCGCACGCTGAATATGCTCCACGCGCGTGGCCAGCACTCCCTTGGCGAAGAGGCTCAACAGCTTCTCCACCCGGTAGTCCTCAACATTCTCCAACAGCGGGTGACCGTAGCACTCGTCGTCACGCCACTCAGCAAACGTCTGACGAGCCCTCCTGGCCGTTCCTGAGCTCATGTAGCGGCGCTTCTCGCTCTCGTAAAGGCGCACATACTCCTCGTCCTTGTGGCGGCGGTTCAGCTGGCTGTCCGTCTCTGACAACACCCCGCTCAGCTCGCCCAGCGCCGCGTTCACGGCCGCCGTCTGCTCGTGCACCTCGGCAGTAGTGTCCAGCCTCTCCTCCAGCTCCATCGTCAGCACACACTCTGCTTCCACAGCAAAGTCAATGTTGACGTCAGCATCAAGCACAGCCTCGCGGCTCACCAGCACCAGCACACCCTCGCGCAGCCCTTCAGTCACCTCGTGTAAGTCAGCAGCAATGCCCATCAGCCGGTACTTCGTGCCTGCCGACAACTGCTCGCTCCTGACCCGCTCAATCTGGTCAGAAAGCGCTGCTATCATAGTCTTATAGTTATTCTCCATCCTTTCAATGATTTTTTATCCGTTAACACTTTCCTGATTACAACACACAGCCCCTCCGCCAACAAGGCGAAAGGACTACAAAGGTAACCATAAATAATGGTACTGCCAAATGTTATTTGTTAAATTATTTCTTTTCTCTACGAAATCAATCTGATATACTGAGTAATCTGATTATGCAAGGGGGGCAGGTCGTTAATGTAGGTATCCCAGATCAGCGTGGCATTGGTGATGACGTATCCATGTACCAGTACATTACGCATGTCAATAATGTCACGCCAAGGCACCTCAGGATGGTTGTTGCGGAAATCCTTTGTCAGAAGATTTGCAGCCTCGCCTATGATCATCATGTTATAGACGACAGCATGGAAACACATGATGTCGTTCTTCATATCCTCGAATGACTTCCCCTTCAGATAGTCATAGATATGATTGATGCACTCTTCAATATGGCGAAGACGGTCGATGTCTCTAATTGCTTCTCTCATAAATTACTTTCAAGTCATGATTGGCTGTTAATTGAGCGGCGGGACGAAGGGTGCCTTCCTCTACAAGGTCAACCTTCCGGCCTATCTTTTCCTCTAATTCGCGCTGCATGCGGACATAGGCGAACAACCCAATAGGATTACTTCGGTCAAACTCCACCAGAATATCGACATCGCTGTCCTCCGTCTGCTCACCACGGGCATACGAGCCGAAGAGCCAAGCCTTCAGGACGGGTTGCGTCTTGAAGTATTCGGCTATCTGCTGTGTCAACACCTGTGTACTGTTCATAGGTTCCTTATTTTTTCGCCTACAAAGATACAAAAAGTTTCTGAACAAAAAAGAATATCGGACAATTTTTTTCACAGGCAAAACCTTGCAACCTTGCAACCTTGCAACCTTGCATAAGGTAGTTTTGAAGTAGGGTAGTGGGGGTGATTGTAATGTTATTATATATATATTATTATAATAATATATATATAATACTATATATACTACTGCATCTTCTTCCTTTCAACA
>ONRS01000121.1 GCA_900320255.1 uncultured Prevotellaceae bacterium
GAAGGGGAAGGGTCTTACACGACCGTGTATTTATTTTACCACGCCCGCGGTAACGTTTTTCCACGGGCGTGGTAATGTTTTTCCCCGCCCGCGTAATTCTCGCTACCCTGCCAGAAACTCCCTGTTTGGTACGGAGAAACTCCCCGTTTGGTACGGGGTTTCTCCCTGCCCTCCCGGCACTATCTTTTGCATTATTACTTACACGGCAATCAGTATCCTTCCACCAGTCAGAATGGCAACCTTTACTTCCAGTGTCAGCACCTGCCGGGAAAAGGAATTAAGGGTGATGCCTGCACATTAAAGCCCGAGCACCACCGCTGGGTCGATATTTAGCTTTCGACTCAGCTCACGCCCAATTTTCAGTGACGGCTCACTCTTTCCATTCAGTATTTCGCTGACTCTGGCATTACTCAATCCAAGCATCTCAGCCAACTTCGACTGCGTGATGCCCATTTCATAGAGTCTCAGTTTGATGATGTCTATCAACGTAGGCTTGCCGATGGGATAATGAACATCCTCATACTCTTCTACCAGGTCTGATATCATGTCCAGTTCCAAATAGTTGGGGTCGTCCACGGGTGTATTGTCGTTTACCAGTGGAAGCAGTTCCTCAATTCTATTCATGGCTGCTCTGTATGCAGCCTCGCTCTTTATCTGTGCCATATCCTTAAATGTTTTGAATGTTCTTAATTGCATCATATTCCTTGTGCGTTCCCACGAATCGGATATATACCGTCTTCGGAGTAAACAGAATCAGCACTACCAGCCGATAGTCGTTCCCCTTGATGTTGAACACATACCGCTGATTGCCAACCGCATCAACACTGTTAAAAGTATTCTTCATATCTGCAAAGCAAGTCCATTCAGACTTCTTCGTTTTCTCATACCATTCCTCAAGTGCAGACTTTGCCTGAGGATTTTTGGAGTAGTATTCTACCAAGGTGCTTTTTGCTATAATTCTCATGACGTTTGGAATTTGTGGGCAAAGATAATAAGAGTTTTTAGATTTTCCAAATATTTTTCGGAAAATCTAAAAAAGTGACAATATGCAGTAATATAAAATTGTTCCTTGATGGTTTCGTCGAGCAGAAGTATGCAAGGATAGTCATTTTTTTTCAGAGAAAACAACTTTTTTTGCTCTTTTCTCTGAAAAAAATGACTACCTTTGCACCCGCGAAAGTGAATTACAATGAACATCGTTAAATTACAACAGCAAATTAGCTTGGCCGCCCTGCTTATAGCATCGGCCGCCTTCGTCGCTTGTTCGAGCGACGACAACAACTGCGGCGAACAGCCCGTGGAGACTGTGACACCGCAAGTGTATAACCTGACCGTCAGCGCATCTAAGGACGGTGACGAGGCTGACAGCCGCGCCATTACCCGCGCCCTCTCACTCGACGACGATGGGATCAACGCCACATGGGCCACTACGGAAAACATTTATGTGAAGAATGGCTCTACGTGGGCCACTGGCTCTCTGCATCCCGATGCCAACGGCGCTACCGCCACACTGGAGGGCACGCTCAGCGACATTACTATTGCTGCCAACGACCAGTTGACCCTGCAGTTCCCCAAGCAGGGTGACATGACCTACGACGGACAGGTAGGCACACTCAGCGACATAGCCGCCAACTTCGACTACGCCACGGCTACAATCACGGTGGATGCCGTCTCTGCTACGGGTGACATCATCACCAGTGAAGAAACGGCCACCTTCGAGAACCACCAGGCCATCTTGAAGTTCACGCTGAAGAATGGCGAAGGCTCGGCACAGCCTAGTAATCCTACCGCCTTTACTATTTCCGACGGGAAAAACACAGTCAGCCTGACTAATATCCCTGCCGCCACCTACGCCACAAACGGCGATGGCGTGCTGTATGTGGCCTTCCCTACAGCAGGTGAAGCCAAGACCATCACGCTGACGGCCACCGTCGGCACGGACACCTACACCTACGAACAGACAGACGTGACATTATCCAACGGTGTCTATTATGTCATCACGGTGAATATGGCGGACCAGGCCCGCTCTTTGGCTTCGGCAACCACGGATGATATTGGCAAGATAGTAGGCGGTGACGGAAAAATATATGATACGAAGGCCGCTGCTGAGGCTGTGGCTGCTGGGAATGCCGTGGCCATGATTGCATACGTAGGCACAGAGAGTGACTGTACGCACGGACTGGCCATTGCACTCCGTGACGAACATAGCGTGCCGGGTGACCAGGATATTCTGGATTGGTATGATGCCGAGGAGTTCTGTGAAAGTAAGGCCCCCGTTGCTGGCGGTACGTGGCGTATGCCTTCTGTCAAGGACTGGCAGTACATGTTTATAGGTTGTGGGGCAGACCAACCATACAATGACCCGACGGAGAACATGGAAAGGAGTTTCAGCGGACTGGCGTCAAAACTGAATGGCGCAGGAGGAACTGCCTTGCCGAATGACAGCTTCTACTGGACAAGTACGGCCGTCGGTGATGACAACGCCTGGTGCTTCTACATAGCGGGTGACGAGGGTGATTTCCGCGCAGCCCCTAAAAGCAACGGCTGCCTGATCCGTGCCTGCCTCGCTTTTTAACTTATTCGCTTATTCGTAACTTTGCAGCCATGAAAGAATTTGTTATCTCAGAAGCCAAGGCCGAGACTGCGGTATTGGTGGGACTGATTACCCAGCAGCAGGACGAGGCGAAGACCAACGAATACTTGGACGAGCTGGCTTTCTTGGCAGAGACGGCCGGTGCCGTGGTGGTGAAAAGGTTTACCCAGCGCGTAGGTGGTCCCAGTCAGGTGACATACGTGGGAAGCGGTAAGCTGCAGGAAATCAAGCACTACATCAAGGAGCAGGAGGATGAGGAGGAGCCTGTGGGCATGGTCATCTTCGACGATGAGCTGACGGCCAAGCAGATTCGTAACATCGAGAAGGAGCTGCAGGTGAAGATACTCGACCGTACGAGCCTGATTCTTGACATCTTTGCCATGCGTGCCCAGACAGCCGAGGCCAAGACACAGGTGGAGCTGGCGCAACACCGCTACATGCTGCCCCGTCTGCAACGCCTGTGGACCCACTTGGAACGTCAGGGCGGCGGCTCCGGCTCCGGCGGCGGCAAGGGAAGCGTGGGACTGCGCGGACCGGGTGAGACACAGTTGGAGATGGACCGTCGTATCATTCTGCACCGCATCACGCTGCTGAAACAACGTTTAGAGGAGATTGACAAGCAGAAAACCACGCAGCGCAAGAACCGTGGACGGCTTATCCGCGTAGCACTCGTGGGCTATACCAACGTGGGCAAGAGCACGATGATGAACCTGCTCGCGAAGAGTGAAGTGTTTGCTGAGAACAAGCTTTTCGCAACGCTCGACACGACAGTGCGTAAGATGACCATCGATAACCTGCCTTTCCTGCTGGCCGACACCGTAGGGTTCATCCGTAAGCTGCCCACAGACTTGGTGGATTCCTTCAAATCGACCCTCGACGAGGTGCGTGAGGCCGACCTGCTGGTGCACGTGGTAGATATTTCGCATCCTGACTTCGAGGAACAGATCAAGGTAGTGGAGAAAACGCTGGCTGACCTCGGTTGTGCGGAGACGCCCATGATGATGGTATTCAACAAGATAGATGCCTACACATGGGTGGAGAAGGAACCCGACGACCTGACGCCCATGACCAAGGAGAACGTCTCATTAGACGAGCTGCGCCATACGTGGATGGGAAAGATGAATGAGAAAGGAGAAATGAGGAATGAGAAATGTCCCGCCCCGTTGTTTATTTCCGCAAAGAAGAAGGAGAACATTGACGAACTGCGCCAGGTGCTATATAATAAAGTAAGGGAACTCCATGTGCAGAAGTACCCTTACAATGATTTCCTGTATCCTTTAAGTGAAGAGTGAAGACTCTTCACTTTTCACTTACAGAAGGTTGTCCTTCTCAATATCCTTGAAGTACTTGTAGGTGCCGTGCTTCAGCTCGTCGGTAGCGGCCTCGTCGGCCACGATGATGCCGTGCTGGTGCTGTTGCAGGGCTGAGATGGTCCACTCGTGGCTGACGGCTCCCTCGATGGCAGCCTTCAGGGCGCGTGCCTTGTGGTGGCCATTCACCAGAATCATGACTTCCTTAGCGTCCATGACGGTACCTACGCCAACGGTCAGGGCCAGCTTGGGCACCTTGTTGACATCGTTGTCGAAGAAACGGCTGTTGGCAATGATGGTGTCGGTGGTCAGTGTTTTTACGCGGGTACGGCTGACGAGCGAAGAATAAGGCTCGTTGAAGGCGATGTGTCCGTCAGGACCGATGCCGCCGAGGAACAGGTCGATGCCGCCTGCCTCACGTATCATCTCTTCGTAGTGTGCACACTCTGCCTCCAGGTCGGGGGCATTGCCATTGAGAATGTGAATGTTCTCCTTCGGGCAGTCAATGTGGTTGAACAGGTTGCGGGCCATAAACGAGTGGTAGCTCTCAGGATGCTCCTCAGGCAGTCCTACATATTCGTCCATGTTGAACGTCAGTACGTTCTTGAATGATACTCGGCCTTCTTTGTTGGCCTTTACCAGGCAGGCATACATGCCTTCAGGTGAAGAGCCGGTGGGCAGGCCCAGTACAAAAGGTTTCTCGGGAGTAGGGTTAGCTTCGTTAATTCGGCGGATAACATGCTCAGCCGCCCACTGCGACATTCGTTGGTAGTCTGGTTCAATAATTACTCTCATAATCTTAATTGAATGTGTTGTTAATAAAAAATCGGGTGCAAAGATAAGAAAAAGTAAAAAAGTAAAAAAGAAAAAAGTAAAAAAGTAAAAGACTCAGTAAGCCAAAAAAAGTTAAAGAAGTTGATGGAGCCTGTAAATTCTTCATTCTTCATTCTTCATTCTTCATTAAATTATTGTACCTTTGTCCCTTGTTATATCAATACCCTACAATTATGGATACTTACAGACAACTAACACAAAACGAGATTTCTGTTTTAGAGAACAATGTCTGCTGGGCAGAGGACTGGCAGCGAGTAATGGTGGCCGACGGCTTCAAACCCTATAACTTCCATCGCGTGATGTTCTATGGGAACATCCGCCTGGGTGAATTCAATAAGCAGGTGGAAGTGACCAAAGGTTTTTTCAAACATTCTGGCATCAATGATGCTACCCTGCGTAATGTGACGGTGGGCAACGACTGCCTGATAGAAAAAGTGGGAAACTACATAAACAACTATACCATTGGTAATGATTGCTTCATCTCGAACATCTCTACGTTGGAAACGACGGATGATGCTACCTTTGGTGAAGGCTCGACCATCTCTGTCCTTAATGAGATGGGCGACGGTAACGTGGTCATTTTCCGCGACCTGAACTCACAGCTGGCTGCCTTCATGGTCAAACATGCTGACGACAAGGAGCTGAAGCTGAGGCTGACACAGCTTATTGAGGACGAGTTGCGCGTGGAGCGTCCTGAGCGCGGACTCATTGGCAATAACGTGAAAATCATCAATACCAAGGATATTACCAATACCGTCATCAAGGGTGACTGCGAGATTAACGGTGCTGCCCGACTGTTGGAGTGTACCATTATGAGCTCACGCGATGCATCGGTATATATCGGAACGGGTGTCATTTGCGAGAACTCCATTATCTGCGACGGTTGCAGCATCAACAACTCCGTGAAGATGCAGGACTGCTTCGTGGGCGAGGCCTGCCAGATTACCAATGGCTTCACCGCCGAGGCCAGCCTCTTCTTTGCTAATTCGTTCATGGCTAACGGTGAGGCCTGTGCCGCCTTCTGCGGTCCCTTCTCGGCCAGTCACCATAAGTCGAGCCTGCTCATTGGCGGACAGTTCTCGTTCTACAATGCCGGTTCGAACACCAACTTCTCTAACCATGCCTACAAGATGGGACCACTGCATTACGGCACCCTGGAACGTGGCACCAAGACAGCCAGTGGAGCTTACGTGCTGATGCCGGCCACCATTGGCGCTTTCTCTGTCTGCTTCGGAAAACTGATGAACCATCCTGACATGCGTAACCTGCCTTTCTCTTATCTGATGGCATACGGTGAGACCATGTATATCGTGCCCGGCCGTAACATTACGACTGTAGGACTTTACCGTGACATCAAGAAATGGCCGAAGCGTGACAAGCGCTCTAAGCAGTCGAAGAAGTCCATCATCAACTTCGACTGGCTGTCGCCCTTCACCGTAGGCGAGATTATGGAAGGCATCAAGATACTGGAAAACCTGCGTCAGGCGTCAGGCGACAATGTGTCTTCATACAATTTCCATGAGTATGTTATTAATGCAAGCTCACTCAGAAAAGGTCTTAAATATTATGACATTGCCCTGCGCATCTATATGGGTGCAGTCTTGAAGCGTGCCAAGAAGGAGGGCTTCTTCGGTCGTCCTGCCAGTACCGTGGGTGAGGGCAGGTGGGTGGACCTGAGTGGTCTGCTGATGCCGGAGAGCGAGGAGACACGTCTTATCAACGACATCAAGGAAGGCACACTGGACAATATTCAGCAGATACTGGACCGTTTTGCTGACATCAACGACCACTACAGCGACTACCGCTGGGCTTGGTCTTATCAGCTTATCCTGGATTATTACCGGTTAGAGGAGATTACCTATGCTGACGTAGAGCGCATTCGTGAGGACTATGTGCATGCCCGTCGCGCCTGGATAGCCGAAATCCGCAAGGATGCCGAGAAGGAGTTTGCCATGGGCGACGTGGAGCAGGAGGTGTTTGACGACTTCCTCTCGAAGCTCGACCATGAGATAGATTACGAAAACTGATATAAAAAGTAAAAAGGTAAAAAAGTAAAAAGGTAAAAACGAAATGAGCAATAATGTAATTTATACATTAAGTAAGAAATTCGCCCTGCGTATTGTTAAGTTGTATAATTATTTGTACGAGCAGAAAAAAGAATACGTTATGTCCAAACAACTTTACAGATGTGGGACAAGTATCGGTGCAAATCTCTCAGAAAGTATTTATGCGCAGAGTGAGGCAGACTATATCAGTAAACTAAAAATCGCATTAAAAGAAGCAAGTGAAACAAAATATTGGTTAGAATTGTTATTTGAAGCAGAATTACTCAAAAAGAA
>ONRS01000034.1 GCA_900320255.1 uncultured Prevotellaceae bacterium
AGGAGTGGTACCTCCAGGAATCGAACCGGGGACACACGGATTTTCAGTCCGATGCTCTACCAACTGAGCTAAGGCACCATTGTGGTTGCATTCCTTTCGTTTGCGGGTGCAAAGGTACAATAAATAAATGAGAAATGAGGAATGAGAAATGAGAAATTTGCTGCCGCTTAATGTTTTTTAACAAACAAACCCTTCCGGGGAACTTATTTCTCATTCCTCATTCCTCATTTCTCATTCCTCATTTCTCATTTCTCATTTCTCAAAGGGTTCCACCCTTGGGCTTTGAGTTCGAACTCCTGGTTGTCGCGGGTAACGAGCATGTGGCCAAGCGAGGGCTTGGTGATGTGGCCAATAAGGTGTACATCGTCTAAGGCTTCAATCTTCTCGTGGTCGCCAATGGGAACAGTGAAGAGCAGTTCGTAGTCTTCTCCGCCATTCAGCGCACAGGTGGTGACGTTCATGTTCAGCTCCTCGGCCATGACTGCCGTCTGGTAGTCAATGGGGATGTTCTTCTCGAAGACGCGACAACCAACGCCCGACTGCTTGCAGATGTGCATGAGCTCACTGCTCAGTCCGTCGCTGATGTCCATCATGGCTGTCGGCCGGATGCCTGCCTCGCGTAACTGTCTGATGATGTCACCACGTGCCTCCGGCTTCAGCTGTCGTTCGAGCAGGTACTCTTTTCCCGCAAAGTCGGGCCGTTCAATGGTTGAGAGTTGGGTGTTGAGCATGGTGAGACGTTCGTTGTCGCCCTTGGCTCTTGCCTCAGCAATCTTTTTCTGCAGGTCATCCACCTGGCTGTAATAGATAGACTTCTCGCGCTCCAAGAGTTGCAGACCCATGTAGGCGCCCCCAAGGTCGCCGCTAACACAGATGAGGTCGGTCTCCTTTGCGCCATTTCGATAGACAATGTCGTCCTTGTCAGCCTCGCCTATGCAGGTGATGCTGATGGCCAGTCCGGTATAGCTGCTGGTGGTGTCGCCGCCCACGATGTCAATGCCCCACTTGTCGCAGGCCAGGTGCAGCCCACTGTAGAACTGCTCCATGTCCTCAACGGTGAAGCGCTTGCTCAGGGCCATGCTGACTGTCAACTGACGGGGGGTGCCGTTCATGGCAAAGATGTCGCTGATGTTGACCATGGCCGACTTGTAGCCCAGGTGTTGCAGGTCTATGTAGGTCAGGTCGAAGTGGACACCCTCCATGAGCATATCGGTGGTGACGAGCACTTCTTTGTCTGGATAGTGAAGTACGGCGCAGTCATCGCCTACGCCGTACTTTGTTGATTCGTTCTTGGGCTTGATGTCCTTTGTCAGGTGATCAATCAAGCCAAATTCTCCTAATTTTGCTATTTCCATCCTTCTGTGGGGTGATCAGTATTAAATTTCTCTTGTTTCTTGGCATCGAACTTCTCGGCACGCATAATCATCTCGCGCATAATGGCTGTCATCAGCGGCTGTGCCTTGTTGGCAGCCTCCTGCACCTCCTCGTGGCTGACTTCAACGGGATTGTCGAAACCGCCAAGGTCGGTAATGACGCTGATACCGAAGGTCTTGATGCCGCAGTGGTGAGCCACGATGACCTCGGGCACGGTGCTCATGCCGACAGCATCGCCACCCAACAGGCGGTACATCTTGTACTCCGAAGGAGTCTCGAAGGTGGGACCCTGCACGCCTACATACACACCATAGGTGATGCGGATGCCCTTTTCGCGGGCAATGGCTGCTGCCTCACGTACGAGTTCTAAATCATACGTCTCGTGCATGTCGGGGAAGCGCGGACCCGTGGGGAAGTTCTTTCCACGCAGCGGGTGCTCCGGGAACATGTTAATATGGTCGGTGATAATCATCAGGTCGCCAATCTTGAACTGTGGGTTCATGCCGCCAGCAGCATTGCTGACGAAGAGCGTCTTGATGCCCAGTTCGTACATGACGCGAACGGGGAACGTTACTTCCTTCATGGAGTAGCCCTCATAGAAGTGGAAGCGGCCCTGCATGGCCAGGATGTCAACGCCGCCCAGCTTGCCGAAGATGAGCTTGCCGCTGTGTCCTTCGACGGTTGATACGGGGAAATTGGGAATTTCCGAATAGGCGAACTCCAGCTTGTCAGTTATTTCTGAAGCTAATTGTCCGAGGCCCGTTCCCAGCACGATGGCTGTTTTGGGACTTGTGGTCATTCTTTCCTTTAACCAGGATGCTGTTTCTTGAATTTTTTCGTACATAACCTATAATATTTTCGTTAAACATATCTTGTTGATCCAACATAAACTTAATCTCGATGGGTAGCACGTAAAGATGCTGTTTCACCTCGTCGCTCAGACCTTCAACGCCCGACAGGCGGACGGCATCTTTCTCTGTTGTGATGACAATCTTTGGTGATGGCAGGGCAGCGAACTCGCGGTTAATGCTTTCCACGTCCTTACGCTTGAACTGATGATGGTCGCTGAATGTCAGCGGGTGCAGCTTGTCGGTAAAAGGCTGCAGGTCGTGCAGCATCTGCTTAGGTGAGGCAATGCCTGTCAGCAGCAACACGTCCTTCCCCTTCAGCGACTCCAGGCTCATAGGGCTCATGGGGCTCATGGGGCCTATATGGCTCATCGGGCGAAGCTCCCCATAATCAATAGTGGTGAAGAACAGGTGCTGGTAGGGGTAGAGATTCATTGCCTTCGTAATGACGCGGTACTCCATGGGCTTCAGGTCCTTTGGACATTTTGTCACGATGACGATGTCGGCACGGTTCTTTCCTGACAACGGCTCACGCAGACGCCCTGCCGGCAGCAGTTTGTCGTAGATGATGAGGCGGTGGTAATCGACCAGCAGAATGTTGATGCCCGGCTTCACGTAACGATGCTGGAAGGCATCGTCGAGCAGAATGACGTCTAACTTCTCGTCGTTATTAGTCAGTTGGTCAATACCTCTGCAGCGTTTCTTGTCAACAGCCACGGTGATGTCGCGGAACTTCTGTTTTATCTGGAAGGGCTCGTCACCAATATCACGCACGGTGGTGTTCTGGTCGGCCACCACAAACCCTTTGCTCTTACGCTTATATCCTCGGCTGAGTACTGCTACATTGAAAGTCTTGTGCAGCAGTTCTATCAGATACTCCACATGGGGCGTCTTGCCTGTGCCGCCGACCGTAATATTGCCGACTGACACAATGGGCACGTTAAAGCTGCGGCTTTTCAGAATGCCCACGTCGAACATCAGATTACGCACTTTTACCACCAAGCCGTAGAGCCAGCTCAGTGGTAAAAGCCATTCGTTAATTTTGATGAAGTCGCCTTCCATTCGGTCTGGAGTTAAGAGGTATTATATAAATAAGGTACGCGCGTACATTATTTATTTAACTCTTGTAGAGAAAGGCAGACGGGCCTGCAGACGGTTGCGCTTGTTGATGGTGCGCAGGAAAATCCAACTCTCGTACTGCTCGCCAAGTATGTTGCGCAGCTCGGCATCCAGATAAGAACCCTTCTTGTTCTGTTCCATCAGCTGGTCCATGAAGCTCACCTTGGCGGGGTAGGGCGATGTGTAGTATTCATCAAGCTTGGCCAGTTCGGCAGCCTTCTTCACGGCATCGTCCAGTGTGCCGAGTTTGTCAACCAGCTTAATGGGTAGGGCATCGGTGGCTAACCAGACACGGCCCTGTGCAATCTCGTTCACCTGCTCCTTCTTCATCTTACGTCCGTCAGCCACGATGCTGAGGAACGTGTCATAGCCACGATCCACGAACGTCTGCATGAATGCCAGTTCGCGGCTGTTCTCCTTTGACATGACAAGATTTTCCATGTAGTTGGTGTAGTTGTTGGTGGTTACGTCGTCGAAGGTGATGCCCAGCTTGTCGGTCACCAGTCCGCTGAGGTTAGGTATGAGTCCGAAGATGCCGATGCTGCCGGTTATGGTGGTAGGCTCGGCGAAGATGTAGTCGGCTCCGGCACTGATCATGTAGCCGCCAGATGCAGCCACACCGCCCATGGACACCACGACGGGCTTCTTCTGCTTGAGCTGTTTGATGGCGTGCCATATCTGCTCTGAGGCTACGGCACTTCCGCCAGGAGAGTTGACGCGCAGCACGACGGCCTTCACATCGTCGTCGGCAGCCAGCCTGTTCAGGTCTTCTACGGTCTTCTTGCCCACAATTCCATCGCCACCAGTGAAGCTGCTCAGGTCTGTGTCGGTAATCTCACCGACGGCATAGTAGATGGCTATCTTCTCACCATTCTCCTTCTTGTTGCCCTTGACGTTGACCATGTCGGTCAGCATCACCTGCGACACGTCGTCATCGTCGGCCAGCTCGAGCTTCTTCTTGACAATGGCCTTCAGCTCCTCCGGATAGAGCAGCTTGTCAACGAGCTTAGCCTTGACATAGTCATCAGGATTAGCAAAAGCGACGATGCTGTCGTTGACCAGCTGGTTCAGGGCCTCTGCGGTAGTCTTGCGGCTGGCGGCAATGTCAGTGAGCATGCGGTTCCATACACCCTGCATGTAGGCCATACGCTGTTCGCGGTCCTCAGGACTCATGTCCTTGCGGGTCTTCGACTCCACGTAGCTCTTGTATTTGCCTACACGGACGGCCTGGTACTTGACGCCCAGCTTCTCTAACAGCCCCGTGTCGTATTCTGCCTTACGTCCCAGACCTTTCAGGTCGAGCATGCCCGTCTTGTTCAGATAGACCTCGTCGGCTACGGAAGCCAGCCAGTAGCACATCTGCATATATTGGTCAGCGTAAGCCACAACCCACTTGCCGCTCTTCTTGAAGTCTGCCAGTGCATCGCGAATGGCCTGCACCGTGGCATACGAGTCGAACTCCACTTCGCTTGCCTCTATGTAGATACCCTTGATGTTCTCATTTTCCTTGGCTTTGTTGATGGATTCCAAAATGTCGTCCAGTCCCATGGATTCCAAGTCGTTGCCAGCCAGCATGGTGAACAGGTCCATACTCTCGTTGGAGCGTTCCTGAACGACTCCGTTCAGCCTGAGCACAAATACCGAATTATCCTTCACGTTAACAGTTGCAGTGTCAGATGCGGCCATGCCAACCAGTGAAATGACACAAATCATGCCGACCACCAAAATGAATAGGATGATGCCCGTAACAGTGGCCAGCGTGTACTTCATAAAATCTTTCATAATCGTTTATTGTTTGAGTTGATTGTGCAAAGTTACGAATAAGTGAGCAAAATACAAAAGAAAAATGTTTTTTTCTTTTTATTTTCGAACGAAAGTAACTTCGACGGCAGTCAGAGTTACGGATAAGTGAGCAAAATACAAAAGAAAAGACGAGGTGATTAGCACGCAATGGCATGTCTAAATGCACGGGTTGGTGTGTCAAAGTGTTAGTGCCGATGTATAAAAGTGCTTGAGATGATGATACGAAATGGCCGCTTTTTAGATAGTGTGCATTTCAAATGCACTTGCCAACTGCATCGGCATTTCAAATGCTGATGAAGGGAGCTGAAGTGCCTTCTCTTTGGGCTTCTTCTGCCGGTAAAACGGCAGATAGCCCGAAAGGGACGTTTAGATTCTCGAGAGAATTCGGGAGTTTGGTGGCACCTCGCTAAAAGTTACCCGGAACCTCGCTCTTCAATTCTCTCGAGAATCTGAGAGCCACTTTGCTGCTGTCATACACATTGCTGCCTACAAAAAGACTGTGAGGTGCCGTCTAACTGGCTGGAACATGGTGCTTCTGGTATCTGTTATTTGTTTTTTTGCTGATTTTTTTGTGTCAATGTGTCAGTTTTGTCAGTTTGGCACGGTTTTGGCAGAGAAGAAAGCAGAATTTGAATAAAACAACAACGTTAAATTTAAAAAGATTTCGAATTATGAACATCAAACCATTAGCAGACCGTGTGTTGGTATTGCCAGCACCTGCAGAAGAAAAAGTCGGCGGCATTATTATTCCTGACACCGCCAAGGAAAAACCCCTTCATGGAAAAATCGTAGCCACAGGCAAAGGCACCAAGGACGAAGAGATGGTACTGAAGGCCGGTGACGAGGTGCTCTATGGCAAATATTCTGGCACAGAGCTGGAGTTCGAGGGTGAGAAGTACCTGATGATGCGTCAGAGTGACGTGTTGGCAGTCATAGAAAAATGAAGAGTGAAAAATGAAGAGTGAAGAATTTGCTACCGCTCTAAGGCAAGCATAAAGACTTCATCTTCTATCTGAATTCTTCAAAATAAGAATCAAATCAATAATTTATAAACAATTTTAAAAAAAGAAGGGCGCAAAAGTGTTGGTGCAAGGGAGTGCGGTAGCAAATTCTTCACTCTTCACTCTTCACTCTTCACTTAAAAAAGTTATGGCAAAAGATATTAAGTACAATATGGATGCCCGCGACCTGTTGAAGAACGGTGTCGATCAGTTGGCAAATGCAGTGAAGGTTACACTTGGCCCGAAGGGTCGTAACGTAGTGATTGAAAAGAAGTTTGGCGCACCTCAGATTACAAAGGACGGTGTGACTGTAGCTAAGGAGATTGAGCTCGAGGACCACTTCGAGAATACTGGTGCACAGCTCGTCAAGAGCGTGGCATCTAAGACTGGCGATGATGCCGGTGACGGTACGACCACAGCTACCATCCTGGCACAGGCCATTGTGGCTGAGGGTCTGAAGAACGTGACTGCCGGTGCTAACCCCATGGACCTGAAGCGTGGTATCGACAAGGCCGTGAAGGGTGTTGTTGACTTCATTAAGGACAATGCTGAGAAAGTAGATGACAACTACGACAAGATTGAGCAGGTGGCTACCGTCAGCGCTAATAACGATGAGGAAATCGGTAAGCTGCTGGCTGACGCTATGCGTAAGGTTTCTAAGGACGGTGTTATCACCATCGAGGAGTCGAAGAGCCGCGACACCCACATTGGTGTTGTCGAGGGTATGCAGTTCGACCGTGGCTACCTGTCGGCTTACTTCATGACCGATTCTGACAAGATGGAGTGCGTCATGGAGAACCCGTACATCCTGATTTATGACAAGAAGATTTCCAACATCAAGGACTTCCTGCCCATCCTGCAGCCTGCTGCTGAGAGTGGACGCCCGTTGCTCGTCATTGCCGAGGATGTTGACTCTGAGGCTCTGACCACACTGGTTGTGAACCGTCTGCGTGGCGGTCTGAAGATTTGTGCTGTCAAGGCTCCTGGCTTCGGCGACCGTCGTAAGGCCATGCTCGAGGATATTGCTACGCTGACTGGCGGTGTCGTCATCAGTGAGGAGAAGGGTCTGAAGCTGGAGCAGGCTACGCTCGAGATGCTGGGCACCTGCGACAAGGTGACCATTACGAAGGACAATACCACCATCGTCAATGGAGCAGGCGACAAGCAGGCCATCAAGGACCGTATTGCTCAGATTAAGAAGGAGATAGAAATCACCACCAGCTCTTACGACAAGGAGAAGCTGCAGGAGCGTCTGGCCAAGTTGGCCGGCGGCGTGGCAGTGCTCTACGTCGGTGCCAACAGCGAGGTGGAGATGAAGGAGAAGAAAGACCGTGTCGATGATGCACTCTGCGCTACGCGTGCCGCCATCGAGGAAGGCGTCGTAGCCGGTGGCGGTACTACCTACATCCGTGCTCAGGAGGCTTTGGCTGCCGTTAAGGGCGTAAATGCTGACGAACAGACAGGTGTTAACATTGTTTGCCGCGCCATCGAGGAGCCTCTGCGCCAGATTGTCATGAACGCCGGCGAGGAAGGTGCCGTCGTAGTTCAGAAGGTTCGTGAGGGCAAGGGCGACTTCGGCTACAATGCCCGTACCGGTGAGTATGAGGACCTGCGCAAGGCCGGTATCATTGACCCGGCCAAGGTAGCCCGCGTGGCTTTGGAGAATGCAGCCTCTATAGCAGGCATGTTCCTGACCACTGAGTGCCTCATCGTCGATAAGCCCGAAAAGGAACCCGCTATGCCAATGGGTGGTGCTCCGGGCATGGGAGGTATGATGTAATCCATTGATAATGGACAATTAATCATTAATTGTAATCTCAACTTGACAAAATGCGGGGAATCGTTACATAAAACGGTTCTCCGCTTTGACTTAAATCAATTTCTTTCCATTTTTCTTACTGTTTGTTTTGAGAATGGTAGGAAAGTCATTAACTTTGCAACAACGAAAGGAAGAAAAATTATCAGACATAGCATAACCCTTGAAAGGAGTAAAAATTTTGATTTGTTTTAGTAGATTAGTTTTTAAGTAGTTTGTTTTGGAAACCGGATGTCGAGAGACAACCGGTTCTTTTTTTTGTTTTTATTTGGTTATATGAAAGAAAATGACTACCTTCGCACGCATGAAATTACAAAAGTATATTTTGATAGAGATTGTGATGATTGCCGTGGCCATTGGCGGACTCCTCTGGCTGACTAATAAGGACTATTTCCTGACCTTGGGTATCGTCATTCTGCTGGTCGTGGTTGAACACGTGCTGGTTACATTCATAGAAAAGAAACAAGAAGAAAGAGAGGAGGCTGAAAATGAAACAGCTCATTGAACTATATCGCCAGTGGAGTGGGGAAGAGCCTGCCAGTGTGGAGAAACTGCCTGTCGGCGGAAGTAATCGTGAGTATTATCGCTTTTACCCGTCACCCAGTGCCCAGCACCCGTCGCCCGTCATCGGCGTCGTAGGCACCAGCCGCGACGAGAACCATGCCTTTATCTATCTCTGCCGTCACTTTACAAAGCGTCAGCTCCCGGTGCCAAAGCTGTTGGCAGCCAGCAACGACGAATTGCGATATCTGCAGACTGACCTTGGGCCGGTGTCACTCTTCGATGCCATACGGGGTGGACGTGAGGCAGGCGGACGCTACACGCTGAAAGAGCAGGAACTGCTGAAACGCACCATCCGTCAACTGCCGAACATCCAGATGCGTGGTTTCCGCGAACTGGACTTCTCGCAATGCTACCCGCAGGCAGAGTTCGATACTAATAGCGTGCTCTTTGACCTGAACTATTTTAAGTATTGTTTCCTGAAGGCTACTGAGCTCGACTTCCATGAGCTAAAGCTGGAAGCCGACTTCCACCTGCTGGCCAAGGACCTGACGGAGGCGGGCGACGAGCAGTGTTTCCTCTATCGTGACTTCCAGGCCAGAAACGTGATGCTGGTTGACGGTCAGCCCTATTTCATTGACTTCCAGGGAGGGCGCAAGGGCCCGTATTATTACGACCTGGCATCATTCCTTTGGCAGGCCAGTGCCCGTTATCCCTATAAAGTGCGTCGCGAATTGGTGTATGAATACTATAACGAGCTGAAAAACTACACCGAGGTGCCCACGCCTCATCACTTCGTCAACCGCCTGTCGCTGTTCGTACTTTTCCGTACGCTCCAAGTGTTAGGGGCGTATGGTTTCCGTGGCTACTTTGAGCGCAAGCGCCACTTCATAGATTCTATTCCACCCGCCATGCAGAACCTGCGTGAGCTGCTCGGGGCATCCAATTTCCCTTATCCGTATCTTGTGACGTTATTGACGCAACTGACCGAACTGCCCCGGTTCCGCCAGTTAGACGTGACGGCCAGCCGTGCTGACGGATTTAAGACTACGGAGAAGAACCCCTACAAGCCGCATCCGCAGGACGGACCTGCCACGTTCTCTAAATACGATGCTCAGGGACCGCTGGTAGTTAAGGTGTTCAGTTTCTCCTATCGTAAGGGCATTCCCGAAGACGAGAGTGGCAATGGCGGTGGCTATGTCTTCGACTGCCGTTCTACCCATAACCCCGGGCGCTATGAACCCTACAAGCAACTGACAGGACTCGACGAGCCCGTTATTCGTTTCCTGGAAGACGATGGTGAGATACTGACCTTCCTCGACAGCGTCTATAAACTGGCCGATGCCCATGTGCGCCGTTACATACAGCGTGGGTTTACCTCGCTCATGTTCTCCTTCGGCTGTACGGGTGGTCAGCACCGCTCCGTCTATTCGGCCCAGCATTTAGCAGAACACCTCCATGCCAAGTTTGGCATAGAGGTGCGCATTTGTCATCGCGAGCAGCACATCAATCAGGTGTTGCCGGCGAAAGGTTGATAATTCTTAGAACTTGTAGGCCACGCCCACTGACGGTACAAACTGGTTGTGGTTGTTGATGATCTGGTACTTGGCTTCAATGATAAGTGCCAGGTCTTTTGCCAGATTAGCCTCAAAGCCACCGCCTAAGTTGACGCAGAGCTTGGTGGAAGTATGGAAAGCGTCAGAATAGATGCTTGCAATACCCAGACCAACAACAGGATAAGCCCTCATTGAGTCGCTGATGGGGCAGAGATAGTGCACGTTGGCATTAATGTTCCACATGTTCATGTCGTTCTTCTCGAAGAAATAGTCGAAGTTGCCTTCACCGCGCAGGTTGTCGGTAATCATGTACTGGAAGAGTGCGCCAACACCCACGTTTTTAATCTCTGTTCCGTAAAGAAGTCTTACTCCAGCAGCGATGTCGCCTCTACTTTGTGCCATGGAACTCATGCTGATGAGTACCAGTGCAAATGCTAAAAATACTTTCTTCATATAGCTTAATGTTTAAAAAATCTTTTTGCAAAGATAAACATTATTTGCACAATAACAAAATAGATTTCGAATTAATTGCTGATTTTATGTAAGAAATTGCCCTTTCTTTTGTTTTTTCGACTGAATTTTTGTAATTTTGCGCCCATGAAACAAGCAATGATTCTGGCCGCAGGCTTGGGTACCAGACTCAAACCGCTGACTGACACCATGCCGAAGGCATTGGTTCCTGTCGGAGGCGTTCCGTTGTTAGACCATAACATTCGTAAGCTGCAGTCGCAGGGCTATGGCCGTTTTGTCGTCAATGTCCATCATTTTTCCCAACAGATTGTTGACCATGTGGCCCGGCAGGACTATGCCCCGATGGTGCACATCAGCGACGAGACCGAACAGCTGCTGGAGACGGGTGGCGCATTGAAGAAGGCTGCCCCGCTGTTCGACGACGAGACCCCAATACTTATTCATAACGTAGATATTCTGGATAATGTGGATTATGACTGGTTTGCCCGCCAGCATGAGCCCGATGAGGATGCCGTGCTGCTGGTCAGCCGGCGTAAGACCAAGCGTTACCTCATATTCGATAACGCTATGCGGCTGATGGGCTGGACCAACGTAGAGACAGGAGAAGTGAAAAGCCCCTATCCCTGGTTGCGTTCACTCCCTTCGACAGCCGTAGAGGGGCAGGAGGGGAGGTTCCACCTCTTCGCCTTCTCGGGCATTCACAGCTTTTCGCCCCGTCTATTTCCCTTGATGGAGCGCTTCCCTGACAGGTTCAGCATCATTGACTTCTACCTCAGTGTCTGCCACCGTTCCCGCATCTATGGTTGCATCAAGGACGACCTGCAGGTGCTTGACGTGGGTAAGCTCGATGCTTTGGACAAAGCAGAAGAATTCCTCTCGTCATTTACAATTTGACAAGTTACAATTTACTATTGATTGAATTATTTGGTTATTAATGATATGAATAAGAAAGAACTGCAGGAACGGATGACAACATTTGCAGTTAGAATCATCAGGATGGTGGATTCTTTGCCTTCCACTATCTCTGGCAAGGCTGTAGCTCGGCAGATTATCCGTTCTGGTACTTCGCCATCGGCCAACTACAGGGCTGCTTGTATAGCAAAGTCTGATAAAGACTTTATCAATAAGTTAAAGATGGTGGAAGAAGAATTAGATGAAAACGGCGCACTGGCTCGATATCATTATGCGAAGCGAGATGGTGAAAGCGTCACGGATTCAACCCTTATATCAAGAATGTAACGAATTGTTGAGTATTATTGTAAAGTCGATAATAACAACAAAGAATAGAGTGAAGACAGATGAAATTGAAAAAAATAGTAAATAGCACAATAAATTGTAAATTGTAAAATAGTAAATTAATATGTTGCAACAGAAAATTATTATTCTCGACTTCGGTTCACAGACCACTCAGCTGATTGGCCGTCGTGTCCGCGAACTCGACACTTTCTGCGAAATTCTGCCTTACAACAAGTTCCCGAAGGACGACCCCTCCATCATTGGTGTCATTCTGAGTGGCTCGCCCTATTCGGTGCATGACCCCGAGGCTTTTAAGGTCGATCTCTCGCAGTTTGTTGGCCGTCTGCCCGTGCTGGGCATCTGCTACGGTGCACAGTTCATTTCGCATACGCTTGGTGGCAAGGTGGAAAAAGCCGACTCCCGAGAGTACGGCCGTGCCCACTTGGAAACCATCGACCTTGAGAATCCCCTGTTCCGTGGCTTCGAAAAAGGGTCACAGGTCTGGATGTCGCATGGCGACACCATCACCGCCATACCCGACGGTTTCGAGGTGATAGGCTCTACGAAGGATGTTAAGAATGCCGCATTCTGGTGTCCCGCAGAAAAAATTGTAAATGGTCAATCGTCAAATAGTAAATCAGTATGGGCCGTCCAGTTCCACCCCGAGGTGTTCCACACCGTACAAGGCACGCAGTTGCTGAAGAACTTCGTGGTTGACATCTGCGGCTCCCATCAGGACTGGAGTGCAGCCTCGTTTGTCGATACCACCGTCAAGGAACTGAAGGAGCAAATAGGCAACGACCGCGTCATCCTCGGACTCTCTGGTGGCGTTGACTCTTCAGTAGCCGCCGTGCTGCTCAACCGTGCCATTGGCGACCGTCTTACCTGTATCTTTGTGGATCACGGCATGTTGCGCAAAAACGAGTTTACGCAGGTAATGGACGACTATAAGGTGCTGGGCCTGAACGTGATTGGCGTTGATGCCTCAGAGAAGTTCTTTGCTGACTTGGCTGGTGTTACCGACCCAGAGCAGAAGCGCAAAATCATTGGCCGTGACTTCATTGAAGTATTCAACGAGCAGGCTCGTGCAGCCAACTCTCAACTCTCAACTCTTAACTCTCAACTAAAATGGCTGGCTCAGGGCACCATCTATCCTGACCGCATCGAGTCGCTCAACATTACGGGCAAGGTCATCAAGAGCCACCACAACGTGGGCGGACTGCCCAAGGAGATGAACCTGCAACTCTGCGAGCCGCTGAAGTGGCTGTTCAAGGACGAGGTGCG
>ONRS01000002.1 GCA_900320255.1 uncultured Prevotellaceae bacterium
GGCCTCCGAGTGCGATGCTGCCCTTGAGCACGCGCACCAGATAGGGCACACCGGCCTCAAGCGTGGTGATGTCGAGCTTGGCGAAGACGAACTGTCCGCTGGCCACAGCGGCTAAGGTGTAGATCTCCGCCTGTCCGGCATTGACAGCCTGCGCGAGGTCGAGGTCGTAGGGCAGGCATACCGTAAACGGTGTGGCGACATAGTTGCCGTCGTCGTCTATCTTGGCCGTCAGCGTGCGACTATACCTCACGTTCACCGTCTGGCCTTCATAGCGTTTCAGCAAAGTGCTGTTGCTGCCCTTCTCGTTGAGCGAGATCCAATTGGCGCCCTCCGGCCAAGTGAAGTAGCCCGTTTCCGGATTGGCCATGCTGCAGTCCACCTTCTCATAGTTGTATGCGACCGCCCCTTTCAGTTTACTGCATGTTCTGAACATTTCCTTTGAATTGCTGATGTTCCAGCTCTGGTCGCAATAGATGGTCTGCAGCCTGATGCAATTGCTAAACATATGGTTCGCGTCGGTCACATTGCCCATGTCGAAGTTACTGACATCGAGGGTTTCCAGTCTTTCGCACCCATGGAACATCCAGGCTGTGGAGGTGACCTTGCTGGTGTTCAGGTTTTCAAGACCCTCAAAGGTTTCTATAGAAGCGAGCATTAAGAACCAATTAGCACAGCACGTGGGACGTGCGTAGGCAAAGCTCTTGTCGAATACCACACGGGTGACCCAGCCTTGGAGGTAACTGAGCCACGAAGGCCTCTTACTGGGCTTTGTGTTGAGAACCTCATCGTCCGTCCATACCTTGGTGATGGTCTGACCATCCCAGGTTTCGTTCACTTTATACACATCAAGAACATCGACAAAGTAGAGCGTATTGTTGCCTTTGCACCACAGGGCCTGTGCATGGAGGCCAGAAGGTACGGCGGTTACATCCACCACGTATGGATTAATCGTATGGACATTCCTTTCGTCGCATCTCCAACTGATGGAGTACTTCTTAATGCCCAACTCCCGGGCATAGTTCCGCATTGTCTCATAGTTCTTATTGAACTTTTCCTTGGAATATGTGACGAGATAATTAATCATGTCCAGGCTCTCTATCGACTTATCGGCCACTTTGAACACACTGCAGTACACGTCGGGGAACCCATCCTTTATGTATGCCAGCAGTTGGTTCTTGGCTCCCGGGACACTCTCGTTCTCCCACTCTTCTATTTTGACGTCCATACGCCAGGTCTGCGTGGCCCGACTGGGCTGTAGCAGTGTATGGCTGTAGTTGGTATTTTCCGACGTGAAAACATACTCATGAGGAGGATTACTCTTGTGTTTACTACTATGTAAGAACAATATCGCACCGGTCTCCGTCATAGATGAAATGTCGACAGTATATTGGCCAACCGGGTTAGCTACCGACCAGCATATTTCGTTCTTCATGTCGCAGTCGTTGGTGAGGATGTCTGCTGGATCATCATATTCATAATAATAATGGTCACTTGTTTCTCGTACGCGGAACTGTGGCATGGCACCTTTATACGTCCAACTCACATTGTTGCCGTCGGTTCTGTTGGTTCTCTTCGTTACTCTCCACTCATTGCTATAGTAAGTCGATTCCAAGGCAAAAGAGGTTCCTTCGGTATAGCCCCACGACTCGCTTCCTGAGAGATTCAGCGCAGTACCGAGACCCGAGCCGGAACTGAGACCATAGGAAAAGCCAACCGTATAACCCTCTGTGTGTGTCGTTGACGACGACGATCCTGTTTCGACAGACAAGGTCGTAGAGTTGTTGTCGGTAGAGGGAAGGGCGGCCTCCAGCTGGACAGTGCCCCCATCGCCGGTAAGATTCATCGATGTCACATACCCCGAAAGGCACGAGCCGACCCAGCAGTTGTAATCACCGTAGTTTGTTGCAGGCCACCAAGTATTTTTCCACTCTTCTTTATTACCATAAGGAAACCACGTGTCCTCATCCAATGAGATCTTGACATCCTGTGTCAGATAGTAATAGTCCTTATTGGTTTGCATGTTATGTACGCCCCAGCTACGGACAATCATCTTTAAGCAGTCACAATAATACTGCAGACTGCCGTCATAAATTCTGATGGGGACGTGTGCGTAATAGGTAAACGACTCGCTGGCTCCCATGATGTCGTTAATGGCAGTGCCGCCGTCAGCGCGACGGGGAGCTGCCAAGAGCTTTTTACCCTGGGGCTTCAACTCATCATTGAGCCATTGGGCGGCGGCATCGGCCAACTTACCGCTGACGTAGGGCGTGCGGTTGACTGTAGCGGTTACGGGCTGTTCATCCGTCACGTTCCCATCGCCGTCCTCCGAGTGGAAGGTAATCGCCGGGTTGGCCCCTAAGGGCTGCTGAAGGAAGTAGTCCGTGGTGCCCAGAATCAGCATCTCGCCCAACAATTCCTCCGTATCAGTCTCACCGCTACGCGTAGTTACATTGTTCTGAGCATTGCCTATGCGCTCTATGTTCTCCATGCGGACCTTTAAGCGCTCTACAGCCCGCGACTGGCTGACGGCGGCGGCGGCTGCGGCGGCGTCAACACTAAAGTTCTGCTGAAGATCAGCCTCTCCGAGTTCAGTGATGAAGACAAGCAACGACAAGATAAGATTAGCAGCCTGCTGGCGTTTCGGGCGTTCAAGAGCGATGTAGGCGCCGTTCAGATAGCTGCGCGCTATCTCCCTTATCTCGTCAGCCGGCAGGGCGCTCTCAAAGTCGAAATCGCTGCCCTTCAGCAGCACGAGGCGTGTATCGGGTTGAATGTCACCTGTCACCATGGGCAGACGCGCTACCAGGGCAGCACCCGTGGAACCCTCGTCAAACGCTGAGGGCACATAGGCCGACAAGTCGGCAGTCACCATGACGCTCATCTGGTCGTCAGTAGGCTCTGTCCTCTCAGATGGGGTTATCGTATTAGGACCTTCTGAGTTCTGCACGTTATCGTCATCCGTACATGATGCCAGGCCCAACAGCAACATCACAGGAAACAGCAAAAATACAAGCTTCTTCATATTGTTAGTTTTATGTTTCAGTTTTTGTTTTTGTCTATTCATA
>ONRS01000012.1 GCA_900320255.1 uncultured Prevotellaceae bacterium
GTTAATTGTAAGACAGTGTTTTACACGATTTGGTTTAAGGTTTGTTTCGGTCTGTTTTGACCTAATTTAGTTGGTGAAGAATTCATGCAGTACATTGACAGCGCACAGTATTACCGTATGATGGTGTTGCAGATAGCCGAAAAGGAGTCGTTCGAATATAAGGCCAACTGTGCCAGTTACACCTGCGAACGGGGTGACGTGAAGGGTGCCATCCGTCAGTTTGAAGACTATTTGCCGAGCTTGCAGTCTGGCGACCGTCGCTACAGCATAGTGGCCAGCACGCTGGCTTACTTCTATTGGAAAAACGGTCAGCCACAGCAGCAGGAGCATTATCTGCTGCTGTCGGCCATCAGCGACCTGCGCGGAGCCATTCTTGAAAATAATGCGCTGCGGGAGTTGGCTGCCATACTGATGGAGCGGGGCGAATATGAGCGGGCCTACCGTTACCTGACGCGGGCCAGTAATGACGCCCAGCAATACGGCAGCCGTCTGCGGAGCATGCAGGTGGCCCGGCTGGCTCCTGTCATTTCGAAGGCTTATGATGCTGAACGGGAGCGTGCCCAGCATCGTACTAACATCCTACTCTTCGTGATGTCGGCAGCCCTGCTGCTGCTACTGTGTTTCCTCCTCTTTATTGTCTGGCTGCTGAAGAAGCGGCGCATGGCGAATGAGAAAATTAGGCTGATGAACGAGGAACTGATGGGGCGCAACGCGGAGATGCTGATGCTCAACAACCGACTCTCTGCCCTCAATGCTCAGATGAAGGAGGCCAACCTCATTAAGGAGGAATACATCGGACGGTTTCTGGAGCTGTGCAGTGCCCTGATTCACCGCGGTGAGGAACGGTGGAAGAGGCTGAACCGGCTGGCTCGCGACCGCAAGCTTGAGGAGTTGTACGCCGAACTGAAGAGTCAGGCACCTGTCAACGAGGGGGTGCGTATGTTCCACCAGAACTTCGACACGGCATTTCTGAACATCTTTCCTCACTTCATCAAGGCGGTGAACGGCCTGATGGGGGAGCCCGGCCAAGACTCCCCCCTGCCGAGACTGACCACCGAGCTGCGCGTGCTGGCACTCATCCGACTGGGCATCACTGATAACCAGAAGATTGCCGACATTCTGCGCTCGAGCATCGCCACCATCTACACTTATCGCTCGAAGCTGAAGGCCCGGGCTCTCAACAAGGATTCGTTTGAGGAGGATGTAAGGAAGATCTGAGATTTATAATTTTGGTCTAACGTCTAAGGGAACCGGTCGAAGGTCTAAGGACAAAGGTCGAAGGGAGCCCCCTCTAACCTCCCCCCACTGGGGGAGGCTTCAAGCGCATCGGAACACCCCCTCCAGTTGGAGGGGGCAGGGGGGAGGCTGGGGCGTTTTCACTTTTTCACCTTCTCCCGGAAGTAACAGATGATGTGGTCAAGACCTTCGTCGAGGGTGACGTGCGGCTGCCAGCCCAGCTGCTGACGGGCCAGCGTGATGTCGGGGCGGCGCATCTTGGGGTCGTCCGAGGGCAGGGGACGGAACACTATCTTGCTCCGCCCGCCAATCTTCTGAATGACCTTTTCGGCCAGCTCGAGCATGGTGAACTCACCCGGGTTGCCCAGGTTGACGGGACCGGTGAAGCTGTCGTCGGTATCCATGACGCGCAGCATGCCGTCGATGAGGTCGCTGACGTACTGGAACGAGCGGGTCTGCTGTCCGTCGCCATAGATGGTGATGTCTTCGCCGCGCAGGGCCTGCACCACGAAATTGGATACCACGCGGCCGTCGCTGACGGCCATGCGGGGCCCGTAGGTATTGAAGATGCGGATGACCTTAATGCGCACGCGGTGCAGGCGGTGGTAGTCGAAGAAGAGTGTCTCGGCACAGCGCTTGCCCTCGTCGTAGCAGGAGCGCAGGCCTATGGGGTTGACGTTGCCCCAGTAGGTCTCTGGCTGCGGGTGCACGTTAGGGTCGCCATACACCTCGCTGGTGCTCGACTGCAGAATCTTGGCTTTTGTGCGGCGTGCCAGTCCCAGCATGTGGTAGGCTCCGAAGACGCTGGTCTTGGTAGTCTGTATGGGGTCGTTCTGGTAATAGATGGGTGAGGCAGGACAGGCGAGGTTGTATATTTCATCGACCTCGGCCCAATAGGGGTTGATGACGTCATGGCGCACCAGTTCGAAGTTGGGCTTGCCAATGAGGTGCCACACGTTCTCCTTGGAGCCGCTGTAGAAGTTGTCAAGACAAATAACGTCGTGGCCGTCGTTGACCAGTCGTTCACAAAGATGGGAGCCTATGAATCCGGCACCGCCCGTCACTAATATTCGCTTCATCATATAGAAATAATGGTTGTAATAAAAAAGTTTGGCGCAAATATAATACTTTTTTTTCAGACTGACGTTCAATTTGACGCTGATTATTTATTTTTAACGGTACTGACGGCCCGCGGTTCGTAATTATTTGTTACTTTTGCAGGCAGTTACAATAAAAAAACATACAAGAAATGAATTATCTTGACAGAAACGAGTTTAATTTTGAGCCCAGCCCGAAGGTGGTTGAGGCTATCAAGAATTTTGATCCGAAAGACCTTTGCTTTTATACCCGCATCTACGACCAGGGCAAGAAGAGCGTCATCTCCGTACGCCTGAGCGATATTTACGGCGTGCCTGAGGAACAGGTGCTGCTGACCTACGGCGGCGAGGACATGCTGAAGAATGCCATTCACTACTTCCTCATGCTGGGTGACAACAAGAAGATACTCATTCCTGAGTTCTCATGGTGGTATTACAATCGCGTGGCCAGCGAGTGCGGCGGCACGTTCGAGATGTACCCCCTGCACGAGAAGGATGACACCTTTGCCTACAACGTGGACGAGGTGATAGCCTATACGAAACGTGTGCACCCGCGCATGTTGCTGCTGGCCTCACCCAACAACCCCACGGGTAACGGACTGACGCCTGAGGAGATTGGCCGCATCATGGAGAACATTCCCAGTGACACCATGGTGCTCATTGACGAGGCCTACGCCAGCTTCATATCGACTGACACGGCTTACATTGCACCGCTGGTGGAGAAGTACTCGAACCTGATTATCTCACGTACGCTGTCGAAATTCTACGGACTGCCGGGACTGCGCTGCGGCTTCGGTTTCATTGGCAAGGGTCACGAACAGTTCCTGAGCTATTGTAACAAATACCTCGGCTACAACCGCTTCTCGGAGGCGGTGGCACTGGCGGCGCTGGACAGCGACGAGCACTATCGCCAGGTGGCCGACGACATGGAGTGGGGGCGCCAGCTGTACAAGAAGGAGCTGGGCGGCCTGCCTGGCTTCAAGGTGTATAAGTCGGTGGCTAACTTCATTCTCATTAAGTACCCGTTAGAGATAAAGGAACGCCTGATGGAGGCGTTGAAGGTTCAGGACTACAAGATTAAGTTCATGGCCGACAAGGGACTGGAGTCGTGTCTGCGCATTACGCTGGGCCGCAAGGAGCAGACGCAGACGGTAGTTGATACTATTTTGAAAGTTCTGAAAGAAGCATGATAGGTGTAATACTGGCAGCGGGCATGGCCAAGCGCCTTCGCCCGCTTACTGATAACTGTCCCAAATGTTTGCTCAAGGTGGGTGAGCGTACGCTGCTGCAGCGTACTGTCGATGCGCTGACTGCTGCCGGCATTACAGAGCTGGTGGTCGTTACGGGGTATCGTGGAGAGATGATTCGCTCAGAGCTCAGCACTCAGCGCTCAGCGCTCAACGTCCACTTCATTGACAACCCAGACTACGAGCATAACAACAACATCTTCTCGTTGTGGCTGACGCGACCCTATACTGACGGACGCGAGTTCCTGCTCATGGACAGCGACATACTCTTCGATGCGCAGATTCTGCCCGCCGTGCTCAATGAGCCGGGCAGCGTGCTGGCACTCAACCGCCACGAGCTGGGAGAGGAGGAAATCAAGGTGATAACCGACGCTGAGGGCAATGTGAAGGAAATCAGCAAGGTGTGCAGTATTGAGCAGGCCATTGGCGAGAGTGTGGGCATAGAGAAAATGACAGCCGAATACTCCACTGCCTTGTTCCGCGAACTGGAGCAGATGATAGAGGGCGAGGGGCTCATCGACATCTTCTATGAGCGGGCCTTCGAACGGCTCATTCCTCTGGGCCACACTTTCCGTATTGTTGATACCACCCGTTTCTTCTCTATTGAACTGGACACGGTGGAAGACTTTGAGAATGCCCAAAAACTAATACCCGCAGAGGTTTACGGACAACGGTCTAAGGTCTAAAGTCAACGTCAACGTCAACGAGAACGTCAACACCCAACACCCAACACCCAACAAAAATGGAACTGTCAATCGTGTCACCGGTATATAGGGGAGAGAAGATGCTGGACGAACTGGTACAGCGCATCCACCGGGCCGTCAGTCAGCTGACTGACGACTACGACATTGTGCTGGTGAACGACTGCTCACCTGACAACTCGTGGCAGAAGATAACCGAGATTTGTGCTCGTGACCCGAAGGTGAAGGGCATCAACCTGAGCCGTAACTTCGGACAGCCATATGCCATTACAGCAGGACTGACCTACGCCAAGGGTAACTACGTGGCCGTCATTGACTGTGACCTGCAGAACAAGCCCGAGGACCTGCCTGCCATGTACCGCAAGGCACTGGAGGGCTACGACGTGGTCAGCGCACGGAGGGTGGTACGCGACGACACGCTGCTGAAACGAATGTCATCGGCCATGTTCCATAAAGCCTACGACTTCCTAAGCGGTTTCGAGACCGACAAGGCTGTGGCCGAGTTTGGCATCTACAGTCAGAAAATAGTAAAGGTGTATTGCAGCATACCCGAGTATTCGCGCTCCTTCGTGGAGCTCATCCACACCTTAGGGTTCAGGAAGAGCACTGTCGATGTGTATCACGACCACAGGCTGGAAGGGAAGAGCTCGTACAACCTCAGACGGCTGCTGAAGCTGTCGTACAACTCCATCATCTCGAACAGCAACCGCCCGTTGTACATCGCCGTGACGCTGGGCATGCTGATGTCTGTCGTGTCGTTCCTCATGGCCATATACAATATCTTTGCCAAGTTCTACGGACTGAACGAGGTGGCGGGCTACACGTCAACCATCTTCTCCATCTGGTTTGTGGGAGGCCTGCTCCTGCTGATGATGGGCATACTTGGACTTTACATAGGCAAGATTTTCGACCAGGTGAAGGGACGCCCCGTGTTCATTGTCAGCGACACGCTGAATGTCAACGATAACGTCAACGATAACGCTAACCCTAACGTTAACGCTAACCCTCAACGCTCAACGCTCAACACTCAACGCTCAACGCTCAACCCTCAACCCTTAGACCGGTTCCCTTAGACCTTAGACCAAAATTATAAATCTCAAATCAAATTGATACCATTTAATAAACCATATTGCTCAGGACGGGAGCTGAGTTACATTCAGGAAGTGTGCCGCTCCACTACCATGTCGGGAAACGGACAGTTTACCAAGCTCTGTCATGGATTCCTGCAGAAGCGCTACGGCTTCCGCAAGTGTCTGCTCACCACGTCGGGTACCGACGCACTAGAGATGTGCGCCATGCTCTGCCGGTTGCAGCCCGGTGACGAAGTCATCGTTCCGTCATACACCTTTGTGTCGTCGGCCATTGCCTTCCTGCGTGAGGGAGCCCACGTACGCTTTGCCGACAGTGGTGCTGCCGACCCTAATATCACCGCCGAAGAAATAGCACCGCTCATCAACGAGCGGACACGCGTCATCGTGGTGGTGCACTATGCCGGTGTGGCTTGCGACATGAACAGCATCATGCAGCTGGCCGAACAGCACCATCTGTTAGTGGTGGAAGACGCTGCCCATGCCATTGACTCCTATTATAAAGGCCGACCACTGGGCAGCATAGGCCATCTGGCTGCCTTCTCGTTCCACGAGACGAAGAACATCAACTGTGGTGAGGGCGGCATGCTGGTGGTCAACGACGAGCGCTTTGTCAGTCGTGCCGAGGTGTTGTGGGAGAAGGGCACTAACCGTGCCGACTTCTATCGTGGCATGGTGAACAAGTACGGGTGGTGCGACACGGGCTCATCGTTCCTGCCGTCAGAGCTGAACGCTGCCTTCCTCTGGGCCCAGTTGGAGCAGCTGGAGGACATTCAGCGCAAGCGTGGCCATATCTGGGAACGCTACGACGAGGCGCTGCGTGGCCATATAGGTGCTGGCATCAGCATCCCCGAACTGCCTGACTATGCCACCAAGAACTACCACATGTACTACCTGCTCTGCCCGTCGTTAGAGGTGAGGACGCGACTCATGAACTACCTGAAGAACAATGGTGTGCAGGCCACGTTCCACTACCTGCCACTGCACTCCAGCAAGTATTATGAGGACAAGCACGACGGGCGCCAACTGCCTAACTGTGACCGTTATGCCGACACACTGTTGCGCCTGCCGCTGTACTACGAACTGACTGACGACGAGACCGACAAGATTATCAAGCTGTTACTGGCCTTCAAATAGTGATGAAAAAAATTCTCCAAACCATTAAGTGGTTCTTCTCTAACCCTGCCTGCGTGTTCTGGCTGGGCATGGTCATCGTACTGGTAGCCACTACGCTCGAAGTGGTACGCGGACGTAACACCAACTATTTCGACTATCAGGACTCCACCCGCATGTTCTGGGAAGGACTAAGCCCCTATAACTTGGAGTACGCACAAGCACACAGCATTTATTTCCTTTATTCACCGGTGTTCAGCGTCATCTTTGCCCCTATCTTCTTCCTGCCCTGGTGGTTGGGGCCATACGTGTGGAACATCTGCAACTACAGCCTGTTCAGCTTTGCCATTAAGTCGCTGCCATCGCAGCTCGACCGCTATAAGCACTGGATATTCCTGTTCCTCTTCTCGGTGTTGCTGCAGACCATTTTCTGCTATCAGCACAACATCATCGTCAGCTACATCTACATCTTTGCCTTCATTCTGTTGGAGCGTAACAAACCTTTCTGGGCGGTGTTGCTCATCATGGTGTCGGCTACCACGAAGGTATATGGGGCGGCCGAGCTGGCCATCCTGCTGTGCTATCCGAAGTTCTGGCGTAATGTGGGCTATGCCGTGCTTTGTGGGGCTTTGCTGCTCATGCTGCCTGTCATTAATACGGCCTTCGACAACGTCTTTGTGCTCTATCAGGAGATGTTCGACATGATTTCCAGCCACCACAGCGACTCAGACTTTATCGGCATTCTCTTTGCCCGTGGGCTCAAACCACTGCTACTGCCTAACTACCGGCTGGTACAGGTGGTGGTGATCGCCGTGCTGGGCGTGCTCTTCTTCTGGCGGCACAAGCGCTGGAAGGAGTTCCGCTTCCGGGTGCAGGCACTGGCCGTACTTACTGGTTTTATGATTTTGTTCAGCGACTGCCCTGAGACACATACCTATATCATTGCGTTCCCCTTCTATGCCATGGCCTTCTGGCTACAGCCGCGGCGCACATGGATAGACTGGACGCTGTTCTGGTCGCTGGTGGTCAACTTCTGCATTCTGCCTACCGACGTGCTCTGCCCGGCATGGTTGCACGAATACATTCACGAAACGTTCTGGCTTGATGTCTATACATACTTCTTCTGCTGGCTGCGCCTTATCTGGTGGGCAGTAGGGCCGTCTTTTGAGTATAACGAGTTTTTTGAGGAAGGAGGATCTTTCTCTCGAGGAAGGAGGAAGGAGGAAGGAGGAAGAAGAAGTGTTCTTCTGCTCATGACGCTTTGCTGTATCCTGTCCGCATGTTCTCATCAGAAGACCGAGCATGACCCTGCAGACAAATCTCCTTCCTCCTTCCTCCTTCCTCCTTCCTCGGTAGAAAAGATCACCGTCAATGGCATACCGTTCAACATGAAGTTTGTTGAGGGTGGCACGTTCACTATGGGTGCCCTGCCCGGCGACACGCTGGCTGATGCCGACGAGGTGCACCACAAAGTGGCGCTCGCTGACTTCTACATGGGTGAGACGGAAGTGACGCAGGAACTCTGGGAGGCTGTCATGGAGAAGAACCGCTCAAAGAACAAGGGAGCGAAGATGCCCGTGGAGTATGTTACCTACGATATGTGCAACGACTTTATTGTGAGGCTCAATATGCTGACCGGACTGCACTTCCGGCTGCCCACTGAGGCTGAGTGGGAGTATGCGGCACGAGGCGGTAAGAAGTCCAAGGGCTACTTGTATGCCGGCAGCAACAATATTGACGAGGTGGCTTACACGCTCTCCAATACTGAGGGTGACAAGCATCGGCCAGTCGGCCAGCTAAAACCCAACGAGCTGGGTCTGTACGACATGGCAGGAAATGTGTGGGAATGGTGTGAGGACTGGTACCGTAAGACACCTGACAGCAAACCGTCCAGCAATTTCTATGTCATCCGTGGCGGTGCCTACGACTGTTCTCCCCGTTACTGCCGCTCTACTAACCGGTTTATGTACGACCAGCGGCGACGTTTCAAACACGTAGGCCTCAGACTCGCCCTTACCCCTGCTGGTTCTGGCGCATATAGTCAGGGAAAGTGAGCGACCACCGCTGTGACTGGTAGCGTTGCTGCAGCGTGGCGTAATCGGCCATTTTCTTATAGGGCAGCCGCTTCTGCAGCCACGGACGCTGTACCTTCTCCGTCACAAAGTTTCCATACAGCTCAAACTCCGAGAATCCTGCCTCACAATGGCGGTCATAGCGCTTCACGATGGTTTCCACCCAGGGGAACCCGGACTCCTGTTGCAGTGCCTCGTGCAACCGCTCCAGCTGCGCCTTGTCGAACAGCATCTTATGATCTACATACGACAGGCTGTCTAACGGCAGACTGGGCAGCAGCCGGTGAATGTTCTCGTAGTAGGGCAGATGCTCCTCGTAACTCATGTAGAAGACAGTCTTCTCGTCCTCCGTCAGGAATACATGTGGACGAATAAGCACATGGTCTGCGTCAATGCAGAGGTAATGCTGGCAGGTGCCCACCTTTCCGCTCAGTTTGATGAGCTGCTGGAAGAGCCAGCCGCTACGGTCACGCATACGGCCGTCAGTCATTGTTATTTGCAGGTCCAGCTCCTTCGGTCCAAAGCCTAACACATCTTGTTCGTTCACAAACTGCAGGCCGTTGGCTTGGCAGAAGTCCATAATCTCCTTCTGGGCAGGTGCTACAATGTATATCTGCTTGATGGGGTGGACTACGCAATGTCTCACTCCTTCCAGGCAAAGCGACAGCACATGCAGGTCCTTGGCCACGATGGGTATGACCACGTCAATGGCTTCGCCCGAAGGTTTCAGCTCGGGGAAGCGCCGCCAGGCAAACAGCCGGTATTTTATCTTACGTATCTGTGACATTATTCTTTATTTTATAAGATTCTTCTAAACCAGTAGTCGAAAAGCCGGAAACCGTCTGCCGTCATGCTGTCAGCGTCGGCACTGTCCATGCGGTAGAGCGGAATATCACGGTACATGGCTGCCACCAGCGAGAAGGTGCTGGGCGGCCCTATCAGGTAGTCACACTCAGAGAGCATGAACAGGTCTTCTGGTGCACTGCCCTTTAAATGATGTATGTGGACTTTGGGGCATAGAGCCTGATAGTGCTCAGCCGTCACCTGTGCATCGTTCGTTGACAGAAACACATCGACCGTTTGGTCGGGATGCATTGCTGCGAAGCGATTGATGTAGCTGGCATATACCTTGTCGTTGAAGAAGTAGCGGCCGTCCTGCCACGTAGCGTAGTCGCCACGCCGTATGTGAACACCAAGGGAGATTTGAGATTTTGGTCTAAGGTCTAAGGAAACCGGTCTAAGGCTTTGAGGGAGCAGCCTTTGACCTTCGTCCTTTGACCTTTGACCTTCGACGTTATCGTTGACGTTCATTTTTTCCCTGACGGGCTGTGTGTAGCATTCGTCAATACGGAACAGTTCTACAATCTCGCTGCGGTATTTCAGGAAGAGGTCATAAAACCTGACGTTCCAGCCGCTCACCACGATGTGTCTGTGACGCAGCATCTTCCGTTCCAGGGCCTCGCGGTCGCAGTCGGCATGTTTGAAGCTGGCAGTGGGCAGCAGGTGCAGCGCAGCCATATACTTGGCAAAGAGGTACCACCCAAAGCCCGTCAGGTTGGTATGGCAGATGTGGAAGTACTGGTACTTGTAGCTGAAGCGCATGGAGATGACCTTCCTTCCGTGCTCCCTGCCCCAGGCATATACATGGGCATACTGCAACAGGTTGTTGCACATCTGACTCTTATCGCGGGCAAAAATCATGCGGACTCAGTATTAAGGATTGAAAAATACTTCTTCAGCACCAGTATGGAGATGAGCTTTTCGCGCTGCTGGTCACGGAACTGTGCCACATACTCGTGGGCATGTTGAATGATGGCCTCTGCCTCCTCGGGGTGGTCAATGTAGTACTGCAGCCGCTCCTCCAGGTCAGAGAAGTCGTCCTTCACTTCAATGTAATGGTAGTTGGGTTTCAGCGTCCCTTCCATGAACCACGTCTCGCAGGTGAGTCGTGGCGTCACTGCCACAGAGTTCGACGACATGACCCATTTCAGGTTCGATGCCACGTCGTTGCCCTCTAACGACATGATGAACTTATAGTCCAGGTGCTCGCCTATGGTCAGCTTCTGCTGCTGCCACTCGGGATGCTCCTCCCAGCAGTTCGTCGAGGCGGCATCTACCAACGGTGACTGTCCGTCGGCAAACCTCCGCATAAAGACGTTACGGTTCTCCTTGCGTGGCCCAAGGTCGCCCCTGAAGATGGCCACGTTGCGCTTGTCGCGGAAGGCCTTCTGGTCGTTCACAAAGAGGAAGTGCCGTTTCTTGTCCATGTTTAGCAGCACCGAGTTCTGGTTGTCGTCGCCCAGCGGACGGCTCTTCACGATGGTGGGCAGCTGCGGCACGTGGGTAATATCACCTGAGAGCAGAATCCACCTCAGCTTAGCATCGAAGTAGCGGGCCACCTCCATGGCGTCGTGGTAATAGGCCGACTGGTTAGTCATGGGCTGGTTCTTCACGCTGACGGCCTGCTCCTGCCACGCCTGCCAGTCAATGTCTGCACCGTTGGTCAGCTTGTTGTAGTAGCCGGCTCGTTGCAACAGCTCCTCTTTGTCGGGGCGTTGCCCCACCTGTCTGAGCAGCCCCTCTAACTGTCTGGTGTAGAGCCAGCGGGGCATCAGCTCCCGCAGGTAACTCCTGACGTAATATTTCAGGTTGCTGTTCTTGCCGCTGTGCAACTTGTAGTATATGTCCCGTCTGCTCATCATGTCTTCTTTGAATTTGCTGCAAAATTACAAAGTTTTTAGAAGACGAGCATACAGATGACAGTTAAGCTATGTTAATAAGCAGGCCAATGCGAAACGGTCAATTGGAAAACTATTGTTTATTATTATTGTCCGCTAAACACGATTCCCTGTTCTGGCTCCGCTTTTGAATCAGCAGGTTCAGAGTTTCAGAGCATTTCCAAGCCCCCTGTCACTCTATTCCGTGGCTGGGGGACTGCTTATGACCTCCTCCAAAGCCACTTCCCTGTCCTTTTCTGGATGTTCGAGGAAGCCTATGACGTCGATGTAGTACATCAGCATAATCCTGACGATGGTCGCAAGTCCTGAAAAACTCCATGCATGGGTAACTCCTCTCTGCAGCAGTGTAAGCAGCAGATTGGCGATGTGTGTCACCCATATAACTCGCCCTACTTCCTTTTGCTCTCCGTTTTCATCTGTTTCCTTCGTTTTTACCTCCTTGCGGAACACCACATTCTCCTCGCGCCATTGCATCTGCCCCTTTTCATTCATGTAGTAGGTGCTGGAGAGCGTCTCGCAGGTCAGGTTCTGCTTCATTTTGGTCACATAGATGACTCCCCTCTGGGTCATCTGCTCGAATTTCTCGTAGTCGATATAGGCTCTGTCCATTACAAGGGTGTCGCCCGCCGTCAGCCTGTCCGGTGCAAGCAGGTAATGGTCGTGCTTTGCAGCTGACGTGAACAGGATGTAGCACGGCACACCCTCGTTGGCATGGATGACGGAATGTACCTTTATGCCGCCTTTCTTCTTCCCAGTCTTCGGATTGCGCCCCACGCCCCTGAAAATGAGGTTTGAGAACAGACTGACGATAGTGGAGTCGATGATTTGCAGCCGTTTCATCCACTTCGGCACCTTGTGGGAGGGGCTGTCCGATGAATGTCTGTCCTTGTAAGTCTAGTATAAGTCCATGTATATCTTCCCGAAGATTCCCTCGTCCCTCCTTGAGTTCGCATCCGAGAGCGTGGAGCGTCGAGGCAGGTCTTTGATGCCCAGGTGCTGTAGCTTGCAGCACTCCATCATTGTGGCTGAGGTGATTTCGCGCAGGGAGTCGAAGCGGGAGATGACAGCATAGAGCATCACAGCCAGGTGACACCATGCATTGAACTTCTTCACGTAGCGTTCTCCGCCGCCATTGCGGCTGATCTGAAGAATTTTTGCTCTATTCAGGTAATTTAACTGCTGACCCAGTATCGGCTGTCCGAGAAAATGTGTACTTTTGCCCATGATTTGGTTATCGTTTGAGTTTCGCAGCTGCAAAGATAACCAAAAGGGCTGATTCTCGGTGGAGATTCAGCCCAAATTTTTCTTATGCGCATACGTGCGCGAGACTGTCAAAATTTAGCGGACAGTAATAAATTCTAAGAAATCAAGAAAAAGAATTCTGGGAGCTCACTGAACTTCCAGAATTCTCTTTAATGCACTAATAATTTCATTTTACTTAATCTCAAACAGGTTACTGAAGCCTGTGGTCTGCAGCACGTCGAGAATGTCGCCGCTGACACCCACTAAGGCTACCTGGCTGCCCAGGGCTGCGGCATGCTTGCGCACGTTGAGGAACAGACGCAGGCCTGAGCTGGAGATGTAAGTGAGACGGCTACAGTCAATTTCAATGTTACGACCCTCACACTGGTGGAGGGCTGCAAGCTGACCAGATGCCTGTACGGAGGCTGCGGTGTCGAGTTTGCCTTCGAGTGTGGCAATGAGCTTGCCTTCTTGTTCGGTGATGTTAATCTTCATAATCTAATATGTTTTTAATGCTTTATCTTTTTTCTCAGCGTCAGCACGTTGCGGCCGTCAATGCGCTCGTAGTTAATGGAGTCCATGTAGTGGCGCACCAGGTGGATGCCTAACCCGCCTATGGGGCGGTCTTCCACGCGCAGCGTGGTGTCGGCGCCAGGCCGTTCGGTGGGGTCGAAGGGCAGTCCCTCGTCGGTAATGACGAACTTCAGGCGCTGCTCGTTGGCAAGCGCGTCAATCTGCACCACGCCAGTAGTGCCCTTGGGGTAGGCATAGCTCATGGCGTTGACGACGGCCTCTTCGACGGCTAACGATATGTGCATGGTGTCGCTGTCGGGAAGATGAAGTTCGGCGCACACCTCCTCGACAAACACCGACAGCTGGGGCGTGGTAAGCACGTCGTTGGGCAGGTTGATGGTGCGCGTCAGCTGCTCTGAGTGCTGCTGCGGGGCGTAGTGCAGGGAGAGCATGGTGATGTCGTCGTTCTGGGGTGCATGGCCCGCAAAACGGTGTAACGCCTGGGTCATGCCATCAATGACCTGGCGCGGTGTGCTGCCGCTCACGGTGCTGCGCACACGGGCTTTGCCGAAGAGCTGGCCTGCGGCATTCTGGGCTTCCGACACACCGTCGGTATAGAGGAAGAGCGTGGTGCCGGGGGCGAGGGTTGTTTCCTGCTGCACGAAGGCGAAGTCGGGTGCTGTGCCGAGTGGCAGGTTGCTGTTGCAGGGCAGTGGCCCCTGCCCGACGATGACGGGGGCGTCGTGACCTGCATTACAATAGCGCAGACGGCCTGTGGGCAGGTCGAGCACGCCGACGAAGAAGGTAACGAACATGTCGTCGGGGTTGTCGGCACAGAGTGTCTCGTTGATGCTGGCCACGATGCGGCTGGGCTTCGACTCGTGGGCAGAGGCGTTACGGAAGAGTGTTCGCGCGATGGACATGACGATGGAGGCCGGCACGCCCTTGCCTGAGACATCGCCAATGCAGAAAAAGAGCTTCTCGTCGCGGATGAAGTAGTCGTAGAGGTCACCCCCCACCTCCTTGGCTGGCACTAAAGAGGCATAGATGTCAACGTCGGAACGCTCAGGAAAGGCGGGGAACGTCTTAGGCAGCAGCGACATCTGTATCTTGCTGGCTACGCTGAGCTCGCTCTCCATGGCCACCTGACGGTTGCGGACGGCCTTCATCCAGCGGGCACTGCCTATGGTGCGCCAGACGATGTAGCCCATGAGCAGCAGACCGCCCAGCATGAGCAGCGAGAGGTACATGCTGATGTCCCGCAGCTCCTTGTAGATTTCGTCGGACTTGCAGACCACGGCCATTGACCAGCCGGTAGAGCCCTCTAACGGAGCATAGAAAACCAGCCGACGGTCACCACGGTCGTCGAATATCTCGCCGTGGCCGCGCTGTCCGGCCATCATCTGCTGGTTAATATAGTCGCTGACGGTGTCGTGGCGGTTGCTCGACATCTCCTGTATGGTACGTTTCATGACGAGACTCTCCACGGGGCACGCCATGATGCGCCCTGCGCGTGACACCATGAGGTTGAAGCTGGAGGGGTAGAGGTGGCGGGAGTTTATGAGTTCGGAGAGCCACCGCAGCGACACGTCGGCGGTGAAGACGGCCACCATGTTGCCACTATTGTCGCGAACAGGCACCGAGTAGGTTGACATGAGCTCCTCACCGCCGCCATCGTCGTAGTAAGGCTCGCTCCAGTGACCCTTGCCAGTCTTCATGGGCGCGGTATACCACTCCATATGGTGGTAGTCGTAGGTGTCGGTGCCAAGCTGTTTACTAACGAGCCTCTTGTCAGCCGTCAGGTAGGTATAAGGCGAGTACTGTCTGCCCTTCGACTTGAAATAATATGGTACGAAGGCCACGGCACTGCCCATGATGAGCTGGTTGTCGCGTACCAGGTTCTGCGTAACCATGTAGATAGAGTCTGGCTGCTGCAGCCGTTGCAGCACCATCCAGTCCATGCTGCTGACGGCCACCTCTACGGCCGTCATCACTTTTTGTATTTCCAGGTTCTTCAACTGCAACTCTGTCTCAGCGCGGTGCTGCACCTCGTCGCGTATGCCGGCACGGGCATAGTGATATTGCACGATGGTGGTAGCCTCGATGAGTAAAGCCGCAATGACGATGAAGGCAACACTCAACTGGGTGCGCTGCGTCTTCGGCCACAAACGTTGTAATAACCCTTTATAAGACATACGAATGCAAAGATACGTATTTTTCTGAAAACAAATACGTTTTTAGTATTTTTTCACTAAACTATCTCTGCATCCGTATGCGTAGGGGTATTATTCGTTGGGTGTTTATCTAAACAGTTTTTGGGCCATCTGGTAGAGCGAGCGACGCCACGTCAGGAACTCGTGGGCCGTGCCTTCAGATATGTAACCCTCGGCATTCAGGCCAGCTGCCTGAAGGGCTTCCACCGACGCACGAATGGCATCGGGACGTTCCTTGGAGCCACAGCTTTCGAAGATGTAGCGCACCTGCTTCGGGTCCTTGATGTCCTCAGGGGCATACTGCCCGCCGCTAAGCAGTCCGTAGTAGCCGAACACCTCTGGCCGACGCAGCGTGATGAGCTTGGTCTCAATGCCGCCCATGGACAAACCGGCCATGGCGCGGTTCCACTTGTCGGCCTTGGTCAGGAAGTGGCTGTCAATGTAGGGCACCAGCTCGTCAACCAGCACGGTCTCAAACTCCTTGGCGGTGAACTCACCGATGTGTCCGAACTTAATGTCATTGGTCATGCCGTATGTCATGACGACAATGAACGGCTGGATTTTTCCCTCGGCAATGAGGTTGTCCATGATGATGCCAGCGCAACCCTGTACGGGCCACGATGTCTCGTTCTCACCCCAGCCATGCTGCAGGTAGAGCACGGGGAAACGCTGAAGTGATTTACGATTGACCGATTTACTATTTACGATTTGTTCTCCGTACTGAGGAGGCAGATAGACGAAGGCACGCTTCACCTCACCGGTGCTAGGCGATGGGAACAGCACCTGCTGCAGGCTGCCGTGGGGCACGTCCATGCGGGTCTGGTAGAAGTCCTGGTCGGGGGCAGGAATCTCAATGCCGCTCTCCCAACGGCAGGAACCGAAGAAGTTGCCTGTGCCGGGGTCGTTGACCACGGCACCGTCAATGGTGAGGTGGTAGTAGTGGAAGCCTGGGTCCATGGGACCCTCGGTGGTGCCCACCCAGACGCCATCCTTATCCTTACGGAGCACGGTGCCGCCACGTCCGCCCAGTCCAAGGCTGACGATGACCGACTTGGCATCGGGGGCCTCGATGCGGAAACGGACATAGCCCTGACTGTTCACCATGGGGTACTGCTGACCGGGCTGGTTCAGGGGGTTGGGAACGAAGTCTTCCTTGACGACGTTATCGTCAGGCACTGTGCAGAAATCGCGGATGACGTAATAAGACTTCTTGGGCTTGTACTGCTCGTCGAAAGGCAGCGGATGGTTGTTCACACCAAGCCAGGAGTCACGGTCGCCGAGGTTCCAGAAGGTAACGCAGTCAATGACGTCCTTATGCTTACGGAAAATGCGGAAGATGCGGTTGTACTGGTCTTCTTGCAGCGTCTGAATATACTGCGGCTGGGGCTTGGCCTCGCCACGGCTGAAGCGCAACTGTCCGCCCTGCTCGGTATTGGTGCGCAGGTCGAGCTCGGTGATGTGGATGTGACGTACCAGTTCCGAATACTTGGTGATGGCAGCATCAATGTCCTCTTCCGACGGGCCGTAGATGTTGTAGTGGCCCTGCATGCCGATGCCGTGAATGGGCACGCCCTGCTCCTGCATCTTCTTTACCATATTATATATACGGTCACGCTTGTCGGGCTGGCACTCGTTGTAGTCATTGTAAAACAGCAAGGCGTTGGGGTCGGCCTCATGGGCAAACTGGAATGCCTTGGCAATGAACTCGTCGCCGCAGAGCTTGAAGTGCTGGCTCTCGCGATAGGGGTTGCCGGGATGGCCTGGCCACGACATCACATTGTCGGCAATGGCTTCGTTCACCACATCCCAACAATAAACCACATCCTTGTAACGGTTGACGACGGTGTGAATATGCTCACGCAGGCGCTCGTAGAACACTTCCTTCTTCACTAGGCGTCCTTTCTTGTCCTTGAACATCCAGTCGCTGAACTGTGAGTGCCAGCAGAGGCAGTGACCACGCAGCTTAATGCCGTGCTGGCGGGCAAAGTTAGCAATAGAGTCGGCAGCCCCCCAGTTCCATACGCCCTCGGCGGGGTGCACAGAGACCGGTTTCATGTCGTTCTCGGCAGTCATGCTGCTGAACTCCTGCCTGACCAGCGCTGCCTGTTCAGGCACGCTGACATTAAACTTGTTGACAGCTACGCCAATCATGAAATAGTCTTTGTACGCATCTTTCAGGCTCTTACCCGGGAACGGGTCAGGAGCAGGCCCCCACTGGGCCCATGCTGTGCTGTAGCCAAGCGCCAGCAGCAATAATGTTGATAATAAAATGTTACGCTTCATATCTTTTAAATGTTAAATTATTAAATATCAAAGGTCGAAGGTCAAAGGTCGAGGGTCGAAGGTCAAAGGTCAAAGGTCGAAGGTCAACGCTCAACACTCCACACTCCACGCTCAACCCTCAACGCTCAACGTAAACCGCTTCAAGTCCCCATCCCGTGAGCTGGTACCGCAGAGCACCTCATACTGACCAGGCTTTATGCGCATGGTATTGGTTTCCGGGTCAAAGAATTCGAAGGCCTTAGGGTCGAGCGTCAGCGTCACCGTTTTGGTCTGGCCGGCCTTCACCTCCACACGCTCAAAGGCACGGAGCGACTTCAGCGGACCTTCAGCATCAGCAAGGTTACGCACATAAACCTGAACTATTTCTGTGCCGTCGCGCTTACCGGTATTCTTCACACTGGCTGTCAGCACGGCACCGCCATCCTTCGCTTCCAAATGCTCATTGAAGATTTCGAAGGTGGTATAGCTCAGGCCGTAGCCGAAGGCAAAGAGCGGATCGTTGAAATAGCGGTAGGTACGGCCCTTCATGGAGTAATCTTCGTAATCAGGCAACTGTGCGTCACTACGGTAGAAGGTGACGGGCAGCTTACCACTGGGGTTGACATCGCCAAACAGCACGTCGGCAATGGCGGTACCACCCTCCTGTCCGGCATACCAGGCCTGAACGATGGCATCACACGACTCCAGCTCAGGTGTCAGGGCAATGGCAGAACCAGAGCAGCAGACGAAGACGACGGTCTTGCCGGCAGCCTTCAACGCCTTGAGGAAGTCACGCTGCACGCGGGGCAGCTCTATGCTGGTGCGGTCGCCACCCTTGAACCCCTCAATCTGTACGGGCATCTCCTCACCCTCAAGGGCTGCCGAGATGCCACCCACAAAGACGACGGTCTGAATGTCTTTCAGCTGAGAGATGACCTGCTGGTAGTCAATGGGGCGTTCACGCGCAATATTGATTTTCAGGTTGGCATTATAGTTGGGTGCATGCATGAAGCGCACCTCAATGTTATAGCTGCGACCTCGCTCTGCCTGAATGGGCACACGGTTGGGCGTGGTACGCCAGATGTGGTGCATGAACTTACGCTCACCGTCGATGTAGAGTTCAAAATGGCCGCAGCCCTCTACGTTGACTACATATTCACCGGCTTCTGACGGGGTGAAGACGGTCTCATACTTGGCCGAGAAGTCCTCGAGCTGAACCCCTGGGGCGAAGTTGTGCATGCCGGCAGTGGTGACGGCAAGCGGCGTAGTATAGTATTGGGTAGTGACAGGCTTGCCTGTCATCTCACGGTTGTTCCAGAACGTGCCCTTCAGCCCCTTCTTTCCATCGAAGCTGCACTGCGATGCCAGCAGGCAGTCGAGCACCTTGTCGTAAGTAAGATCGCAACCTGGGTGATAGAACAGTTTCTTCTGCTTAGCCTTGATACCGTCCAGAATGGTGACGGTGTGGTTGGGCATACCGTTGTAGTTGCCCCACATCATGGGGGCATTGTCGGCATTCGGACCGATGACGGCTATCTTACCTGCCTTCTTCTGCAAAGGCAGGACATCGTTCTTGTTTTGCAGAAGGACAATGGTCTGGCGGGCCATGTCGAGTGCCACTTTTGCGTGCTCCTTGCTTGACATGACGGAGTAAGGAATCCTGGACCATTCCACCAAAGCGGGGTCGTCCATCTCACCTAAGTCAAAGCGGCCCTCCAACAGGCGGATGACGTGCTTATCGACCTCGGCCTCGCTGATGAAGCCACGACGCACTGCCTCAGGAATACTCTTGTAGGCATAACCGTAGCCACACTCCACGTCGGTGCCTGCCAGCGTGGCCTTGGCCGAGGCTGTGACAGCTGACGATGAACTGTGGTGAGAGGTGTAGAAGTCGCTGACGGCACCGCAGTCGCTCACCACCAGATACTGGAAGCCCCACTCGTCGCGCAGAATCTGCTGCAGCAATCGGTTTGAGCCGCAGCAGGGATCATCGTCCAGCCGTTGGTAGGCACACATCACCTCACGCACCTTGGCATCCTGCACCAACGTCTTGAAGGCCGGCATGTAGGTCTCCCAGAAGTCACGTGGCGACACGTCAGTAAGGTTAGCCGTATGGCGCGTATATTCCGGACCGCTGTGTACGGCATAGTGCTTGGCACAGGCCCAAAGCTTGCGGTACTTGGCATCTTCAGGTCCCTGCAGGCCGCGCACTACGGCAGTGCCCATGACACTCGTCAGATAGGGGTCTTCACCATAGGTCTCCTGACCACGGCCCCAGCGGGGGTCGCGGAAGATGTTGACATTAGGCGTCCATACCGAGAGACTGTGAAATTTCTCATCCTCGCCACTGCCACGCAACATGCGCTCATTGTACTGGGCACGAAATTCCGTGCTGGCAATATCGAAGACATTATACAATAAAGCAGGGTTCCACGAAGCCGCCATGGCCACCGGTTCGGGAAATACCGTCACATGGTCCATATTGGCGGCTCCGTGAAGGGCCTCGCTCCACCAAAAGAATTTTTTAATGCCCAATCGGGGAATGGCCGGACTTTCATCGAGCATTAGCTGTGCCTTCTCTTCCAACGTTAGCCGGCTACACAGGTCAACAGCCCTTTCATGGGCACTCAGGTTAGGGTTCTCGTAAGGGGATTGTGCACTCACCGTCAGGACGGTGAGGAGCAAGAACAGTGGTAATAGGTTTTTCTTCATAAGTTATGATTATTTCGTACTCTGCCACAAAAAAGCTTAACGGCGACAAAGGTACGAAATAATCATAACTTGCTCATTTTAGTATGTATCAGATTTTATTGAATATGTAACATCTTTCGCTATTCTTCGATAGTTAATTTACCATTAGCGTTGTCCCACTTCAGCAGGCGCCGCTTAAACTGACCCTGTTCGTAGGCTGTAGTGGTGCCGTCGTCTTCATAAAGCGGGAAGGTGGCATCAGCACCCGGATAGACACGATAGGCATGCTCAGTGGGAATAATGCTGCCGCCACGCACAAAGACAGGGATGCGTGTAGCATCGACGGTGGTGGTAACATATTGCCCGCCCTCATAATGCTGACCCGTGTGACGGTCGTACCAGCCAGCAGCATGGCGGGGCAGGTAGGTACGCCACTCGGTGACACCCGGCTCGGTGACAGGACTAATGAGCAACGACCGTCCGAACATGTACTCATGCTGCTGTCTGAGTGCCTCGGCATCGTCAGCAAAATCGAAGACAAGCGGACGCATCAGCGTACTTCCATCAAGGCTGACAGCTGCCGCCTCGCTATAGATGTAAGGCATCAGCTCATATCGTTCCTCAAGGCAGCGGGCTATGACGCGCTGCGCCTCAGGGCCGTAGTTCCACGGCTCGGTGTCGCTCATGTAGCCATGAACACGCATCAACGGCAGATAGACACTGGTCTCTATCCAGCGTAACATTCGCTCTATGTAGGCAGAGTCCTGGTACTGGTTCTGCGGACGGAAGAAACCACCTGCATCGTAAGTCCACCATGGTATGCCAGCAGCCTGAAGCCCCAGTCCTGCCGAAAGCTGGCGGCGGAATGTTTCCCAGTCATTGCCCACATCACCACTCCAAAGTGCTGAGCCGTAGCGCTGTATGCCGGCAAAGCCACAGCGTGTCAGTATCATGGGGCGTTCAGCTGGCCTACTGCAGCGCAGTCCTTCATAGACGGTCTTGTTAACCAGCAGCGGATAGACGTTACGCACCTGCTCGCCACTCCAGCGCCCGCCATTGACACGGCGGCCTGCCAGGTCATCGTTCTCGGGTTCGGTAGCATCCTGCCACCAGGCATCAATGCCCAGCGGCACCAGGCGTTCAGAAAAATGCTTCCAGTAGGCAGCAGCAGCGTCCGGATTAAAAAAGTCTATCCAGTCTGTGCCGTCAATGTAGTAACCGGCTGACACCATCTGGCGTCCCACATCCGACTGACGGTCAATCTTCGACCATACAGAAAGCATCAGCCGTATATCCATGTGGTGCAGGCTGTCGGTCAGCGCCTTTGGGTCAGGATAGTAGTCTTCATCAAACTGCATGGAGTTCCAGCCATACTTGCCCCAGTACTGCCAGTCCTGTACCAGCATGCTGACGGGCAATTGCTCCCGACGGAACCGGTCGGCAGTCTGAAGAATCTCGTCCTGTGAATGGAAGCGTTCACGACAATGTATGTAGCCCAAAGCCCAACGAGGCATGAGCGGTGCCTTGCCTGTCAGTTCACGGTAGGTGGCAATGATTTCGTCGGGACTGCCCACGAACACGGTGTAGTCAACGGCATCAGCCACAGGAGAGCGCAGCACCGTCTCGCTGCTGACAGGCTGATAGTACAACACGGGCTGGTCATGCTCTGTCAGTTCTGCTGTCAGTGTATGCCGTCCTGACGTCAACGTCACTATAGCCGAAGCGGTAGGAGGCAGCCAAGGATTCTGCAGCTCTATCACGGTTTTTCCGTCAATGGAGAGGTTATGGCGGCGGGCCATTTTCTGCCCTACGTCAAGCAGCAGCGAATAGGAGGCTGTCTGTGGAACATTGATGACTGCCGTATATAGGTTCTTGTGGCGCACCTCCTGCCGTCCGCCCTCCGTCGTGGTTACATTTACCACTTCAGCAACTCCCTCGTCGGCTTGACGCTTCAATGTAACCTGATGGTCGCAGGGGTTAAATTCCGTCAGGCCATAGTTGTTCCACAATAGGCCGTACCCCTTGTTTGACAGCATCATGGGAATACTGATCTGCGTGTTAACCTGCGTCAGTCGGCGTGACAGTCCACGCAAGTTGGTGTAGCCGTCCTGAAACTGCCCCAGTCCAAAGAGACATTCATCCTCTGGTGAGTGAAAGGCCAGTGTTGCAGTACCACCCTGTAGCTCATGACGGGTGGCTGTGAAGACTGTACGTCCCGACTTATCACAGAGTTTCACCGTCCCACCGTCTTCCGTTACCTGAATGTCACACTGCGGTACGTCGTTTTGAACGACATACAACCAGTCGGGAAGGGTGTTGACCTTCGACCTTTGACCTTCGAGGGTCTCACGGTACTGAATACGCACAGCATTGCGGGCTAGATGCTTGACAGTCAGTTGTCCGCTGCCAAGCGTAAAGGTCTGTGAATGTAATGTCATCGGGGCCAGCAAGACCCCGATGACAAAAAGCAGGAAAGGTTTAAAGCGCATACTCTATCATCACAAACGAGTAAGGAGCCAACTCCAGCGTGGTCTTCTTGGCTGCCTTGATGGTCTCTGTAACGGGCTTTATGGGCTGCTGCTCATAATTATTCTCGTCGTTGGGCTGTCCCTGCAGCACGGTCTTCACGGCACTCTTCTTCATGCCCTTGAAGCGTGAGAGGTTGATGTTTACCTTCTTAGCCTCACTACCAGCATTACAGAGTTTCACAAAGAGCTGGCGCGTCTTGGTGTTCAGCACAACCGACTGGCCGTAGAGGCTGTTGGGTACAGGCTGAAGGGTGCCGGGAGCATCGCCTTCGAAGCTGACGCAGTCACCATACCAGTAGTTTCCGCTCGACAGTCCGAAGAGCTGCTGCACGTAATAGCTACATGTCAGGAAGGGTCTCTCGTTGTCAAAGTAGATAAGGTCAGGGTTCCAGTTGGTAGCGTTCTTACGACCGAAAAGCGGTGCATAGCTGGTCATGCAGACAATGTCAGCATTGCGCTCCACATGCAGCAGGTAAAGACCTTCTGCCAGCGCGTCAATGAGTTTCTTGTCCTTAGAGGCATACTCACCCAGATAAACCTTTGTTGCACGGTTGCGGGGATAGCTGTCATACTGGCGGCTCTCCAAGAAGTACTTGTTGGGCTCATAGTAGTGCTCGTCAATAATGGGCATCTGCAGCTCGTCAGCCAGTTTCCAGCCGTTTTCGTAATCAGGGTTCTCCGGATGTGAACCAGGACCAGCAGTACCCACGATGACGATTTCGGGGTGTGCCTCGCGTACCTTATTATACATATACTTAAAGCGCTCGGCAAACTCAGGCGAAATCTTTTCCTCGTTACCAATACCCAGGTACTTCAGGTTGAAAGGAGCTGGGTGACCCTGCTGGGCACGTATGCGTCCCCACTTGGTGTTCTCGTTGCCATTAGCCCACTCTATTAGGTCGAGCGCATCCTGTACCCACTCGTCCATTTCCGACATGGGCACCACGTCCTGTGCCTGCGTTGGCCACATGTTCCATCCGCCATTGGCTCCCTGACAGCTCACGCCACAGGGCAGAATGGGCAGCGGTTCCATATTGAGGTCTTCGCAGAACTGGAAATACTCATAATAACCTAAGCCCATGCTCTGGTGGTAACCCCAGGTGTTCTTCAGCTGACGACGCTGCTCACGAGGACCGATGGTAGTCTTCCAACGGTAGGTGTTCCAGAAGCCGTCACCACCACCATGAACCACGCAGCCGCCGGGGAAACGCAGGAACTTCGGGTGGAGGTCAGCCAGTGCCTGAGCCAGATCCGTGCGCAGGCCGTGACCCTTATAGGTGTCCTGCGGCATCAGTGAGACCATATCAACGTCAACCGTACCCGTCTGAAGCACCAGCAACTGCAGGGCAGCATTCGCACAGTCAACGGTCGGGGTGAGCACTGCTTCGTACTTCTGCCAGTTGCCAGCCGTCACATCAAGCATAGCCTCTGCCAGCAGTTTCGGGTCCTTGTCCCAGCCTTGCGGCTCTACCAATGCCACACGAACACGCTTTGCACCGCCCTCACCATTACGCAGGAATACTGAGAAGTCGTACTTGGCACCAGCCTTCACCGAAATACCGTCAAAGCCGCCGTTCTCCAGTCCGAAGCCCTTCCATCCGGTATAGTCGTAGTATTCTTTCACGCGTTCAACGTGCAAGCGCATATAGGTGGGATTGTTAGGATGAATACCCTCTGTAGAGCGTACCTCCAATTGTCCCAGCGAATGGCCAGGACGCAGCATACGCCATGCCGTGCCTGCCCCCCAGCCGTCACGCTCGGTGGGGTTAAACTCAAACGAGCCGTTCTGCAGCAGTTCGGCATAGAGTCCGCCGTCGGCAGCACTGCTGATGTCCTCGAAGAAAATACCGATAAGTTCATTACTGATAGCCTTTCCCCCAGCTGGGGCTTTCATGGGTTTCTGAGCACTCAGGCTCATGGCAGCGATAAGACCAACCGCACATAATACAAACTTCTTTTTCATCATGTTTATTAGGTTTTAGAATATTTTGGTTACAAAGTAAACGATTTTTTTTCATTTAACAAAACTTTTTACCTTTTTTTGGTATTCTCTTCGCCATATCGATAATTTTACCTACCTTTGCACCACCAATATAAAGAATATCATGTTAGAAGTAAAGAATCTGCATGCCAAGATAGGCGACAAGGAAATACTGCGCGGCATCGACCTGACTATTCGCGATGGAGAGACACATGCCATCATGGGACCTAACGGCTCCGGAAAGAGTACACTGAGCGCTGTGCTCGTGGGGAATCCGCTTTACGAAGTGACCGACGGCGAGGTGTTTTTCAATGGAAAGAACCTGCTGGAGATGAAACCCGAGGACCGCGCCCATGAAGGACTGTTCCTCTCATTCCAGTACCCTGTGGAAATTCCCGGAGTGTCAATGACCAACTTCATGAAAGCTGCCGTCAACGAGAAACGAAAGTACATGGGACTGCCAGAACTGAAGGCAGGTGAGTTCCTCAAGCTGATGCGTGAGAAACAAAAAATTGTAGAATTGGACAACAAGCTGGCTGGTCGTTCTGTCAACGAGGGGTTCAGCGGTGGTGAGAAGAAGCGTAACGAAATATTCCAGATGGCTATGTTGGAACCAACTCTCTCCATACTCGACGAGACGGATTCCGGACTGGATGTGGATGCCATGCGCATCGTGGCAGAAGGAGTCAACAAACTGCGCACACCCGAATCATCGTGTATTGTGATTACCCACTACGACCGTTTGCTGGAGATGATTCGCCCCGATGTTGTGCACATATTATATAAAGGACGCATTGTAAAGACAGGCGGTCCTGAACTGGCCGGGGAAATTCAGAAGAGGGGCTATGACTGGATAAAAACGGAAACAGCATGAAGAGCGAGGCACAATACATAGACCTCTACGAGCAGTGCCGTGAGATGATTTGCCGGCACAGCAGCGACGTGATGAATGCAGCACGCGAGGCCGCTTTCCAGAGATTCAAGTCTCTGGGCTTTCCCACTCAGAAGGTAGAGCGATATAAATATACGGACATGGCAGCACTCTTTGCGCCTGACTACGGTCTGAATCTGAACCGCCTCGTTATTCCGGTTAATCCCTACGATGCCTTCCGCTGTGACGTGCCTAATCTTTCCACCCTGCTCTATTTCGTGGTGAACGATGTGTTTTATTCAAAGGTCGAAGGTCAAAGGTCAAAGGTCGAAGGTCAGATCTTAAATCTTAAATCTCAAATCTCAAATCTCAAGCCAGAAGGCGTTATCATCGATTCGATTAACAAGCACCCCGACATCGTTGCAAAGTATTATAACCGACTGGCCTCACAGGACGAGGACGGAATAACAGCCCTTAACACCATGCTGGCTCAGGACGGGCTACTGGTTTATGTGCCCCGTGGCGTGGCGATGGACCGTCCCGTACAGATTATCAACATCCTGCGAAGTGACGTGGATTTAATGGTGAACCGCCGTGTACTCATCGTACTCGAAGAAGGGGCTGAAGCCAAGTTGCTGTTCTGTGATCATGCAGCAGATGACAAACACTTTCTGGCCACACAAGTCATCGAAGCTTTTGTTGGTGGCCAGGCAAGCCTCGACCTCTATTGTCTGGAAGAAACGCACGCCAAGAATGTCCGCGTAAGCAATGTCTATGTTGACCAGCAACGAGACAGCCACGTGAACCATAACGTCATTACCCTGCATAACGGCACTACACGCAATAAGCTCGACCTGGTCTTGAACGGTGAGGGAGCAGAATGTCGGTGCAGTGGCTGTGTGATTGCCGACAAGCAACAGCATGTAGATAACAATACGCTTATCACCCACGCTAAGCCCCACGGTACCAGCAGGGAACTCTATAAATACGTGCTCAACGACGAGGCGACCGGAGCCTTTGCCGGCAGGGTTCTGGTGGTGAAGGATGCACAAAAGACAGATTCGCAGATGACCAATCAGAACCTTTGTGCCACGAAACAGGCCCGTATGTACACCCAGCCCATGCTCGAGATATATGCTGACGACGTCAAATGCGCCCACGGCTCTACCGTAGGCCAGCTGAACGATGCTGCCATGTTCTATATGCGACAGCGCGGCATCCCCGAGAAGGAAGCCCGCACACTGCTGCAGCAGGCGTTTATTAATGAGGTTATCGACCAGATGGAGCTTGCTCCACTGCGCGACCGACTGCACTATCTGGTCGATAAGCGCTTCCGTGGCGAACTCAGCAAATGTGAAGGATGCAAGTTGTGTAAATAAGCCCTATAAGCCCTATGAGCCCTATAAGCCCTATAAGAAGAGATGACTTCCCCATTCTGTCTCGGGAGGTTTATGGACGGCCGCTTGTCTATTTAGACAATGCTGCCACCACACAGAAACCGCTTTGTGTGTTGGATGCCATGCGCGAAGAATACCTGAACGTGAATGCCAACGTACACCGCGGCGTACACTACCTCAGCCAACAGGCTACCGACTTACATGAGGCCGCCCGCGAAAAGGTCCGGCAGTTTATCAATGCCAGGAAAACGGAGGAAATCATTTTCACCCGGGGAACCACCGAAGCCATCAATCTGGTGGCCTCATCGTTCTGCGAGTCACAAATGAAGGAAGGCGATGAAGTACTGGTGACCGATATGGAGCACCACTCCAACATCGTGCCTTGGCAGTTGCAGGCCCAACGGCTTGGCATCGTGGTGAAGCACCTGCCCATCAGCGACGACGGCCTGCTTTGTGACGAGAATCTCGCCGCACACCTGACGGAAAAGACAAAACTACTCAGCATCACCCACGTCAGCAACGTGCTTGGAACGGTCAACAATGTGCGCCGCATCGTCGAAATAGCCCACCAACATGGTATTCCTGTCCTAATAGATGGTGCCCAAAGCGCTCCACATTTCCGTGTGGATGTGCAGGCCATCGACTGCGACTTCTTCGCTTTCAGCGGTCACAAGATGTACGGTCCCACGGGCATTGGCGTGCTCTATGGCAAGGAGGAATGGCTCGACCGGCTCCCACCCTATCAAGGCGGTGGTGAGATGATTGACAAGGTAACGTGGGAGAAGACTACCTTCGAGCGCCTGCCCTTCAAGTTCGAGGCGGGTACGCCCGACTATATTGCCACCCACGGACTGGCCACAGCCATCGACTACCTGAACGGCATTGGTCTCGATGCCATTACTGCCCACGAACAAGAGCTCACCCGCTACTGCATGGAGCAGCTACAAACCATTGACGACATCAAAATCTACGGGCCCAGCACTCAACGCGATGCCGTCGTCTCTTTCAACGTCGGCAATATTCACCACCTCGACTTGGGAACCCTGCTCGACCGACTCGGCATAGCGGTCCGTACCGGCCACCATTGCGCCCAGCCACTCATGAACCGGCTTGGCATCAGCGGAACCGTGCGTGCATCGTTTGCCCTATACAATACAAAAGAAGAGGTGGATGCACTAATCAGCGGCATCCAGCGGATAAGAAAAATGTTCTGAAATGCTTGCAAGCCATTATTACGAAGGACTGGTGGAAGCAGGCTGCGACGAGGCAGGTCGTGGCTGTCTGGCTGGCAGCGTGTATGCAGCGGCTGTCATATTGCCTCCCGACTACCAAAACGAGCTGCTCAACGACTCGAAGCAACTTACCGAGCATCGCCGCTACCAGCTACGTGATGTCATTCAGCACGATGCCGTGGCGTGGGCTGTAGGCATCGTAACACCTGAGGAGATTGACCACATCAACATTCTCAATGCCTCTATCCTCGCCATGCACCGTGCGCTCGACCAGCTCACCGTGCGTCCCGAGGCCATCATCGTTGACGGCAACCGATTTAAGCCTTATTACGAACCCTCAACACTCCACGCTCAACCCTCCACCCCCCACACCTGTATCGTCAAGGGTGATGCCAAATACCTCAGCATAGCAGCAGCATCGGTGCTGGCCAAGACGTACCGTGACGACTACATGAACCATCTGGCAGAAGAATATCCGCAATACGACTGGCAGTCGAACAAAGGCTACCCCACGAAGAAACATCGTGATGCCATACGACAGTATGGCATCACTCCCTACCACCGTCGCAGCTACAACCTCTTAGGCGACGGCCAGCTTAGCTTCGACTTTTAGCGGTCTGCTATTTTGCGGAAACTCTGCAGCTTCTCACCAAAACAGAGGTCACCACAGTCACCAAAGCCCGGCACAATGTACTTCTGCTCATTCATGCCCTGGTCGATGGCGGCACACCAGATGGTGGAATTCTCCGGCAGCGCCTCCTTTACCACCTCAATGCCCTCAGGAGCGGCAATGACGCAACAAACATGAATCTTTTTGGGCTTGCCCGCCTGTAACAAAGCGTCAATAGCAGCAGCCAGACTGCCGCCCGTAGCCAGCATGGGGTCAACAATGAGCAGCGTCTTGCCCTTAACGCTGGGGGTGGCAATATACTCTGCATGAACACCTACCTCCGTATGCTCACGATTGATATACATGCGGTAAGCCGACACGAAGGCATTATCAGCCTGGTCAAACACATTGAGGAAGCCCTGGTGGAATGGCAGTCCGGCACGTAACACGGTGGCAATGACCATGTCCTCCTGTTTGGTGAGGGGAATGTCCAGCTGCCCCAGCGGCGTCTTGACGGTCTTGGGCTTATACTCCAGCGTCTTCGACAGTTCGTAAGCCATCATCTCGCCAATGCGCTCCACGTTATGACGAAAAGTGAGGCGGTTCTTCTGATAGTTCTTGTCGCGCAACTCAGCCATATAGTGGTTGATGATGCTGTTCTGTTCTGCAAAATTAATTACTTCCATAGTTGTCTTAGGTTTTATTCTGCCTGCGAAGGTACAAAAAAAATGTGAAACAACAACAATGTCAGATGATTTTTTTAATGAGAAATGAGGAATGAGGAATGAGAATTTAGAAATCCTGATACTCACTGCTGTGAGGACTGGGGCGTTTACTCTGCTTACGGCAAACTGACAGTTTCATTACGGCAAAGTGTCAGTTTCATTACGGCAAACCTTGCAACCTTGCAACCTTGCAACCTTGCATAAGGTAGTTTTGAAGTAAGGTAGTAAGGGTGATTGTAATGTTATTATATATATATTATTATAATAATATATATATAATACTATATATACTACTGCATCTTCTTCCTTTCAACA
>ONRS01000067.1 GCA_900320255.1 uncultured Prevotellaceae bacterium
ATCTGTAAAACAATCATTTGTTTATTAAAACGATGCAAAGGTATATATTTTTTCAATACGTTGTATCTTTTTTTTGCATTTTTTTTTGCCCTTTTTTGTAACTTTTTCGCAAAGTGTTAAAAATCAACGAATTGCGAAATGTTAAAAATTCATGTCAAAAATACAATTAACGAATATTCGGCTCTTTTTCGCTAATTTCTCAAAAATTATGTGTACCTTTGTGCGCGTACAAACGAAGCATCGCGCGTACCTTATTATATAATATATATAACTGATGATAGATACTTCCGCCTTTCAGGGCAAAACGGCAGCTTTCTTCACCTTGGGCTGTAAGCTGAACTTTTCTGAGACATCTACCTTTGCCAAGATGCTTCAGGAGATGGGCGTGCGTACGGCGCAAAAGGGGGAGAAGGCCGACATCTGCCTGATCAATACCTGCTCGGTGACTGATGTTGCTGACCATAAGTGCCGCCAGGCCATTCACCGTATGGTGCGTGAACATCCAGGAGCCTTCGTTGTGGTGACGGGTTGCTATGCGCAGTTGAAGCCGGCAGATATTTCCCAGATTGATGGTGTTGACCTGGTATTAGGGTCTGACGAGAAGGCCAGCCTTGTTCAGTTCCTGAGTGAGGGCTTTGTCAGCCGTGGCGGTGCCTCGGCGTACATGACCAGGAAGACGAAGGACATTAAGAGCTTTGCGCCCAGCTGTTCACGTGGAAACCGCACGCGTTACTTCTTGAAGGTGCAGGACGGTTGTGACTACTTCTGTACTTATTGCACTATTCCTTATGCCCGGGGCTTCAGCCGTAATCCGACTATTGCCTCGCTGGTTGAGCAGGCAGAGCAGGCATCCCGTGAAGGCGGTAAGGAGATTGTGCTGACAGGTGTCAACATTGGTGACTTCGGCAAGACGACGGGTGAAAGCTTCCTTGACTTGGTCAAGGCTTTAGATGCCGTAGAGGGCATCAGCCGTTATCGCATCAGCAGCTTGGAGCCAGACCTGATGAGCGACGAGCTCGTCAGCTTTTGTGCCCAGAGCCGTGCCTTCATGCCACACTTCCATGTTCCCCTGCAGAGCGGCAGTGACACGGTGCTGAAGCTGATGCACCGCCACTATGACCGCCAGCTGTTTGCTGATAAGATTCATCTTGTGAAGCAACTGATGCCCGATGCCTTTATTGGTGTCGATGTCATGGTGGGCTGCAGGGGTGAGACGCCCGAGTGTTTTGAGGAAACCTATGAGTTCCTTGCCTCTTTAGACGTTACACAGCTGCACGTCTTCCCTTATTCAGAGCGTCCCGGCACTTCTGCACTGAAGATTCCCTACGTGGTCAGTGAGGCAGAGAAGAAGCTGCGCAGCAAGCGGTTGCTGGAACTCTCCGACCAGAAGACGCACGCCTTCTATGCCCGTCACATCGGACAGCAGGCAGAGGTGCTGTTTGAAAAGGCCCCTCGCGGCAAGGCCATGCACGGTTTCACCAAGAACTACATCCGTGTGGAGCTGCCTGCTGCCGATGCCCGTGAGGAGTACGACAACCAGATACTCCCTGTGCGGTTGGGTGATTTCAACCATGACCGTACGGCACTTCAATTGACAATCGACAATCAGTAAATAGAAAATAGTGAGATGGATAAACTTGCCATAGTCATACTCAACTGGAACGGTGCCAAGATGTTGCAGCAATACCTGCCAAACGTCTTGCAATATTCGCGTGATGAAGCAACGGTCTATGTGGCTGACAATGCCTCGACCGACATCTCGCTGGAACTGCTCTATACCCGTTTCCGTGAAGAGTGCCGGGTCATTGAGCTCGATAAGAACTGGGGTTTTGCTGAAGGCTACAACAAGGCTCTGCAGAAGATTGATGCTGAATACTATCTGTTGCTGAACAGCGATATTGAGGTGACCCACCACTGGCTGACTCCGCTCATTGAGCTGATGGACTCACACCCGGAGGTGGCAGCCTGCCAGCCCAAGCTGCTCTCCATCTTTGACCGCGACCGTTTTGAGTATGCCGGAGCGAGTGGGGGATACCTTGACCGTTACGGCTATCCCTTCTGCCGCGGGCGCATTTTTGATACCGTAGAACGTGATGAAGGCCAGTACGACAACCGGCAGGACGTGCTCTGGGCTACAGGCGCTGCACTCATGATACGTGCCAAGGACTACTGGGAGGCAGGCGGACTCGATGCCCGCTTCTTTGCCCACAATGAGGAGATAGACCTTTGCTGGCGGTTGCGCATTCGTGGCCGCAGAGTTTGTTGTGTGCCTGACAGCTACGTCTATCACGTCGGCGGAGGCACGCTGCCGAAAAGCAACCCCATGAAGACCTTCCTGAATTTCCGCAACAACCTGACCATGCTCTACAAGTGTCTGCCCGACAGCGAGCTGAAGCATGTCATGCGTGTACGTTGGTTCCTCGACTACCTGGCAGCATGGGAGATGCTGCTGCTGAAACGAAACTGGGGTGACTTCCGTGCTGTCTTCCGTGCCAGACGGGCCTTTAAGCGGTGGCGCAAGGACTTTGAGCAGGACCGCCGGCAGATACAGGCCAGCCGATGCATTGACCACATTCCTGAGCAGCGCTCCTTCTCCCTGCTTTGGCAGTACTATGCCAAGGGACGCAAGCATTTCTCTGACTTACCTTAGCTTACTTCACCACAACCACGGCGGCCAGACGGCGCTTCCATTCCTTCAGACAGGCAAACCAGTCATCGGCAGAGTGGTAGCCGAAGTCCTCATTGTCGGAACAGAAGGTGATGGCATAGTGCAACTCGTCATTCTGCGGTGTGACCACGAAGGGGTAGTTGCGCTTGTCCCTGGGCAGTTCTTTGACGATGTTCTGACGGGGTATGCAGATGCCGAGACCTACGGTTTCACGCTTGTGTCCGGCAGAGTCCTTGGCTGATACGGGCCAGTCGGTGCCCCAGCAGCCACGCAGTCCCTCACGGTCGCTGAACTCAACCGAGTTCTTGACGTTGATAATGCCGGTGCAGAGGGTTGAGCGTTCTTGCTCTGGCAAGCGTCCCTGCGGGCCGAGCGGAGCGTTGAGGGTGGAGGGTTGAGGGTTGAGCGGACGAAATGCGACATCGACCATGCAGTCACGACGGCCGGCATACAGCGTATATCGGGTTGTCATGGTGACGGGGGTGCTGAAGGTAGGGGCGTTCCACCCCTCGTCAATCACCTCAACCACGGTGCGCAGCGGCCCACGGGCAATGATGCGGAGGGTGCGGTGTGCCACGTCTTCGAGCATGACGGGTTCCTGTCCGTTCCAGCCGCGCAGCGTGCCCAGTCCGAGCGTGCTGCCCACCCATAGCACATCGTCGCCGAAGCCCGTAGCTTTCTGCAGGCTGTCGGGGTAGAACTGAGTCTGCCTGAGCTCCAGTCCCTGATGATATTTGCCATAGATGTCAACCGTCTGCCGATGGTCAAAGTATATGCGGTAGGCCACAAGGTTGTTCTCGAAGGCCGGACCGTGGTGGTGCAGCTGCCAGTAGGGGTTGGTGCCTTTGTCCACGGTAAGGCTGCTGATGTAGAGGTCCTGCTTGTTCTCCTCCTTGATTTTCTTGTTCGACAGCAGCATCTCGGCATACACCTGCGGCTCATACTGACGGGGTTCTCCCACGCTGCTCAGCTCCACGCTGAACACTTGGCGTTGCTTCTTCTTCAGGTCAGTCAGGAAACACAGCTCGTCAGCCGTTCCGTCACCGTCCAGGTCGTCCATCTGACAGGGAACTTCCAGGCCGTTCAGTCTGACGAGTGCCGATTTCACTTCACCCAAGGGCTTCAGGTCAACAACCACCGGCTGTGCCTTCAGCTCAAGTTCCGACGTGTTCTCAACTGTAACCGTTTTCTGCGTTTGTGCAGATGCTATGATGACACCCGTCAGCAACAGGGTCAGCGTAATGATTCTTTGCTTCATTTTTTTGTTTGCTTTAATCCTTAAATATGATTAGTTTTGCTTTGTTTGCATTACAAAACTAAAGATAATAAACAAAAATTAGGTAGTTTTTGAGGTTTTTTAGGTTAAAATTTGGAATTAATTAGATTTTTTAGTATATTTGCAGTCGTTTTTAACAAAGACTATCTTAATTTAATATAACATTGTGCGTAGGATTTACCTTGCCTTATTAGCGTGCATGCTCCTGTGTATAGCCTGTGAGTGGCACCTCAAGCCTAATGACGGACAGTCGTCGGGAGGTATTGAGGTGGAACGCTATGACCGTATTCAGGCACTTTACCTGACCACGGGCGACCGCTCGGCCCTGCAGCAGCTGAACACCCTTTATCCGCAGCAGACGCGCATGTTGATTGAGAATGTGCTGGAGATAGGCCAGGTGAACGACCCGCAGATCAACCATAAGTTCTACCGTTTCTATCAAGACTCTGTGCTACAGGTCATTGTGGCTGAGGTAGAAAGGCAGTACGACGACGTGAGCGACTTGGGCAAAGAGCTGACCGCTGCCTTCAGGGAAGTACAGAAACTGCTGCCCGACATGATGATTCCTATGGTCTATACGCAGATAGGTGCCCTCAATCAGAGCATCATCGTAGGCGACAGCACCCTGGGCATCAGTCTCGACAAGTATCTGGGTGCTGACTATGAGCTCTATTCCCACTTCTACTCGGAGAAGCAGCGCCAGCAGATGACGCGCTCCATGATAGTGCCCGACTGCATAGGCTTCTACATCCTGAGCCATTATCCGTTTGCAGAGGGCGACACTTTGCCCACGCTTCGTCATCAGCACATGGGCAAGATTCAGTGGGTAGTGAACAAGGTGACCCATAAGCGCACCTTCAACAATAACTATGTCAAGGTGGTTGACCAGTACATGTCGAAGTACCCCCGCACCACTGTTCCAGAGTTGTTGGAACGTCCCGATTCGCTCGGTTTTTAAATAATTTGCTGTTTGTCGGTTGGTAAGTCGCAAATTATTATTACCTTTGTGGCCAGAAACCAATGACAAATAAAATTATGAAACGTATTAACACCCTTTTAATGATGTGCATGTTAGCAGTAACTCCTCTGCTGGCAGCTGACGGACTGACGTTGAAAGACATTGCCAGTGGGGCATTCCGTGCTGAACGCATGACTGAGATGGAACCTGCCCAGGACGGCGAGACGTATTTGGCAATCAGCCGCGACGGCCAGCGCATAGAACAGTTTTCGTTTAAGACCGGGAAGAATGTCGGCACCCTTGTCGATCTGGCCACGGCCCGCGGTCCGAAGATCAACCGTCTGGAGGGCTTCATCATGAGCCCCGACGGCAAGCGTATCCTGCTTCAGACGGAGACGGAGTACATCTACCGCCGTTCGTTCACGGCCAAGTATTACATTTTCGATATACGTAACCAGAAGTACGAGGCCCTTTCGGCTGCAGGCCCACAGCGTGCACCGCTCTTCTCGCCTGACGGTCAGCAGATTGCCTTCGTGCGCGATAATAACATCTTCCTCGTGAAGTTGCTCTACAACAATGCAGAGAGCCAGCTGACCAAGGACGGCAAGCGCAACGAAATCATCAACGGCGTGCCCGACTGGGTGTATGAGGAGGAATTCTCTACGGCGCAGAGCATGGCCTTCACGGCAGACTCCAAGCAGCTGTGCTGGATTCGCTACGACGAGTCGCAGGTCAGGGAGTTCTCCATTCCTTTCTATAAAGGCACGAACCCCGTCATGGAAGAGAATGCGGCTTACCCCAGCCTCTATACTTACAAGTACCCCATAGCCGGCGAACAGAACTCGAAGGTGAGCGTCATGAGCTACGACATCAAGAGTCATAAGATTCGTACGCTCGACGTTCCCTTGGATGCCGACGGCTACATCCCGCGCATAAAAACCTATCCCGTCGTGATGCCTGATAAGGAAGGGGAGGAAGAGGCTGTTGTTGAGGGTGCTTCGCTGGTCATTGTCATGACCATGAACCGCCATCAGGACTGCCTGCGCATCTATTCCGTGAATGCCCTCTCCACCATGAGCCAGCTGTTGTTGGAGGAGTCGGTCGATAAGTATGTGAAGGAAGAGGTCATGGAGAGCATCTGCTTCACGCCGCAGCACATTCTGCTGCCCAGCGACCGTAGCGGATTCATGCACCTGTACCTCTACACCATTGGCGGTCAGCTTGTCCGTCAGGTGGAGCAGGGTGACTACGATGTGACCGAGGTCTATGGCTACGACGAGAAGACGGGCGACACCTTCTTCGCCTCTCATGCCCTCAGTCCCATGGACCAGCAGGTGTTTGTTGCCCATAAGAACGGCAAGGTGGAGCGGCTGACCCAGCAGGAAGGCTGGAACAGCGCCATCTTCTCAGCCAACTTCAGTTACTTTGTCAATGCCTGGAGCGACGTGAACACCCCCACCGTCTATACGCTGCACGAAGGCAAGAAGGTGACGGCCACGCTCATCGACAATGCCCAGCTGCGCCAGAAGCTCGGCAGCTACCAGTTAGGCAAGCGCGAGTTCTTCAAGTTTGTCACTTCCGACGGTGTTGAGCTGAATGGCTGGATGGTGAAGCCCGCTGATTTCTCGGCAGCTAAGCAGTACCCCGTCATCATGTACCAGTATGGCGGCCCCGGCAGTCAGCAGGTGAAGAACTCGTGGAACATCGGCATGTGTGGCGCCGGAGCCATCATCGAGCAGTTCTTCTGCCAGCAGGGCTTCATCTGCGTCTGTGTTGATAACCGTGGTACGGGCGGACGCGGCGTCGATTTCGAGAAGTGCACCTATCTGAACTTGGGCAAGCTCGAAAGTCATGACCAGGTAGAGGCTGCCATGTGGCTCGGCCGGCAGTCGTATGTGGATAAGGCCCACATCGGCATCTGGGGGTGGTCGTACGGTGGTTTCAATACGCTCATGTCCATGTCCGACGGTCATAATGCGTTTGCTGCCGGAGTGGCCATTGCCCCGCCCACTGACTGGCGTTACTACGACAGCATCTACACGGAGCGCTACATGCGCACGCCGAAGGAGAACCCCAGCGGCTACGACCTGAACCCCATCTTCCGTGCTCCCTTGCTCAGCGGTGCGCTGCTCATCTGTCATGGTCTGGCTGACGATAACGTACACTTCCGCAACACGGCAGAATACACCGAGGCACTGGTGCAGGAGGACAAGGACTTCAAGGAGAACTTCTACACCAACCGCAACCACAGCATCTATGGTGGCAACACGCGTCTGCACCTGTATCGTCAGGCGTTTAATCACTTCAATGAAAAACTAAAGAAATAAAACAAAAGGATATGAAAAGAATGCGTTTCGCCTTATTATTTGCTGCCGTGTCTTTCTGCGGCATTGTTGCACAGGCACAGCAGGTCACCGTTTCCGTTAGTAACCCCACGGACTTTCAGCGTCAGGAACTGGTCGAAGTAGATGCCAAGGCTGTCCGTCAGAAACTCGGCATTGCCGACGGTCAGCCCTTTAAGGTCATCAATGCCCTCAGGCAGGAAGTGGCCTACCAGCTGACTTACGACGGTAAGCTGCTACTGGATGCCAGCGTGCGCCCCAAAGGTGTGGCCCGCTTCACCATTGTGCCGGGTCAGCCCCGCCCCATGAAGACTGTCGTCTGTGGCCGCCAGTACCCTGAGCGTGTCGATGACATTGCCTGGGAGAACGACCGCGGCGCCTACCGTCTCTATGGTCCTGCCTTGCAGCGAAACCAGGAGCGTGCCTTCGGTAACGACGTTTGGGTGAAGAATACGCCTGACCTTGTTGTCGAGCAGCGCTACAAGTTGGAACTGAGCAACCACGCCGCCGTCGAGGCGCTGCGCAAGGCAGGCAACACGGCTGCTGCCGACTCATTAGAGGAACTGACCACTTACCACTTCGACCACGGCTACGGACTCGACTGCTACAAGGTGGGCCCGTCGTTGGGTTGTGGTGCTCCGGCACTCATGGACGGCAACCAGATTGTCTTCCCTTATTGCTACACGCAGTATGAGATTCTTGACAACGGCCCGCTGCGCTTCACCGTCAGCCTGACTTACGAGACCAAGGAGTTTCGTGGTGACCGTGTGACGGAGCACCGACTGCTGTCGCTCGACAAGGGTTCCAACTTCAACCGCCAGACCGTCTGGTACGAAGGTGCCACGAAGCCCATTGACATGGCCTCGGGCGTAGTCATCCATAACGAGGATACCGCGTCAGTGTATATGCAGCGTAATTTCGTTGTCTATGCCGACCCAACTGACAATCCTGCCGGTCAGAACTTCCAGATTTACGTCGGCGTCATCTTCCCCGAAGGTCATGCAGAGCAGCTTCGCGTGCCCAACGAGGGAGGTGCCAACGGCATCAACGGTCATGCCCTTCTGGTTCGTCGCGGCGTCCAGCCCGGTGAGAAGGTCACTTACTACTGGGGTTCTGCCTGGTCCAAGTACGACTGCCGTAATTTCCCGGCATGGCTTTATCAAATGGCAAGTTTTGAAGGAAACCTGCATAACCCGCTGGTAGTGATGGTAGAGTAGGGGTAGCCTTGTAATAAAGATAGTTATCAAGATGAAGAAAGCGAAAAGTAGGAAGAAATATAA
>ONRS01000051.1 GCA_900320255.1 uncultured Prevotellaceae bacterium
AATTGAATAAAAAAGAATGAAAAGACTTAGTTTATTACTTCTTTCGCTATTGGCCATACAACACGTAATGGCACAAGAGCTGGAGCCCAACCTGAAATGGGGGAAACCGACTCAAGAGGAACTGACGATGACGACCTATGCACCCGATGCCGATGCCGACGTTGTGGAACTCTACAGGCTGACCGATGTCTATTACGCCTTTATGGGCGACGGGTTCCATGTCTATTATCGCGTGAAAAGACGCCTGAAGGTGCTGAAGCCCGACGGTAAGCGCGTGGCCGACCAGAGCGTAGCCTTCAGAATGACGAAAGGCAAGCAGGAGCGGGAATACGTGACCGGACTGAAAGCCACAGCCTACAACATGGAAGGCGGCAAGATGGTGAAGACGAAGATGGAGCGGAGCATGGTCAACGAGGAACGCGTTGACAAGTATTACTGTCTGATGAAATTCAGCGTACCCCAGGTTAAAGTGGGCACGGTGATAGAGTACGAGTACCAGTTGGAGAGTGACTATTTCTACGACCTGCACGACTGGTACGGGCAGACGGAGATTCCCACGTTATATACGCAGTATAAGCTGTCCGTGCCCGAGTGGCTGAAGTTTAACATCGAGATAACCGGAGTGTCACCGTTAGAGCAGGAGGCCGACAAGGGTACAATAGGCATTGGCGGCGAGATTATTCCCACCAACACTTACAACGTAATAGGCCGCAAGCTGCCCGCCCTGAAGGGTGACGACTATCTGTGGTGTACCGACGACTACGCTTGTAAGGTGACCCACGAGCTGCAGGGCATCTATATTCCCGGAAGCGTCTATAAGAACTACACTTCTACGTGGGAAGACATTGACCGCATACTACAGGAAGACGAGGACTTCGGCTACCGCATCAAGAGCAGCAGCCCGCTGAAGGACGAGATAGCGAAGGCCGGCATAAAGGGCATAGCCGACGTGCAGCAGCGTGCCATAGCCGTACTGCAGCTGCTCAGGCAGCGGGTGCGCTGGAATGGCGAATATGCGTTCTGGGCCAAGTCGGGCTCGAAGGTGCTGAAGGAAGGAACGGGCACCAATGCAGACATTAACTTCCTGTACATCAACATGCTGAACGATGCGGGCATACAGGCAACACCCGTCGTACTGCGCAGCCGCCGACTCGGCCGACTGCCCATGACTCACGCCAGCCTGAAATACCTGTCAACATTTGTGGTGGGCATTCACGAAAACGACTCCACCCTGCTGTTTATTGACGGTTCGACGCTCGACGACGGCTGTCTCAACACCCTGCCCACACAGCTGCTGACCGACAGGGCCCGCGTGGTGAGCAAGAACGGAGCGGGCGGATGGGTCAACCTCTTGTCGGCAGCCAAGGGGCGCGACGTCATGACCATACAAGCCACGCTGGGTGCCGACGGAATGCTGAGCGGCAAGCGCATACGCCAGCTCTTCTTCCAGGATGCCCTCCGCATTCGTAAGTCGTGGCGGGAAGCGAAGGACAGTCTGGAACTGATACACCAGCTTCAGGACAAGGAGGGCATAGAGATACAGGAATATGCCACCGAAGGCCGCTACGACAACAGCCAGACGGTGAAGGAGACGGTGAGCTTTACGAAACAATGTGACACAGCGGGCGACATCATCTACCTGAACCCGCTGGTGTTTGCCCCGTTCAAGAGCAATCCCTTCACGGCGCCCACCCGCATTCTGCCCATAGAGTTCCCCTACGCCCAGCTGGACCAGATGAACGTGGTCATCACGCTGCCCGACGGATGGACGGTCGAGGAGATGCCCAAGCCCATCATCATGAAGTCGGACGGCATCAATGCCCGCATCATGGGTACGCAGAAAGGTAACGTGCTGACCATGCAGTACCGTACCTCCATTGACCGCACCTTCTATGAAGCCAAGGAATACGAGTACATCAAGGCGCTGTTCGACCAACTGGTGGAGAACTGCAACAACATGATAGCCATCAAGAAAATGCCATGACGAGAACCGCCCTTTCCCTGATGCTGTTGTGGCTGACGGCCGGCACAGTCGTCAAGGCCCAGAATGCCGTTGTGGAAGAGACGGCCATCACGGTGGAGTGTGACGACATGAAGCACGCCACAGCACGCTACAAGACCGTGGTCACCATACTCAATGAGCACGGTGCTGACAATGCCGTCTTTGTCTGCCCCTGCAGCAAATACGACAAGCTGAAGGACTTTCGCGGACTGGTGACCGACGCCAACGGCACGGTGCTGCGAAAGCTGAAGGAGAGCGAGCTGCAACGCACGGAATACTCGCCCTATCTGGCCGTTGACGACTATCGCATGTTCCTGAACTACACGCCCCCCTCCTACCCCGTCACCATTACTTATGAATGGACGGTAGAGAGCCGGAACAACCTGATAGAGTTTCCGTGGTTCTGCCCGCAGGACGACTATGACGTAAGCGTCAGGAAAGCCACCTACCTGCTGACGGCACCACAGACAATGACCATTCGCCACAAGCTGAAGAACATCAGCAAGGACGTGACCATTACCAGCGACAAAGGGAAACAGACCATAGCCCTTGAGCTGACTGACCTGCCGCCACTGAAGAAGGAACCCAACAGCCGCCCCCTGCGTGAGCGACTGCCTATGGCATACTTCGCACCCGAAGAGTTCATTTATTATGGTATAGAGGGCCGTTTCAATGACTGGAAAAGCTTTGGACTGTGGGAATACTCACTACTGCAGGGCCGCGACGCCCTACCCGATGCCGTGAAAGGAAAGCTGCACAAGCTGACCGACGGGCTCAGCTCTGACCTGGAGAAGGCGAAGAAGATTTATCAGTTCCTGGGTGAGAACACCCGCTATGTGGCCATACTGTTAGGCATCGGCGGCCAGCAGCCGGCAACGGCCAGCGAGGTGAGCAACAGCGGTTTTGGCGACTGCAAGGGACTGACCAACTACATGCGGGCCATGCTGCAGGAGGTGGGCATCAAGTCGTACTACACCGTCATCAGCACCAACAACCGACGACTGCTGCCTGACTTTGCCAGCGCCGGGCAGCTGAACCACGTCATTCTGCAAGTGCCCATGAACGGAAAAGAATATTGGCTGGAGTGTACCAATGCGGAACTGCCGTTCGGCTACGTACATGAGGATATAGCCGGACATGATGCCGTCATCGTGTCAGCCGACGGTGGACGGCTGGTAACTCTGCCAGCCTACGCTGACACCCTGAACCTCATGAAAAGCGAAGTGAAAATCGACATTAGTGCTGACGGGGATGCTGACATAACACTTCAGCAGAAATCAGATAACTGGCAATATGAGAACCAGATACCGCTGCTAAAGATGGACGAGAAGGAACGGATACAAGCCTTGCGCCACCTGTTAAGTGCCCCACAAATGGACATCAGCCAATTAGACATTCAGCCAAGCGAAGCCTCTATAACCCTTACGGCCAGCGTCAAAAGCAGGAAGTATGCCAAGACCACAGGCAGCAGGCTGTTTGTACCCCTCTGCCCTATTCACCAAGGATATCAGGCCCCGAAGGCTAACGACGAACGAACCGAGGAGATCTGCATCAGGCATGGCTATCAGGACACGGATGAGATTGTGCTGACCATTCCCGAAGGCTATGCCATAGAAGCCAAGCCCCGTGACGTAACACTCAAAGAGGATTTTGGTACTTTCACCTTCCACATGGAGGAAGACGGACGGCAGATTCGCGTCACCAACAGCCTGCAGATGCATGCCGGCAGCTTCCCCGCTTCGCTGTATCCGCAATTTGTGGCTTTCAGGAGATCAATAGCCAACCTCTATGCCCAGAAAATTGTGTTGAAGAAAC
>ONRS01000053.1 GCA_900320255.1 uncultured Prevotellaceae bacterium
ACCAACGACCCCCTGATTAACAGTCAGGTGCTCTAACCAACTGAGCTACTGAAGCAGGTTTTGCTGTTAAGCGGGTGCAAAAGTACGTTGTTTTTTTGAATTGACCAAACTTTTTAGCGAAAAAATTAAGGAAAAGTGAAATTTTTTACAAAAAAACGCCGAAATAGGGTGATATTCGGCTAAGAACATGTAAATTTGCAGCTGAAAAAAGAAACAACAAATGAAACGAATACTCTTATCGACTCTTGTCAGCGTACTGGCACTGACATTATCACAGGCACAAAATACCCGTGACCATAATTTTGAGGTGGCGAAACAATTAGAGACCTTTAATGCCATTTATCGTAATCTTGACCTGATGTTCGTAGATACGCTGAATGCAGAAGAGGTTATCGGCAACGGCATTAATGCCATGTTGCGGTCGTTGGACCCTTATACTGAATACTATCCGGCCAGCAAGAAGGATGACTTGAAGGCTATGCTAACGGGAAAGTATGCTGGCATAGGAGCTCTGATACGTTATCACCAAAAGCTGAAGAGGGTTGTCATTGATGAGCCTTATGCCGGCATGCCTGCTGCTGAAGTGGGTCTGAAGAAGGGTGACATCATTCTTCAGATAGATGACACGCTGATGACGGATAAGACGGTTTCATACGTCAGTGAACATCTTCGTGGTGATGCCGGTACGAGTTTTGTACTGAAAATTAAGCGTCCTACTACAGGCAAGGAGATGAAGTTCAAGATTACACGAAGGAACATACAGTTGCCTGAGATTCCTTATTATGGGCTTCGCGAGGATGGTATTGGCTATATTAACTTGACTACTTTCGTGGGTGAGCCTTCAAAGCCTATGCGCCGTGCGTTTGTTGACTTGAAACAGCGTGGAGCCAAGTCGCTCATTCTTGACTTGCGAGGCAATGGCGGCGGCTCATTGGCAGAGTGTATTGACATTGTGAACCTGTGGGTGCCGAAAGGACTGACGCTGGTGGAGACGCGTGGAAAGATAGCCCGTGCAAACTCTTCTTATACTACTCGTCTTGAGCCTGTTGACACGCTGATGCCTATTGTGGTGCTGGTGAATGGCGAGACAGCTTCTGCCAGCGAGATTACCAGTGGCTCTATACAGGATTTAGACCGTGGTATAATAATAGGTACGCGTACGTATGGAAAGGGATTGGTGCAGATTCCAAACATCCAGTTGCCTTATAACGGAAACCTGAAACTGACTACGTCAAAATATTATATTCCCAGCGGACGGTGTATTCAGGCCATTAACTATCGTCACTCGGGGGGAGGCTATTCTGAGGAGCGTGTGCCCGATTCGCTGACGCATGTGTTCCACACGCTGCATGGACGTGAAGTTCGTGATGGTGGTGGTGTGACGCCTGATATAGAGGTGAAGCCCGACACGCTGCCGAATATTGCCATTTATCTGGACCGTCTTGACTCTACGGAAGTGATGTTTGACTATGTGACGGAATACATTGCCAAGCACCAGCAGATAGCTGCTCCCACTGAGTTCCATCTTTCAGATGCAGAGTTTGCCGACTTTAAGCAGCGGGTCATAGAGAGTGGTTTCTCTTATGACCCGGTGAGCGAAAAGCGTTTTGAGGAACTGGTCAAAGTGGCTCAGTTTGAGGGCTATTATGAGGATGCCAAGCCTGAGTTTGAGGCATTGAAGGCAAAGCTGAAGCACGACATAGCCAGCGACCTGGACCGTAACCGGGAGACGCTGTGCCAACTGCTTGAGCAGGACATTATCATGGCTTACTACTATCAGGCTGGTGTCGTTGAATCGGGCTTGCTTACTGATAAGCAATATCTGGAGGCGGTCAGACTGCTGAATAATCCTGAGGAGTACCAGAAATTACTGAAAGGGGAGTGACTGGATAGGTAGTCTTTGGCCAGTGCCAGTGGTTAAGACTTCTGGATGACTTCATCACAAAGCTTACTGATGTTGGGGCGATGTGAAATCATAATCATGGTCTTGTCGGGATAGTTTTCGAAAAGATTTGTGAAAAGTGTGCGCTCTGTTTGTTCATCAAGTGAAGAACTTATTTCGTCGAGCAACAGGATGTTGCCCTCGCGGAGCAGGCCGCGGGCAATGGCGATGCGCTGTGCCTGTCCCTCACTGAGGCCTGCTCCCCGTTCGCCGCACTCTGTGTCAATGCCTTGAGGCAGGTCTAAGACAAAGTCGGCTACGGCCATGTGGAGCACATGGCGGAGCTCTTCTTCGGTAGCATCTGGTTTAGCTAATTTCAGATTATAGCGAATGGTACCGCTCATGAGCGTGTTGCCTTGTGGCACAAAGACGAAATTACTCCGAGTGTCGGGGGTGACGGGGTGATGGGTGTTGGGCGCTGGCTGCTGGGGGGTATAAAGGTTAATGCTTCCGCTTTCAGGTGAGGTGAGTGCCAGCAGCAGTCGGAAAATAGTGGTTTTTCCCGCACCGGTTTGTCCGACGAGTGCCGTGCGACTGCCTGGCCGGAAGTCATGTGAGAAATGCTCAAGAATGTAATGGTCACCCTTGGCATAGCGGAAGCTGACATCGTCCATTCTGATGCCTACCTGTCCCTGTAGCTTGTTGCTTTTTTCCGATGCGGTCTCAACATCCAACTGCTCCAGTTCCTCCAGACGGTCAATGCTGGCAGAGGCATGAATGAGCTGCGGCACCATGTTGAGTAGTCCAAGAATGGGGTGCTGAATTTGTCCTACCAATTGTAGGAACGATGTCATGACACCAAAGGTAATCAGTCCGTCGCGCAACTGAAGCCCCCCCCATACAAATGCCAGGAGATAACCAAGCCCGAAACTGCTGGAGAGCAGTGTGCGTGCAATGAGGGTGAAACGGGTGCGGCGCTTTATCTTTCCCTTCAGGTCTTCCTGCATGTCGTCGAGCCTGCCTGTTACCCATGCTCCACTTTCCAGTGAGCGCAGCACCACGTTATGCTCCATGCCCTCTTGCACGAACATTTGTATGCTGGCATCCTGTTTGCGGATTTCGCGTGTCATCTCGCGCAGGCGTCGTGCCACGAACTTGCCCAAAGCCACAAGAATAGGCGTAAGCAGCAATAATGCCCATGCCAAAGTGGTATCCATAGAGCGCATGAGCAGAAAAGCTCCAATGAGTTGAACTACGGTAATAATGAACTGTGGAAGCAGCGAGGTGCAGGCATCGCTCACTGTGCCCACGTCCTTTTCGAGTCTTGAGGTGATGTCACCAGAGTGCAACTCGTCTTCGAACATTCGGCGACGAAACAGATGACTGAAGATGCGCAAACGTATGTCGTTGGTCTGGCGTACGTTGGCGCTAATACTCATGTAATAGTAGAGCTGACGGAGGGCAATGCCACCCAAGACGGAAAGAATTAGGAAGACCACCATTGTGATAATGTCGGTGGTGGTTCCTTTCATGACAGTTTCATCGATGAAGCGCTTGCATAGCCACACCATAAGCAGGCCCAGACCAACTTGTCCGATGCCGGCCACGATGCGCACGGCGGTGTTCAGCCGTATGCCTCGCATGTTGTGCCACAGCCAAGCGACGTACCTCATCTTACTCTACGATGCCTACCTTCTGCCACTCGCTGACGATGCGCTTCACGTCGGTCAGTGCCTGCTCGGCGCTTACCTCGTATTCTTCTTGCAGTTTGTCAGCCAGTTGTTCTGCAGTAAAGTCGCCCAGTTCGCCAGCTTTTTGCCAGAGGTAGGCAGCCGACTCGTTGAGGCTGATGAGTTTTCCAAAATCAATGGTTTCAATACCTTCGCCGACGATGACGTTCTCACCGCAGACATTACGGAGTACAAATCCTTTTTTTTGCTTCATTGTTGTTGATTTTATGAGAGTTGTGAGAGTTATGGGATTGATGGGGGTTATAGGCATACCCTGCGATAAACACCTAAAATCCAACGGCGTACAGGGCGCAGACGATTCCACAGTCGCCAGCGGGAACTGTCGTTGGGCAGGGGGCGCTTCTTGCCGTCGGCTCCAATGACGTGAATGGCTTTGCCGACGATGTCTTCTTGCCGACAATGTTCGAAGCCGCGAATGTTACCGTCGCCCATCAGCGTGATGTCACCGTCGGCAGTAATACTGATGACGCGGTGTACGACGTAGTGGGTACCATCAACCCATGCCAGGATGACATCGCCCACCTGCGCCCTGGGTGGAGGTATGAGCTCCACGCTCTCCCGTCCGCCAATGATGAAGGGCAGCATGCTGTTGCCTTTGACTGGCAGTACCACATGGTGTCCCTCCTTGATGAGTGCTGCCACTGCCGCTATAGCGTCGTTGTTGGGTACGGTCTTGATCATTATGAGCGTTATGGGTTAGTGACCGTCTGGTTACAAAGTCTTGCTGCTTCTTCGTCAGGCAGACATTCCAGGTGATAGATAGGTGTCCACTGCGCCAATAGATTCTCTGTCTCGTGCAGTCCTTCGGCAATGTGGCTGTCCCAGCGTTTCCCGGATATGGAAGGAACGACGGCCGCGTAGGCTTTCAGCTTCTGTAGCCGTTCTATACGGTTGTAGGGCGCTTGGCTTAATAGTACGATGGCCCCCACGGGGTAGTCGATGTTGCGGTAACAGGGTGTTTTTCCGCTCCACGGGGAACCATAGACGCGTGTCTCACCCGTCGGCAGAATACGTACCACAGGATTATCGTCATTAACGAGTTCCGTGCCCTCTATGTGTTTCAGCCACAGGCTGGAGTGCGTGCTCTTGCCTGTCCCGCTCTTTCCGAGGAACATGTAGCCGCGCCCTTGATAGCTGACCACGCTGGAGTGGAAGAGGGCTGTCTTTCGTGTAGCCGTTGCCAGAGCGTACATCACCATCAAGGCATTGTCGAGTCCGAACTGCTGCGGGTTACGCATAGCAACGTCGGCCTCGCTGTAGTTGTTGTGGGCAATCAGCGTGGCCACATGGCGACCTTGTAGGAGAAATTTAAAGCAGGGCAACCCTGTTTCCACCGTGCCGGCCATGATTTCCGAGCCGTCGTCGTCCTGGTGAATTTCCTGTTGAAACCCTTCGGCCTTCAGTCGCTGTTTGACGTGAAGGGTGAAGACTGGTTTCTCGTCGGTTGCTCCTATGATAAAGGGTTTATAGTGGTCGAGCCACACGGCAATATCGTCGTCAGTTTCGTTGACGACGACGAACACGTGTCCGGCCACCTTGTAATAATAAGTCTTTTCCATTCTGCGTGCAAAGGTACAAAAATATTGGATAATATGAGCAATTCCCCTTAATTTTTTGTTACTTTGCATATTAAAGGAGGAAAAATAAGACTTTTCTTAAAAAAACAGCCAGAAAACTTGCAGGAATGGTGAAAATGTAGTACCTTTGCAGCCGTTCAGAGGAATGAGGGGCTCCGAGAGAGCTCCTCATTCTTGTTATAATAAGTAATTATATGATAGATAAGAACGTAGTAAAAACATTAGTTGAAGAGTGGTTGCAGGGCAATGAGTATTTTCTTGTAGATGTCATCATGATGCCTGACGACCGCATTGTTGTAGAAATTGATCACGCTGATGGCGTGTGGATAGAAGATTGTGCCGACCTGAGCCGTTTCCTTCAGGAGAAACTTGGCGACGAGCTCGACAACTATGAGCTGGAGGTTGGTTCTGCCGGAATAGGTCAGCCCTTCAAGGTTGCCCAGCAGTACGTGAACCACATAGGCAAGCAGGTTGAGGTTCTTACCGGCGACGGCAAAAAGGTGGCTGGCATCCTGACCAAAGTGGATGGTGACATGTTTACCGTAACCGTCCAGGAGAAACAGCATTTGGAGGGCAAGAAGCGCCCCGTTATGGTTGACGTTGACAAGACGTTCAGCATGAACGACGTGAAGTCAACGAAGTATGTGCTGGCCTTCAAGTAACCGAAAGATTAAAAAATTAAAAATTAGATAAATGGCAACAAAAAAAGATGCGAAAGGCCCCTCAATGATTGAGACCTTTCAGGAATTTAAAGAGACCAAGAACATTGACCGTACAACATTGGTAAGCGTGCTGGAAGAGAGTTTCCGCAATGTAATTGCTAAGATGTTCGGTAGCGACGAGAACTTCGACGTCATCGTAAACCCCGACAAGGGTGACTTTGAGATTTACCGCAATCGTATTGTGGTAGCTGACGGTGAGGTAGAAGATGAGAACAAGCAGATTTCCCTGACTGAGGCACAGAAGATTGAGCCAGACTACGAGATTGGCGAAGAGGTGAGTGAGGAGGTTGACTTCCAGAAATTCGGCCGTCGTGCTATTCTGAACCTTCGCCAGACCCTTGCTTCAAAGATTCTGGAACTGGAGCATGACTCACTTTACCAGAAGTATAAGGACAAGGTGGGTACCATCGTCAGTGGTGAAGTCTATCAGATGTGGAAGCGTGAGACACTGCTCATTGACGATGAGGGTAACGAGTTGCATCTGCCGAAGCAGGAGCAGATTCCCAATGACAACTACCACAAGGGTGAGACCGTGCGTGCCGTGGTAAAGGAAGTTCAGAACGAGAACAACAACCCGCGCATTATTCTGAGCCGTACCAGTCCTGTGTTCCTGGAGCGTCTGCTGGAGGCCGAGGTTCCTGAAATCAACGACGGTCTGATTACCATCAAGCGTATTGCCCGCATGCCGGGTGAGCGTGCCAAAGTCGCCGTTGAAAGCTACGACGAACGTATTGACCCCGTCGGTGCCTGCGTTGGTGTGAAGGGTAGTCGTGTTCACGGTATCGTACGTGAGCTATGCAATGAGAACATTGACGTCATCAACTTCTCCAACAACGTTCAGCTCTTCATTCAGCGTGCACTGAGTCCTGCCAAGGTTACCGAGATTAAGCTCAACCCCGAGGAACACAAGGCAGAAGTCTATCTGCAGCCCGAGGAAGTCTCGCTGGCCATTGGACGTAGCGGTATGAACATCAAACTGGCTTCTATGCTGACCGAATACACCATTGACGTATTCCGTGTGCTCAACGAGAACGAGGAAGATGAGGACATCTATCTGGATGAGTTTGCTGATGAGATTGACCAGTGGATTATTGACTCCATCAAGGCAATAGGACTTGATACTGCCAAAGCCGTGCTGAATGCTCCGCGCGAAATGCTGATTGAGAAGGCCGACCTTGAGGAAGAGACGGTTGACCACGTCATCAGCGTGCTGAAGGCAGAGTTTGAGTAAATAGAAAATCGTAAATAGTCAAATCGTTAATTACATAGATGAGTATAAGATTAAGTAAAGTAATATCCGAATTGAACATAGGACTTCAGACGGCTATCGACTACCTGAAGAAGAAGAATCTGGGCGAAATAGAAGACGACGCCAAGCCCTCGACCAAGATTACCGACGAGCAGTATTCGGCGCTCGTTGCCGAATTCAAAGGCGACCAGGCCGTCAAGCACGAGGCTGAAAAGATCTTCATCAAGAAGGCAAAGGAGAAGAAGCAGGAAAAGGTCGAGAAGAAAGCTTTGAAGGCAGAGGAACTGTTAGAGCAGCGACCCCAGTTCAAGCAGGTGGGAAAGATAGACTTGGATGCCCTTAACGGCAAGAAACCCGCTACCCCTGCCGTTCCGAAGCCAGAGCCAGAACCCGCTGCTCCCGTTACAGTTGAGCCCAAGGAAGCTCCTGTGGTTGAGCCGAAGCTCAAACCTGAAAGTCCGAAAGAAGAGGCGCAGCCTGAAACTGTTGCACCTGTGGCCGAGATAAAGCCGGTAACAACGCAACAACCTGTGGAACCCGAAAAACCTGCGGCTGCTGAGGAGGACGAGAAATCGGAGGAAAAGAGCGGTCCTGCTATCTACACGCTGAAGAGCGAGGCCAAAATGGCCCCGAAGGTAAACGTGTTGGGCAAGATAGATCTGTCAAGCATCAACCAGAGCACTCGTCCTAAGAAGAAAACCAAGGAGGAGCGTCGCAAGGAGCGTGAGGAGAAGGCCGCTCAGCAGAATGGCGAGCGCAAAAAGCGTGAGCGTATTCGCGGCGGCAAAGAGCGTGTTGACATTGAGGCGGCTGGTAACCAGCAGAATCAGGGTGGCAATAACGGCAAGAAGAACAAGGGTGGTCAGCAGAATAATCAGCAGAACGGTCAGCAGCAGGGCGGCGGCAAGAAAAAGAAGAACCGTCCTGTGCAGAAACCACTGGAGGTTGACGAGGAGGCCGTAGCCCGTCAGGTAAAGGAGACGCTGGCCCGTCTGACGTCGAAGAACCAGAACAAGAAGGGTGCCAAGTACCGTCGTGAGAAGCGTGATGCCGTTCAGGAACGTCTGAATGAGGAGATGGCCGAGCAGGCAGCAGAGAGTAAGGTGCTCAAGCTGACGGAGTTCGTGACCGTATCAGAGTTGGCAACGATGATGAACGTGCCCGTCACGAAGGTTATCGGTACGTGTATGACCATTGGTATCATGGTCAGCATTAATCAGCGTCTGGACGCTGAGACCATTAACATCGTGGCCGATGAGTTTGGCTTTACTACCGAATACGTCAGCGCGGAGGTGCAGAACGCTATTCAGGAGGAGGAAGACGACGAGAACGATTTGGTCAGTCGTGCGCCCATTGTTACCGTTATGGGACATGTTGACCACGGTAAGACATCACTTCTGGACTATATTCGTAACACCAACGTCATTGCCGGTGAGGCTGGTGGTATTACGCAGCACATAGGTGCATACAACGTGAAGCTGAAGGACGGTCGTCGAATTACGTTCCTCGACACGCCGGGTCACGAGGCCTTTACCGCCATGCGTGCCCGTGGTACCCAGGTGACTGATATTGCCATCATCATCGTGGCAGCTGACGACAGTGTCATGCCTACCACCAAGGAGGCCATTGCCCATGCTCAGGCCGCCAACGTGCCGATGGTGTTTGCCATCAACAAAATAGATAAGCCGGGAGCCAATCCCGACAAGATACGTGAGGACCTGGCCCAGATGAACCTGCTTGTCGAGGAGTGGGGTGGTAAGTACCAGTGTCAGGAGATTTCAGCCAAGAAGGGCCTTGGCATCGAGGAACTGCTCGAAAAGGTGCTGCTTGAGGCCGAGATGCTTGACCTGAAGGCCAACCCCAACCGTAAGGCTACGGGCTCCATCATTGAGTCATCACTCGACAAGGGCCGTGGCTACGTCAGCACCGTGCTGGTTAGTAACGGTACGCTGAAGGTGGGTGATGTGGTCATTGCAGGAACCAGTCACGGACGTATCAAGGCAATGTTCAATGAGCGTAACCAGCGCATTCAGGAAGCCCGTCCCGCAGAGCCAGCCATCATTCTTGGCCTGAACGGAGCACCGACAGCGGGCGACTCCTTCCACGTGATGGAAACGGAGCAGGAAGCTCGTGAAATAGCTAACAAGCGCGAACAGCTTCAGCGTGAGCAGGGACTCCGCACACAGAAGACGCTTGGTCTGGACGATATATCCCACCGTATTGCTCTGGGCGAGTTCCATGAGCTTAACATTGTGGTCAAGGGTGATACCGACGGTTCTATTGAGGCCCTGTCTGACTCGTTCCTGAAACTCTCAACCGAGAAGGTGCAGGTCAACGTCATCAACAAGGCAGTTGGTCAGATTAGTGAAAACGATGTCATGCTGGCTTCAGCTTCTGATGCCATCATCGTAGGTTTCCAGGTTCGTCCCAGTGCTGATGCCCGTAAGTTGGCAGAGCGCAATGGTGTGGAAATCAACACCTACTCTGTCATCTACGATGCCATTGACGACGTACGCTCCGCTATGGAGGGTATGCTCGACAAGGTTATCAAGGAGCAGGTTACTGCCGAAGTAGAGGTTCGCGAGGTCTATAAGATTTCAAAGGTGGGTACTGTTGCCGGTGCTATGGTTACCGAAGGCAAGGTGCATCGTTCTGACAAGGCTCGTCTGGTGCGCGATGGTATTGTGGTACATACAGGTGCCATTAACGCCTTGAAACGCTATAAGGACGACGTGAAGGAAGTGGCCACCAACTTTGAGTGTGGTATATCGCTCGTCAACTTCAATGACATTCAGGTGGGCGACATCATTGAGACCTTCATGGAAATTGAGGTAGAACAGAAACTGTAAGATGCCAGAGAATAATAACGACTTTATCCGTCAGGTGGCTGAGCAGAAATACGAGTTCGGATTCACGACTGACGTACATACTGAGATTATAGAGAAAGGGCTGAACGAGGACATCGTTCGGCTCATCTCTGCTAAGAAGGGGGAGCCGGAGTGGATGCTCGACTTCCGTCTGAAGGCTTTCCGGTATTGGCAGCAGCAGAAGGAACCCCGTTGGGGGCATGTCCACGTGCCTCCCATTGACTATCAGGCCATCAGCTACTATGCCGACCCTACGGCTAAAAAGAGGAGAGAGGAGAGAGGAGAGAGGAAAGAGGAGAGTATTGACCCTGAACTGGAAAAAACCTTCGACAAGCTCGGCATCCCCCTCGAGGAACGGCTGGCTTTGAGTGGAAACACCGCCGTAGATGCCATTATGGACTCTGTTAGCGTGAAGACCACGTTCAAGGAGAAGCTCCGCGAGAAAGGTGTCATTTTCTGCTCTATCGGTGAGGCTATCAAGGAACATGGTGACTTGGTGCGTCAGTACTTGGGTACCGTGGTGCCTTATCGTGATAACTTCTTTGCTGCCCTTAACAGCGCCGTCTTCAGCGACGGCTCCTTTGTCTATATTCCGAAGGGTGTACGCTGTCCAATGGAACTGAGCAGCTATTTTCGCATCAATGCCCGAAACACCGGTCAGTTCGAGCGTACGCTCATTGTGGCTGACGATGACTCGTACGTTTCTTATCTTGAAGGATGTACCGCCCCTATGCGCGATGAGAACCAGCTGCATGCCGCTATCGTGGAGATCATCGTCATGGACCGTGCTGAGGTGAAGTACTCTACGGTGCAGAACTGGTATCCCGGCGACGAGCAGGGCAGGGGAGGCGTGCTGAACTTAGTAACGAAACGCGGTGACCTGCGGGGAGCAGACAGCAAGCTTTCATGGACTCAGGTAGAGACAGGCTCGGCTATTACTTGGAAGTACCCTTCGTGCATTCTGCGTGGCGACAACAGCACAGCCGAGTTTTACTCGGTGGCCGTGACGAATAACTACCAGGAGGCCGATACCGGTACAAAGATGATTCACATGGGGCGGAACACCAAGAGCACCATTATTTCAAAAGGCATCTCTGCCGGCCATTCGCAGAATTCCTACCGTGGGCTGGTGCGAGCCACCAGCAATGCCGAGAATGCCCGGAACTACTCTTCGTGTGACTCCTTGCTTTTAGGCTCCAAGTGTGGCGCACATACGTTCCCCTATATGGACGTACACAACCCCACGGCTATATTTGAGCATGAAGCCACCACCAGCAAAATCAGTGAAGACCAGCTTTTCTATTGCAACCAGCGCGGCATACCTACCGAGCAGGCTGTCGGCCTTATTGTTAATGGCTATGCCAAGGAAGTGCTGCAGAAACTGCCGATGGAATTTGCCGTTGAGGCCCAGAAACTACTCTCCGTATCATTAGAGGGAACAGTTGGATAAAAAAGAGTGTGTGCAGCTGCATACACTCTTTTTGTGTACTCTCCTTTAGTTTTTTTATCATTTATTCTTTTATTCCTATTATTTTTCTTACCTTTGCACCCGATTTGCCATAGGTGCTTATCAAGGGGTGCTCACCGTGGGTGGGCTGAGATGACACCCTTCAACCTGATACGGGTAATGCCGGCGTAGGGATGGATAGGAAGAATTATGTAATTATAAAATTTAAACAGTTATGATGAAACGTATTGTATTAGGTTTGTCATTCATCATGTGTCAGTTTGCCGTTAGCAATGTGGCTGCACAGGATGATGACTCGTTACGATTGAAGCAGCTGGACGAAGTGGTTGTGAAGGCAGTGCGCGGACAAAGGAATGCTCCGTTTGCCGTGAACAATATCCGGAAGAAGGAGCTTCAGGAGTTCTCAACGACGGGTCGGGAACTGCCATTCCTTTTTGCGCAGACACCCGGTGTGCTGGCATGGAGTGAGAACGGTCTGGGTACAGGTACCACTTATATGCGTATTCGTGGTGCAGCAGGATCGCGTATCAATGTCACGCTCGACGGCGTGCCCCTTAACTCTCCCGAAGACCAGACCGTCTTCTGGGCAAACATGAACTCTTATGGCTCTCTGTTGGGCTCAGTGCAGATACAGCGTGGTGTGGGAACCTCGACCAATGGTGATGGAGCCTTTGGCGGTACCATCTCACTGCAGACGGCCCTGCCCATGGAGACACCAGGAGGCGAGGTGAACTTCTCGTATGGTTCGTTTAACACCATCAATGCCGGCGGACAATTCTCTACCGGCCTGCTGTGGAGCCATCTTATTCTGGAAGGTGCCTATCACCAGACTACTACCGACGGTTTTGTTCATGGTACGCGTGGCCGTTCAGGCAGCTACTATGGCGGACTGACTTACTTGTCTGATAATTTTGTTGTAAGATACAAGAACATCGGCAATTTTGAGACAACAGGTCAGGCTTGGAACGGCGTGACTGCCGGAACAGACGACCTGAGCATCATGGATGGCACCTACGGGGCTAAGACGGGCATCCGCACCTATCAGGATATGTGGGACAAGGGACTGGGTAAGTTTAACTCGCTGTATGAGGCCATGACGATTAACGATGACGGAACATACAGCACCCAGCGTTACCTGATGTCAGACGGCTCCTACTGGGACCGCACTACCGACAACTTCTGGCAGAACCACAATATTCTCTCTGCTGCATGGACCATTAACGACCACTGGACTACTACGGCAGCGTTACACTATACCTATGGCTACGGTTATTATGAGGAGTTCCGTCCCATGAACAAGCTGAAGAAGTTTGGACTGACACTCCCGGAGGAGATAAGCAAGATTACAGAAATCAAGAAGGCCGATTTCGTGCGCAAGAAAGGATTAACTCAGCATACTTACGGACTCATCTGGAACGCCAACTATAAGGACGACATGTGGGATGTCATAGGTGGACTGAGCCTTCAGAACTTCGACGGTAATCACTTTGGCCGCCTGACCTATATGAGTGCTGGCATGGGGCAGCTGGGGGCTGAAATTGATGAAAAGCTCCGTCAGTATTATATGCCAAATGGCAGCTATACTTACTACGACAGCGACGCCCATAAGTTCGACGGAAATGTCTTCGTCAAGGCGCTGGTTCATCTTGGTGAACACTGGGACGTCTTCGGTGATGTACAGCTGCGACAGGTGAACTACAAGACCGACGGCATCAACGACAAGTTCTATGAGGAGGGTAGCAGCTACTATAATCAGCCGCTCGACATTAACAAGCACTATACTTTCTTCAACCCGAAGGTAGGTTTCTCGTGGCAGCCTACGGAGAGGGACCGTTTCTATGGCTCTATTGCCATGAGTCACCGTGAACCGGAGCGTAACAACTTTACCGACAATGGTTCCTATCCTTCTCCCTCGGCAGAGCGCCTGCTGGACTACGAGCTGGGCTACACCTTTAACGGCAGCTTTGCCCGCTTCGGTGCCAACCTCTATTACATGAACTATAAAGACCAGTTTGTGCAGACCGGTGCTCAGAGTGACATTGGCGAAAACCTGACCACTAACATTCCCAAGTCGTACCGTATGGGCGTGGAGATGCAGTTAGGGCTGGATGTCACGTCGTGGCTTACACTGGAGGCCAATACCGCCATCAGCAAGAACAAGCTAAAGGACTTTGACGAAGTAGTGGAAGACTGGGATAACGGTTCGAGGACTATCCACTACGACGATGCCACGCTGGCTTTCTCGCCTTCTTTCATTACTAACGTCTTCGCCCGTTTGCACTATGAGGGTTTCCAGGCCGTATGGCACACCGGGATGGTCAGCCGTCAGTATCTGGACAACACAGAGAACAAAGCCCGTTCGCTGCCTTCTTACGAGGTGTCGAACCTGAACCTGAGCTACACACTGAAGGGCGGCAGGAACCAAGCGTCAGGAAGCTGGAACAAGTGGTTCCGTGAGACCGTGTTCTCACTCTCATTGAACAACATCTTCAACAAGCGTTACGCACAGAGTGGCTGGGTGTATTCAGCCATCTACGAGAGTGGTGGTCATCCTGACGACAACCGTTACTATCAGATAGGTTTCATTCCTGCCGCAGGCTTCACCATTCAGGGCGGTATTACGGTTAAGTTCTAACAGATGCAAATCAATCCTCTTGACGTCGTGACCACGGTACTTGGGCTGGCATATATTCTGCTCGAGTATCGTGGCTCGGTGTGGATGTGGGCTGTAGGTTTCGTTATGCAGGCTCTCGGCATCGTGCTTTATTACGACAAAGGCCTCTATGCTGACTGTGCCATGGAGTTCTACTATCTCGCTATGACCGTCTATGGCTGGTGGCGGTGGGTAGCCCCCCGTTCATCGACTAAGAAGTTATTGGCTCCGCGCCCCTTTCCCCGTCGTCTCGTGTTGCCGTGGCTGACGGTTACTGTGGCCCTGTGGATGCTCATTTACTGGCTGCTACTGACGTTTACTGACTCCAACGTGCCTTTGGCCGACTCCTTTACCACAGCCCTCAGTCTGCTGGGCATCTGGGCCTTGGCACACCGTTACCTGGAGCAATGGTTCATCTGGATTGCCGTAGATGTGGTGACCTGTGCACTCTATGCTTATAAGGAACTGCCCTTCAAGTCGTCACTCTATGCCCTCTACGTCATCATAGCCGTCTTCGGCTATTTCCGCTGGAGGCGGCAAATGAAGGAAGTTTAAGTACACTTCATGATGAGCAATGCCACGAGGATGCAGTACAGAACGCTGTACCAGCATCCTTTTTTCAGCTTTGAGTTGCTCATTACGTAAAACAAGGCTATGACCACAGCACCAATCAAGATGTCGGTAAATCCGAAATGGAATCCTAAGGGGACAATCTCTTCCTCCTCTTCCTCGAATATCGTTGTGATATTGCTGGCTGCGTCTTCATCTTCGTCGTCCATAATGTCCTGTGCGAACACGTAAATGCGTGTTAGCAGCATGAGCAGCAGGACGGTGAGCCTGGTGTAAAAGTTCTTAATTTTATCTAACATAGCAGTAATGGGTGCAAAAGTACAAAAAAACTTTCTAATCACCAACTATTAGGCAAAAAAAGTGGCTGCACAAATTTATGCAGCCACTTTTTCATTTGTCAATAACCAGTATTCTTAAAGCTTCGGTCCTGCAGCAACGAGAGCCTTGCCGGCTTCGTTGCCTTCGTACTTCTTGAAGTTCTTGATGAAGCGGCCGGCCAAATCCTTTGCCTTCTCTTCCCACTCGTCGCGGTTCTGATAGGTGTCGCGAGGATCCAGAATGCCCCATGCCACGCCGTTGAGCTGTGTGGGAACTTCGAAGTCGAAGTAAGGAATCTTCTTCGTGGGAGCGTTCAGAATGTCACCACCCAGGATGGCGTCAATGATACCGCGTGTATCCTTAATAGAGATACGCTTGCCAGTGCCGTTCCAGCCAGTGTTCACCAGATAAGCCTTGGCACCGCTCTTCTCCATGCGCTTTACCAGCTCCTCAGCATACTTTGTGGGGTGCAGCTCGAGGAAGGCCTGGCCGAAGCAAGCACTGAACGTAGGAGTAGGTTCAGTGATGCCGCGCTCTGTACCAGCCAGCTTAGCAGTGAAGCCAGAGAGGAAGTAGTACTTGGTCTGCTCCGGAGTCAGGATGCTAACGGGAGGCAGCACGCCGAATGCGTCAGCTGAGAGGAAGATAACGTTCTTGGCCTCAGGACCGGCGCTCTTGCCGTTGACCTTCTTGGCAATCTTCTCGATGTGCTCGATAGGATAGCTCACGCGAGTGTTCTCTGTCACGCTCTTGTCAGCGAAGTCAATCTTGCCTGCCTCGTCAACGGTAACGTTCTCGAGTAGAGCGTTGCGGCGGATGGCGTTGTAGATATCGGGCTCGCTCTCCTTGTCCAGGTTGATGACCTTGGCGTAGCAGCCGCCCTCGAGGTTGAACACGCCCTCGTCGTCCCATCCGTGCTCGTCGTCACCAATGAGCAGACGCTTCGGGTCAGTACTCAGCGTAGTCTTACCTGTTCCAGAGAGACCGAAGAAGATAGCGGTGTTCTTACCCTCCATATCGGTGTTGGCAGAGCAGTGCATAGAAGCGATGCCCTGCAG
>ONRS01000054.1 GCA_900320255.1 uncultured Prevotellaceae bacterium
GATGATGCTTCTGATCACGTTCTTCATGCTCTGTACCACGCTTAGCAAGCCTCAAGCGATGCAGTTGACCATGCCAAGTAACGATGAGAACGTTTCCGATCAGGATAAGAATGCTACGAAAGAGTCGAACACCCTGACCCTCTACCTCTGCGGCGACAACAACGAGCTGGGTAAGGAAGGCGTCGGATACTACGTGGCAGGTATTGTGAATTATGATGACCCTTCATGCTTGAAGAAGGTCAATTACTATGAAATAGGTTCATTGCAGGAAGGCTATCAGGGCTTCTGTGACGTTCTTTGGAACCACAAGAACGACCAGGGAAAGAAACCTGTAGTGATGATTAAGGCAGCTTTAGCCGAAGTGGACTCACTGCGCAAGTTGAAGAACAGTGACCAGCACGACTCCGTCTGGGAGAACAAGCTGGCCCAGATTCGAAAGGGTGAGATCAACGGACAAAAGGTGAACACGCTGACCGTCATCATCAAGCCAACTGACATCTCTACCTACGATAACATGGTAACCGCTCTTGACATTATGCAGATAATGGGTATTAGCACGTACGTCATCGACAAGATTAATGAGGACGACAAGAAACTTCTGACGTCAGCAGGAATCAAGTATGAATGATTGTATAACTTATTAAATGTATGAAGAATTATGGCTAAAATCGATTTAATTGACAACAATTGGACTGACCTTGTCTTTGAAGGCAGAAACAAGGCATATGGTGCCTATGTGCTGCGCCGTGAGACTGGTAAGCGCAACATTTGGTCAATCATCATAATGTTAGCGATTGCTGCTATCATAGCAGTTGTTGTGGGTGCTCAGGCTATCATTAATAACGCTCAGGCGGAAGAGGAAATCACGGCCGACGTGAACCTCTCGGCACTTGCCAAGCAAGAGGCTGAGGTGGAGAAGAAGGCTCCCGTCGAGATTGAGAAACCTGAGATTGTGGAACAGGTGAAGAGCTCTATCAAGTTCGTGCCTCCCGTCATCAAGAAAGATAACGAGGTGAAGGAAGAGGAGGAGCTGAAGAGCCAGGATGACCTGAGTAAGACAGAGACCGCCATCGGTGCTTTCGACGTTAAGGGTACTACCGACGACGCCGATGCCCAGGTGCTGAAGGCCGTCGAGGAGGTAGCACAGCCCGAACCGAAACCGGCAGAAGACAAGATCTTCGATGTCGTAGAACAGGCTCCTACATTTAAGGAAGGCGACGTTCGTGCATGGCTTGCACGTAACCTGCAGTATCCTCCTGTAGCAGCTGAGAACGGCATCTCTGGACGTGTCGTTGTAGGTTTCGTCGTTGAGAAGGATGGTTCTATCTCTAACGTTCAGGTTCTCCGCGGTGTTGACCCGTCGCTTGACAAGGAGGCTGTCCGCGTGGTGAAGGCCATGCCGAGATGGAATCCTGGTATGCAGAATGGCTCACCCGTTCGTGTTAAGTACAACGTTCCTGTTCAATTTAAACTGCAGTAAGATGAAGCGATTATTCAACTTAACAGTTGGATTAACTCTCATAATAGGTTTGCTGTCGGCATGTTCCGACAGCAAACCTAAATATAATAGGACCGACACCTATAATTCCGGCACCATTTCGTTTGCGTCTGATGAGAGTTTCAGCCCTATCATCGATCAGGAGGTGCTCATCTTCATGACTGAGCGGCCTAAGGCCACGCTCATTCCCATCTACACCACTGAGCTTGATGCCATCAATATGCTTCTTTCTGACTCCATTTGTCTGGCTATTACGGCCAAAGACCTGACGCCCAAGCAGAAGGAGGCACTCAAGGCCAAGCATCCTACGGCGGCTACATTCCCCATAGCATACGACGGCCTGGCACTCATAGTCAACGCCTCGAACCCTGACACCTGTATCACTGTGAACGACATCAAGCGTTTGCTGACGGGTCAGATTACCAAGTGGAATGAAGTCTATCCCAACTCCAAGCTTGGCGACTTCAAGGTAGTCTTCGACAATAAGAACTCCAGCACTGTACGTTGGTGCGAGGACTCCATTCTTGGTGGTAAGCCCATCACCAATCCCAACGTGACTGCAGTAGAGAAGAGTGCAGAAGTCATTGATTTCGTGGAGAAACATGCCAACGCCATCGGAATCATCGGCTCTAATTGGCTAAAGAACAAGCGCGACTCAACCAATGCCACATTTAAGAAAGAAATCAAAGTCGTAGCGGTAAGCAAGGACAGCGTAGCCACAAAGGCCAACAGCTTCCAGCCTTACCAATACTATCTATATACTGGACAATATCCCCTCATTCGTACACTCTACGTGCTGATGGCTGACCCCCTTCGTGGTCTGCCTTGGGGGTTCTCCAACTTCCTCGTTTCCCCAAAAGGCCAGTTACTCATCTTCCGTTCCAGCATACTCCCTTACAGGGCCGACCTCACGGTCAAGGAGGTGATTGTGAACTGAAAGATTTAAACCTTTTCAGATTTGAAACGTCAAAGAGTTAGCTTACCAAATGTTTCACCGTTAAAACCAAACGAATTATGAAAGCAATCAAATATCTATTCATCGGAGCCCTGATGTTAGTATTCAGCGCTCCTGCTGTAGCCCAGAGCGAAGACCAGGCTACCATCGATGCCATCACTAAAGTCATTAAGAACAGCAACGGTAACACCGAGTCTATCAAGGACGAAGTGAAGGCAGTCTATAAGAAGAACAAGAAGAACCCCGCAGTGCTCGTCGCTATGGGTAACGCCTTCAAGGAAGTCAAGGACACCGCCAGTGCACGTGAGTATGCCAACTACGCGCTGAAGGCTGCCAAGAACCATTATTCACCCGCACATCTGCTGCTTGGTGACATTTGGGCCATTGCCGACAAGGCTGGTGAGGCTGCTTCTGAGTATCAGATGGCCATTGACGACGACCCGAAGAATGCCGATGCCTACTTCAAGTATGCCAGCGTTTATCGTAAGGTCAGCCCGAAACTCGCCGTTGCCAAGCTCGAAGAGCTGCGCGCACAGCGTCCTGACGTTGCCGTTGACGCTATGGCTGCACGCTTCCTGTTCGATGCAAAGGACTTCGAAGGTGCTATTGAGACCTACAAGAAGGCTCCGCTCGCCAAGCTCGACCGTGGCGACCTGACCAATTTCGCTACGTCGCACTATTTCTTAGGCAAGCATGCCGAAGGTCTGCCCATCATCGAGGAAGGCATCAAGCGCTTCCCACGTCATGCGCCGTTCAACCGTCTGGGCATGTTCTTCAACTATGAGCTGGGTAACTATGACAAGGCACTTGACTTTGGCGACCGCTTGTTCAATGCCTCTGACAGTCTGAAGGCTTCTTGGATGGACCACTTCTATCATGGTCTTTCCATGCAGAGCGCACGCAGCGACTTTGACGGTGCCATTAGTCAGTTCAAGACAGCACTTTCGATGGACGTTCCGGCAGCCAACCGCGTGAGCCTTATTCAGTCCATCTATCAGGCATTCTCCACGAAGGGAGACTTCGATAATGCCATTAAGTATTATAATGACTATCTGGCCGCTAAGGGTAACCCCAGTGCTAACGACTACAACTCGCTGGCCAAGATGTATATCAAGCATGCAGAGGAAGTGCCCGAGGCAGAGCGTGAGCAGTGGATGATGAAGGCTGATGCCACCTATGGTGAGGCCATTGCCAAGTTCCCTGCCAATGCAGAGTATCTGAACATCCTGCGCGGACGTCTGAATGCTACTATCGATGCTGATATGACCCGTGGTCTTGCAAAGCCTTACTACGAGGCAGCTGCCGGCCTTCTGGAAGCAAAGGGTAACTTGGAGGCTGGTGAGAAGACACGTCTCGTGGAGTGCTACCGTTACCTCGGCTGGTACTACAACGAGAAGGCCGACAAGGAGCAGTGCCAGAGCTACTGGCGCAAGGTGAAGGAGCTTGATCCCTCCAACACCGAGGCTGACCAGTTCCTGCAGTAATCAGATATTTCAATCAATAGCAATCCAACTATAATGGGCATTTCCAAGAAGGGGTGCCCATTTTTTCTTTCATTTAAAAGATATTGGGCCGCCCATGAAGAAGTTAGTCTATATTCTTGTTACTGTACTGTTGGTGCTTACGGCCTGCACCGGCACCAGCCGGCATCCGCAGTTGGTGGCAGCCGACAGCCTGCTGCTGACGCAGCCCGACTCAGCCCTCACGCTGCTGCGCAGCATGAGCTTCACGGATAAGGCAGACCGCATGTACCACTACCTGCTGCTGGCCGATGCCTGTAACAAGTGCTACGACACGCTGCCCTCGGACTCTATCCTGCATGAAGTGGCCGACTACTACGACCGCCACGGCTCTGCCAACGAGCAGGTACGCGCCCACTATCTCCTCGGCTGTGCCTACCGTGACATGGGTGAGGCACCGCAGGCCCTGCAATGTTATCAGGATGCCGTTGATTGTGCAGATACTACTGCCAAGGATTGCAATTATTCCACACTTTGTCGGATTCACGCTCAGGCCGCTGGGTTATTCATAAAACAATATATGCCAGAGGAAGCAATTACTGAACTTGACAAAGCCATTAAGTTTACATTATTGGCAAATGACACATTGGCATCGTTATATTGCTATGAAAACAAGTTAGGCGTTTTTTATCAGGCAGGAGCCTATGATAGTGTTCTTGCAAATACGGCAATACTCTACCGGAAGTATTGGGACATGAGACTCTATGACAGGGCAGCCAGTTGCTTGTCCCCAGCTATATTTGTGCTTATTCACCGCCGTCAATTGCTGGAAGCGAAACGCTATATAGACATATATGAAAGCCATAGTAAGCGTGATGGCAACCAAAGCAACAAACAAGGAATGTACTATACATATCTGGGGTATTACCATTTATATAATCATCGTTTAGACTCAGCAACCTACTATTTCCGGCAACAAATAAGATATAAGGAGAAAATCAATAACCGTGTGTTAGCATATCATGGGCTTTTCGAAACCTATCAAAGAGCAAATCAGAAAGACTCAGCTCTAAAATATGCAGCTTTATATAATGAAGCCAATGACAGCACAAATGTTTTTGAGTCAGCAGACCGGCTTCAACGCATGCAGTCCATGTTCCGATATGAAAGGAATCAGAAACGGGCTGCATTAAGCGAGCAAGAAGCAGAAAAGAACAGGTACCGCATGTGGATGGCTATCGGCACAGGGACAATTGTTCTGTTTCTTGTCATTCAGTATTACAGACAAATCCGAATGGAAGAAAAACGAAGAACGGCCGAGATCAACCAAAGATACAATGTCACACTGGAATTATTGGCTCGGTCCAAAGAAGATTTGTCTTTGATAAGACAAGAAAACAAAGCGCTAATACAAAAAAAGGAGGAAGAAATTGACAATTACAAGAACCTGCTTCACATGTATGAACCGGATGTAGCCGTACCAGAGAAGTATGAAGATTTTATTACTGGCAATCTTTTACTCAAGAGTTTACACAAAAAGGCATCAAGCGGAAAGCCTGCGTCAGATAAAGACATGCAGGAAGTTTATGGTATCATTCACGAACACTTCCCCAAATTCATAGAAGAAATAGAAGTGCATGTGGGCAAATTGACATACAAGCAAAGCCAGCTTTGTGTATTGACTAAGCTCTATTTTATTCCGTCAGAAATCAGCACACTTTTGCAAATGAAATATCAGGCTGTCTCAAATATGCGTTCACGCATGGCGAAAACTTGGCTTGGCACGGAGGCAAAAACATCAGATTTGGACCATCTGCTTCACTCATTATAGCTCGTAATGTTTATGCCATGTAACATAATGGTTAAAAGTTGTTTACGAATGGGGAAATGTGTATTATGTGTATAACACATTACTAATCTTTTATCGGTTTTTCAACTATATTTGCACCATTGTTTAATCTAAATAATGATGCAAAAATGAAGAAATTGTTTTTTCTATTAGCTCTGAGCCTATTAGTTTTAAACTGCTATTCTCAAGACTTTATAGGCAGAAAAGTCTTAGTTCATTTGACTGTTTCATGGGGAGACCCCAGTGATCCTATTGTACAACTGCCTCGCGGCCCCATGGCTCCACCCGTAGTCTATCAGGAGGACAACACACTGACGTTTGTGGCTGACCATCCGGAGTATGTTCTATATATTAAAGATGAGGACGAGGAGGTGGTCTATTCTACGGTCGTTACTTCTGCTGAGACGGAGGTCATGCTCCCCTCTTACCTCTCC